>JBKPCQ010000365.1:0-23812 GCA_046727455.1 Actinomycetota bacterium | reverse complement strand
GACCTGGACGCCCACCTGGTACGGGCGGCGGACGCGCACATCGTCGCCGGCCCGGCGGTGGTCGCGCGTTACCCGTCGTCGGGGGCGGCGGACGGCGCGGTGCTCGCCGGGTACGAGGGGCTGTTTCTGGAGACCGGCCGGACGGAGGAGGGCCGCGCCCTGCTCCTCGGGTACCGGGACGGCTCGCTGTGGTACCCGCACGCGGTCGAGCGGCACGTCACCCGGACCGGGGACGCCGATCTCGCGGCGGCGCTGCGGCCCGCGCTTTCCGAGCTGCTCGGCGACTACCTGCCCGACCCGGCCGACGGGCTGCTGGCGGACGGCTCGGGCAAGCCCGTGGCGCACAACGCGCTGTGGGTCAACGCGCTCGGCGCGCTGGCCCGGCTGCACGAGCTGACCGGAGCCGACCCGGGCCGGTGGCTCAGCCGGTACGACGCGGCGCGGACCGGCTTCGCCAAGCGGTACCCGGCCCCGGACGGGTGGCTGCACGACCTCGTCGACGTACCGGCGCCGCCGTACCCGCTCGCCGGCAGCCAGCCCTACGACGACCCGGTACTGCGCCCGTACCAGCTCCTCGCCTGGTCCCTCCCGTACGCGCCGTTCGACGGCATGCGCCCCGAGCCGCTCACCGCGGTCGGCGCGCACCTGCTGACCCCGCTCGGGCTGCGCTCGCTGGCCCCCCATGAGTACGGCTACCTCGGTACCGACCCTGATCAGGGCAGCGTGTTGCCCTGGCTGGCCGGCGCCTATGTAGACGCGTGCCGGGCCACCGGGGTACCCGCCGGCCCTGTCCTCACCGGCCTGGCGGCGCACGTGGGCGAGTACGGCCTCGGCTCAGTCAGCGAGCTGGCCGACGGCGACCCGCCGCACCGACCCGGGGGCGCCCCGTTCCACGCGCTCGGGGTCGCCGAGCTGCTGCGCGCCCGCCGCCTGCTCGGCGGCTGAAATATTGGCGCTCGCTGCGCTCGCGCGGCACCGAGGCTCTCCAGGCGACGCCTTCCCTCCTCGCTGCGCTCGTCAGTCCAGACGCCGCCCGCCTCGGTGCTAGCCTGCGCCGACGCCGCGCAGCTCCGGGATCAGCTCGATCACGCCGAAGGTCGCGCCCAGCGGGTCGGCCAGCCGGAGGTACCGGCCGACCATCAGGTCCACCGGTCCGTGCGCGACCCGCCCGCCGAGATCCAGGCAGCGCTGGACCGTCTCGACCGCGTCGAGTACCTCGACCGTGGTGCGCCACTGCGGCGGCGCGCCCGCCTCCGGTACCAGGCCGGCCACCACCCGCCCGTTGACCTGCCACTCGCGGAATCCCCGCTCGGGCGCCAGCACCCCGGTCTGCGCCACCCAGCCGAAGAGCTTGCCGTAGAACAGCTCGGCGCCGTGCTCGTCGCCGGTGGCCAACTCGCTCCAGCAGACCGTGTCCGGCTCGCTGCCGAGCTGCGCGCCGGCAAGGGTACCCCGCTGCCAGGCGCCGAACTCGCCGCCGCCTGGGTCACGCAGCAGCGCGCCGTGCCCGTAGGCTCCTACGGCGGAAGGCGCGGCGACCACCGCACCACCGCTGTCCGCGACCCGGTGGCACAGCGCGCCGAGGTCGTCGGCGGCCAGGTAGGTCAGCCAGGCCGGTGCCGACTCCGGCGCCGGGATCAGACCGGCGACCACCGCGTCGCCGCGCCGGAACAGGTCGCCGGACAGGCGCCACTCGAAAAGCCCACCGTAGAACGCCGCCGCGGTGGCCGGATCGACGGTTCGCAGCCGAGCCCAGCACGGCGTCCCGTCGGCATATCCCCTGATTCGCACGGCCATTGACGATACGACATATGTCAATACGCGAGGTACCGCATGAGTGCCGTCTTGATGGCCGGCCGGGAACCGAACACGAGCAGGAACTGCGCCTCGCGGGTCAGCCGCTCCGCATGGCTGCCACGCAGGACGGCGCCGGCTCCCTGGGCGTTGGCCAGCGCCGCGGCGGCGCGGACCGCGAGGGCCGCCGCCGCCGCGCGGGCCTGCGCCATTCCGGCGGTACCGGCATCCAGCGCGCGCCGGCACCCGTCCAGCGCCTCGTCGAGCGGGGTGGGACCGATCAGCGCGGCGCACCGGGCCGCCACCCCGAGCGCCAGGGATCCGTTCAGCCGCAGGTTGGCCGCGTCCCGAGCGGTCCACTCCGCGTACGGGTGGCACCCGGTGACCAGCTCGTCCGGCACCAGGTACCCGTCGAAGCGCACCAGCACCGTCCGACTCGCCCGGACCGCCACCAGGTCCAGCGGCTCGACGCCGAGCCCTCCGCCGACCCGGGCCGGCAGCAGCGCCCACACCACCTCGTCCCGCTCGTCCCGGGCGGCGGTGAACAGCGTGTCGATCATGTCCCACCCGGTCACCCACGGTGACTCGCCGTCGAACCGGTACCCGCCGTCGACCCGCCGAGCCCGGACCGACGGCGGTCCCGGCCGCAGCGCGCCCTGGGCGATCCCGGCCCGGCGCTGCCCCAGCGCCAGCGGCTCGTACCACCGCTCGCGGATCCCCGGCCGGGTGCTCTCCGCCGCCGCGCGCAGCGCGCCACGGTGCTGGAGCCACACGAAGGTCGTACAGAGGCAGCCGCCGGCCAGGATCTCCACGATCCGGGGCAGGTCGTCCCCGAGCGCGCCGTAGAACCCGCGGGCGGCCAGCAGGTCGAGGTGCCCGGCCGGTACCCGGTCCGCGCCGTCCACCACCGGGGCGGCCGGGAACAGCACGTTCTCGGCGATCGCCCGGGCCGCCTCGACGAACTCCGGCAAGCCGCGCAGCTCGTCGGAGCGGCTCCAGTCAGCGCTCGTCGGCTTCAGCGCCAGCCGATGTCGATGCGCTGGCCCCGGTCGTCGAAGAAGTGCAGCGCCTCCATCCGGACCGACACCGCGAGCGGATGCCCGTTGGTGACGGCCGGGTACGGGGCCAGCCGTACCGCCAGCTCAGCGGGGCGGCGATGGTGCCGCCCGGCGTCGCCGAAGACGCCCGGACTGTTGCGGCCACCGGGCGACGGGCGGCCGTCGTGGTGCCCTCCGTTGTGTGCCGCAACCCCGGCCGGTACCAGCTCGTTGTCCGCGCTGCCCTTGGTCACCCGGCGGACCAGGTTGCCGAACCGGCGCAGCCCGCGCTGTTCGGAGATGTCCGGTGGGGTGCCGCCGACATCGTCGACGATCACCGCGTACGCCCCGATGTCGAGGAAGGCCAGCGACTCGTGGCCGTGGTGCTCCAGGTAACGGATCCGCCCGCGCAGGATGTCGCCGTCGCTGTCCATGGGTACCGGGGTCAGCGCCTCGGCCCGCATCCCGATGACGATGCGCTCGCCGTGGTAGTGCGCGACCGCCCGGGCCCGGATGTCGCTCCAGGGCAGGTACAGCGTCTGCTCGCCCATGTGCAGCGCGATGTGCCGGTCGAGGTGCACGTAGACCTGGGCTTCGAGCAGGTTCATCCGGGGCGCGCCGAGGAACGCCGCGACGTAGAGGGTGGCCGGCCGGCCGTAGACCTGGGTGGGGGTTCCGACGTCCTGCAGGACCCCCCGGCGCAAGATCGCGACCCGGTCCGCCATGGTCAACGCCTCGGCCTGGTCGTGCGTCACGTAGAGCGTGGTGACGCCCAGCTCGCGGGTCAGCCCGGAGATCTCCGCGCGCAGCTCGGCGCGCAGCCCGCTGTCCAGGTTGGACAGCGGCTCGTCCATGAGGAACAGCCCCGGGCGGCGCACGATCGCGCGGCCCATCGCGACCCGCTGACGCTGCCCGCCGGAGAGCTGGGACGGCCGGCGGGCCAGCACGTCGCCGATCCCCAGCGCGCTCGCCACGTCGGCGACCCGCTCGGTGCGCGCGCCCGTCTCGACGCCGGACAGCCGCAGCGGGAAGCCGATGTTGTCGCTGACGGTCATGTGTGGGTACAGCGCGAAGTCCTGGAAAACCATGGCGATACGGCGGTCCCGCGGCGCGAGGTCGTTCGCCAGCTCGCCGTCGAGCATGATCGCGCCGGCGGTCGGATCCTCCAACCCGGCGACCATTCGCAGAACGGTCGATTTGCCGCAGCCGGACGGGCCGAGGAGCACCATGAACTCCCCGTCGCCGACGTCAAGGCTGAGGTTGTCCACGGCGACCGTGCCGTCCGCGAACACCTTTGTGACGTCTTTGAGCGCGACGGTCGCCACCCCGTCACCTCCCAAGTCCTTAACAGCAGGTCCCCGGATCGGCCCCGAGTTCTGTACTGTGACGAAGCCCGCTCGGCTTGCCCATCGGGTAAACGTGCCAACTTGCCCCGGATGCGCGTACGTACGTACGTGCGCCGTCACCTGCTAGCACTCAACCACGTTTGGCGCAACACCGCCATGGGGTAGCCGGCGAGGTCAGGTCGCCGAAATATTGACCGTGATCGACGTGTACCCGAGCGAGCGGAGCATCTGGGTCAGCATCTGCCTGGTGTTCTCGCCCGCCCGGTCGGCCAGCCCGCTGTCCCGGGCCGCCTGGGCGATCCGCTGCTCGCCGAGCAGGTACAGCTCCTGCTGCTTGTTGGGGTTCCCGCCGAACAGATCGCCGATCTTGTTGACGACGCCCTGCTGGGTGGCGAACACGTAGCTCTTGGCATGGTCGATGTTCGGCTTCTCCAGCTGCGGCGCGGGCAGCTTGACGGTGACCGTCTTGTGGTCGGCCGACTCGGTGATGTCGCCCTGCCCGATGTGGCTGAAGTCGACGTATGCGTCCACCGAACCGATGCAGATGAACAGCGTGCGGTCGTTGAAGATGATGTCCGGAATGTACGACCGGTCCTTCTGGACGTCGATGACCTCCTGGAAGTTGCCGCTCGCCGCCTCGAACCTGGCCAGGTCCTGGATGGACAGCAGCAGGGTGGGGCCGCTGCGGTCGGTCTTCTTCTCGGCGAAGGGGTTGTGGAAGTGCGGCAGCAGGCCGGTCGCCTTCAGCCCCAGGCCGAGGACGAGGATCAGCGCGACGAACCCGACGAGCCAGAAGAGGCAGCCGGACGGCCGGCCCCAGCGCCGGGGCTCCTGGTCGCGGGACTCCTCCCGCGCGGACGGCTCGTCGGGCCAGCCGGTGCCGGTCTCGACTTCGGGCAGCTCAGCGGTGGGGTGGTAGTCGGAGTTGGAGGCCACTGCCGGGTCACCATCCTCGATACGTGTCGGTACCTCCACGGTAAGCGGTGGATACGACACCCGCATGATCAAGCGAAGGCGGACAGGCCGGTGAGCTTCTGGCCGATCACGAGCTGGTGGATCTCGGAGGTGCCCTCGTAGGTCAGCACGCTCTCCAGGTTGTTGGCGTGCCGCAGGACCGGGTACTCGCCGCTGATGCCGTTGGCGCCGAGGATCGTCCGGCAGGTCCGGGCGATGGCCAGCGCCTCCCGGACGTTGTTCAGCTTGCCGACGCTGACCTGCTCCGGCGTCAGGGTACCGGCATCGGCGCGGCGGCCGAGGTGCAGCGCCAGCAGGTACCCCTTGTGCCATTCCACAGCCATGTCGGCGAGCTTGGCCTGGGTGAGCTGGAACCCCGCGATCGGCCGGCCGAACTGCACTCGTGACCGCGCGTAGTCGAGCGTTACATCCAGGCAGTCGCGGGCCGCGCCGAGAGCGCCCCAGGCGATGCCGTGCCGCGCCTCGGTCAGGCAGGACAGCGGCGCCTTCAACCCGCGCGCCCCGGGCAGCCGCGCCGAGTCCGGCAGCCGGACCTCGTCGAGCACGACCTCGCCGGTCGACGACGCGCGCAAGGACAGCTTGTGCCCGACCTCCCGGGCGGTGAAGCCGGGCGTGTCCGTGGGTACCAGGAATCCGAGAACGCCCTCGTCACCGCGCGCCCACACGACGGCTACGGAAGCGACCGGCGCGTTGGTGATCCACATCTTCGCGCCGTGCAGGATCCAGTCGCCGCCGTCCCGGCGCGCCCGGGTACCCATCGAGGCCGGGTCGGAGCCGTGGTCCGGCTCGGTCAGGCCGAAGCAGCCGATCGCCTCCCCGGTGGCCATCCGGGGCAGCCACTGCTGCTTCTGCTCCGCCGACCCGTACCGCCAGATCGCGTACATCGCGAGCGAACCCTGCACGCTGACCAGGCTGCGCACCCCCGAGTCGGCGGCCTCCAGCTCCAGGCAGGCCAGACCGTACGACACGGCCGACGCACCGGCGCAGCCGTACCCGGTCAGGTGCATGCCGAGCAGGCCCAGCTTGCCGAACTCCCGGGCCACCTCGCGCACCGGTACCCGGCCGTCCTCGTACCAGCCGGCGACGTACGGCCGGACCTGGTCGTCGAGGAACCGGCGCAGCGTCGAGCGGATCTCCCGCTCCTCTGCCGAGTGCAGCGAGTCGAGATCGAGAAGGTCGAGGTCGCTCATCGGGGTAACAGGAGCACCCGGGCGTGGATCGAGGTGCGCTGCTGGAGGGCGGCGCGCAGCGCCCGGTGCAGGCCGTCCTCCAGGTACAGGTGGCCCTCCCACTGCACGACGTGCGGAAACAGGTCGCCGTAGAACGTCGAGTCCTCGGCCAGCAGGCGGTCCAGGGCGAGCTCGCGCTTTGTCGTGGTGAGCTGGTCCAGCCGCACCGGGCGGGGTGGGATCTCGGCCCACTCCTTCATCGTCAAGCCGTGGTCCGGGTAGGGCGCACCGTCCCGGACCGCTTTGAAGATCACGCCGGTCGCTCCCCTTCCCACCTCGCGCCCGCCTGTCCGCCGCCCAGCCTAGCCGGGCCTCGAAATCCCCCACCGCCCCCAGTGCGCCACCTCGGCGACCGGGCGCCGGCCCCGGCGCAGAGACGGTGAGCGCCGGTCCGGCGCCGGATGACCGATCGCGAGGGCGCCGATCGGCAGGTCCGAATCCGGAACGCCGAACGTGGCCCGGTAGGCTGCCAGCGCCTGCGGGGGAATGCCGAAGAAGCACGCGCCGAGCCCGGCGTCCACCACGCCCAGCAGCATGAGCAGGCTGGCGAACCCGGCGTCGATGTACCAGTACGGCACCGGCCACCTGGCCTCGTCCCGGTCCGTCCAGCCCTTGTCCGGCGCCGCGTACCGGTCGAGGTAGACGTCCCGGTTCGCGTGCGGTACGACGAGCAGCGGCGCGCGCATCATCCCGGTCAGCCACGAGTCGGGCGGACCACCCGGAGAGGTCGCCGCCCAGAAGCGCGCCCGGTCCTCCGCCGAAGACAGCACCAGGAACGCCCAGCCCTGGGAGAACCCGGCCGAGGGTGCCCGGATCGCGAGGTCCAGCAGCCGGTCCACGACCTCGGCCGGTACCGGCCGGTCGGGGTCGAAGTTGCGGACCATCCGCCGGTGGCGGACCACCTGCTCGAACTCCATCGGCTACAGCTCCGGCCGAATGCCCCAGGCGCCCCGCCAGGCCACCCCGGGCTCCAGGGTGATGATCTCCCGTCCCGAGCGGAAGGCGTCCGGCGGGCAGGTCATCGGCTCGATCGACACGGCCCGGCGGGCGCGCGGCGGCCCGAGCGGGTCCCCGGTGAACACCTGCCACCAGTGGAACGCGGTGTCCGCCCACACGATCACCTGCCGCGCTCCGTCCACAGTGGACAGGATCGCCGCACCGCCGGGGGTACCGCCGCCGAACGTCGTGTCCAGCTTCGTGGCGCCGATGCGGCGGCCCTGGGTGTAGTCCCAGTCGGTACCGGCGACCAGCGGCGCGGCCACCGGCAGCTGGCGCCCGTCCACGACCAGCCGGCGGTCCGCCGGGATGGTGAGCACCGCGTCGTCGGCCGGGGTACCGGGCAGGAGCACGTACGGGTGGGCGCCCAGCCCGAACGGCGCGGGCGTGTCGGCGAGGTTCGTCACCGTGTGCTCGGCCCGCAGCCCGTCCGGACCGACGGACCAGGTCGTGGTCAGCTCCAGCCGCCACGGGTACCCGGGCTGCGGGTTGAGCGCGCAGCGCAGCGTCACCGCGTCGGCGGTGACCGAGACCGCCTGCCAGGACAGCCAGCACACCAGACCGTGGATGGCGTTGCCGTTCTCCGGCTCGGAGAGCGCGACCTGGTAGTCCACACCGTGCCAGTGGTACCGGCCGTCGCGCAGCCGGTTGGGCCACGGCGCGAGGACCATGCCGGCGTAGGCCGGGGGAAGCTCGTGGTCGCCGTACGCGTCGATGATCTCCTGCCCGGCCACCTCGTAAGCGCGCAGCCCACCGCCCACCTCGACCACGACGGCGGCGTGGTCACCCGACTGGATCCGGTACTGCACGCCGGTCGGCGAGGTCTGTCGCATGCCGCGACCCTAACCGGGATCGGACCGGTACCGCACCAGGGCCGGGAACGCGAGCGCCAGCCCGAGCGCGATCACCGAGCAGGCCAGCCCGCCACCCACCCACGACGCGGTCAGGCCGAACGCCGCTCCTCACGGGCTCAGTCGCTCGATGACCCAGGCGTCCCCGGCCAGGCGGTACCGCAGCCGGTCGTGCAGCCGGCTGATCTGCCCCTGCCAGAACTCCACGCTCGTGGGGGCGAGCCGGAAGCCGCCCCAGTGCGGCGGCGGCGGTACCTCGCCCGGGAACCGGCGCTCGGCCGCCGCCCAGGCCTGTTCGAGGGCGGCCCGGTCGGCGATCGGCTGGGACTGCGCGCTCGCCCAGGCGCCGAGCTGGGCACCGCGCGGCCGGATCAGGAAGTAGTCCTCGGTCTCCGCGCGCGAGGTCCGCTCGACCGGGCCGCAGACGACCACCTGCCGGTGCAGCGGGTACCACGGGAAGACCAGGCTGGCGTACGGGTTGACGGCCAGCTCCTGGCCCTTGCGCGACGCGTAGTTGGTGAAGAACACGAACCCCCGGACGTCGTACCCCTTGAGCAGCACGCTGCGTGCGCTGGGCCGGCCCTCGCCGTCGGCGGTGGCGAGCACCATGGCGTTCGGCTCGGCCAGCCCGGCGGCGACGGCCTCGGCGAGCCACCGGCCGAACTGGGTTGGCCAGTCCTCTGCCAGGTCCCCCTCGGTTAGCGCCTCTGACACGTAGTCCCGCCGCATCTCGGGCAGGTCAGGTGTGCTTGAGGTCACGTGCCCCATCCTCGCGTGTCGCGCCCTCGTACGCTCTTCTGCGCGAAGAACTGTCGCTCGAAACACATTCGCGCACGCGAATCTCTATGCCGGAGCCCGCCGTACCGGTAGAAAAGATGTCGCGCCTAGCACATGGTGGGCCGCTCGCGCAGCCAGTTGCCCGCCAGGCAAGATAGCCGGGAAACAAGACCGAAACAGGTGACAGCCCGCACCAGCCGGACCGGTCGATGAGGGCATGGTCAGCGCGGACATGACGACCCAGGAGAGCCAGATGTCCGAATTCAAGCCGGGGCTGGAGGGCGTGATCGCCTTCGAGACCGAGATCGCGGAACCTGACAGGGAAGGCGGCGCACTGCGCTATCGCGGCGTCGATATCGAAGATCTGATCGGCAGGGTGTCCTTCGGCAACGTGTGGGCGCTGCTCGTCGACGGTAAGTTCGGGCCGGGCCTGCCGCCGGCCGAGCCCTTCCCGGTACCCGTGCACTCCGGGGACATCCGGGTCGACGTGCAGTCGGCGGTGGCGATGCTGGCTCCGTACTGGGGGCTGGGACAGCTCCTGGACATCTCCGACGACCAGGCGCGTGAGGACCTCGCCCGGGTCTCGGTCACCGCACTGTCGTTCGTGGCCCAGTCGGCACGCGGTCTGGGGCTGCCGGCGGTACCGCAAAAGGAGATCGACAAGGCCGCCACCATCGTCGAGCGGTTCATGAAGCGGTGGCGGGGCGAGCCCGACCCGCGGCACGTCAAGGCGGTCGACGCCTACTTCATCTCGGCCGCCGAGCACGGAATGAACGCCTCCACGTTCACCGCCCGCATCGTCGCCTCCACCGGCGCCGACGCCGCCGCCTGCATCTCCTCCGGGATCGGGGCGCTGTCCGGGCCGCTGCACGGCGGCGCGCCGTCCCGGGTACTGGGCATGATCGAGGAGGTCGAGCGCACCGGCGACGCCGAGGGGTACGTCAAGGGCGTCCTCGACCGGGGCGAGCGGTTGATGGGCTTCGGCCACCGGGTGTACCGCGCGGAGGACCCGCGTGCCCGCGTGCTGCGCCGCACCGCCCGCGACCTGAGCGCGCCGCGGTACGAGGTGGCCGAGGCGCTGGAGAAGGCGGCGCTGGAGGAGCTGCACGCCCGCCGGCCCGACCGCGTGCTGGCCACCAACGTCGAGTTCTGGTCGGCCGTGGTGCTCGACTTCGCCGAGGTACCGGCGCACATGTTCACCTCGATGTTCACGTGCGCCCGGGTGGCGGGGTGGAGTGCCCACATTATGGAACAGAAGGGCCTGGGCCGGCTGGTCCGCCCGGCCGCCCGGTACGTCGGACCGGGGCCGCGCAGGCCCGGCGAAGTGGAGGGCTGGGACAAGATCCCGCACGGCGAGTGAGATTCCCCTTCACGCCGTGAGGTCTGCCTCGGCGCCGGCGCCCCGTTCGGGCGCCGGCGTCGGCCCGTGCGACCATGGCGCCGTGGCTGACATCCAGATCCCCGCCGACCTCAAGCCCGCCGACGGCCGCTTCGGTGCCGGGCCCAGCAAGGTCCGGCCGGCCGCCGTTTCCGCGCTGGCCGAGGTCACCACCAGTTACCTCGGTACCTCGCACCGGCAGAAGCCGGTCCGGGATCAGGTGGCCCGGCTGCGCCGCGCGCTCGCCGAGTTCTTCGCGCTGCCCGAGGGCTACGAGGTGGTCCTGGGCAACGGGGGTACCACGGCGTTCTGGGAGGTCGCCACGTTCGGCCTGATCCGGGACTGGGCGCAGCTCGCCGCGTTCGGCGAGTTCGGCGGCAAGTTCGCCAAGGCGGTCAAGGACGCGCCGTTCCTGGCCGAGCCCACGATCCGGCGTTCCGAACCGGGCACCGCGCCGGGTCTCGTCCCCGAGGCGGGCGTGGACACCTACTGCACACCGCACAACGAGACGTCGACCGGGGTGGCGGTACCGGTCCGCCGGCCGCCGGGCATCGACGAGGGTGCGCTGGTCCTCATCGACGCCACGTCGGCGGCGGGCGGCCTGGAGGTCGACGTCCGTGCGGCCGACGTGTACTACTTCGCCCCGCAGAAGTGCTTCGCCTCCGACGGCGGGCTGTGGCTCGCGCTCATGTCGCCGGCCGCGCTGGCCCGGGCCGAGCAGATCAAGGCGTCCGGGCGGTACATCCCGGCATTCCTCGACCTGGCGACGGCGATCGAGAACTCCCGGCTGGAGCAGACGTACAACACCCCGGCGCTGGCGACCATCTTCCTCGCCGCCGAGCAGACCGAGTGGATGCTGGCCCAGGGCGGCCTCGCCTGGGCGACCAAGCGCACCGCGGAGAGCGCCGCCATCCTGTACGGCTGGGCCGAGCGGTCACCGGTCGCCACCCCGTTCGTGACCGATCCGGCGCTGCGCTCCAATGTCGTCGCCACGATCGACTTCGCCGAATCCGTGGACGCCGCGGCGGTCTCCAGGGTGCTCCGCGCGAACGGCATCGTGGACACCGAGCCGTACCGCAAGCTGGGCCGCAACCAGATCCGGGTGGCGATGTTCCCGGCGGTGGAGCCCGCCGACGTGGAACGGCTCACCGCGAGCATCGACTACGTGCTGGAACGTCGGTAATTTCCCCGGCGCGCCGCGCACGCGTCCGGCGTTCCGGCGCGTACCGTGGCGGGAACTGCCTTGCGAGCACGGACGGAGGAACGCGATGCGGCCGGTACGCTTCGTCGCCGTCTCCGAGGACGGCCACGCCTTCGTGCTCGCCGACGAGGTGGGCCGGCTCCTGGCGCTGCCGATCGACGAGCGGGTCAACTCCCTGCTGCGGCCCGACCGCGCGGGCGGCGCGGCCACCGCGACCGCGCCGGGAGGCGTGGCGACGGTCGCCGACAGCGAGGCGTCACTGTCCCCGCGCGACATCCAGGCACGCATCCGTTCGGGCGAGTCCGCGGAGGACGTCGCTCGCATCGCCGGCGTACCGGTCGACCGGGTGCTGCGCTACGCCGGCCCGGTGCTGCAGGAACGGGCCATGCTCGCCCAGCACGCCCGGCGCACCCGGCTCCGCAGCACCGAGAAGAACAGCACCCTCGCCGACGTCGTGGACAACCGGCTCGGCCAGCACGGCGTCGACGCCGAGAAGATCGCCTGGGACGCGTACCGGCGCGACGACGGCACCTGGCGGATCGTCGCCACCTGGCCCAGCGGCAAGGCGACCGCACAGGCGGTCTGGGAGCTGGACAAGACCCGGCAGAACGTCACGCCCTACGACGACATGGCGCAGTACCTGTGCACCGAGCGGCCGATGCCGATCCTCGGTCAGGACGCGCCGGTGACCGAGCGCCCCGGACGCGGCCTCGCCCCGCCCGCCCGCCCCGAGAACAGCCGGGGTGACCTGGGTCGGGGCGGTGGCCATGAGCCGATGCGCCCGCCGGCCGAGCCGGCCCGGCGGGAGCCCCGCTCCGGGCGCGGCCTGCCCGAGCCGCCGACCCGGACCGCCGATCCGATGCGGACCGCCGATCCGATGCGGACCGCCGATCCGATGCGGACCGCCGATCCGACCCGGGCCGCCGATCCGATCCGAGCCGGCCGCGACGCGCTCATGGCCAGCCTCGACCGGCCGCTCGGCGCAACGGATCAGCCAGCCGGGCCGGCCGCGCCCGGAGCGCTGACCCGGCCGGCGCGCCCGGCCAGCGCGTTCGACGAGGACCCGGACGCGCCCAAGGAGGTCCCGGCCGTGCCGTCTCTGGCGGTACTGCGGCCCCGCCGCACCGTGGCCCAGGACAGCCCGGGCGGCGGAGACAAGCCGGCGCGCAAGCGCCTGCCGAGCTGGGACGACGTGCTCTTCGGCTCGGCTCCCGCGGCGCGCGACAGCCGATAATCTTCAACGCTCCACCCGCACCCGGCCAGGACGACCACCGGTCCCCGGAGCGGGTGCAGATGGCCAAGATCGTCAGGTACCTTGCCTTCGAGGGCGCTCTAGGTGGCAGAGTTGCCCGCATGGAATACACGAACCTGGGTCGCACCGGTCTGCAGGTGAGTCGGCTCTGTCTGGGCACGATGAACTTCGGCCCGAAGACGACCGAGCCCGATAGCTTCGCCATCATGGACCGGGCGCTGGAGCACCGCATCAACTTCTTCGACACCGCCAACGTCTACGGCTGGAAGCTCGGCGAGGGGATCACCGAACAGATCATCGGGCGCTGGTTCGCGCAGGGCGGGGGCCGCCGCGACAAAGTCGTTCTGGCCACCAAGGTGTACGGCAGAATGTCCGACTGGCCGAACGGCAGCGGCCTGTCCGCGCGGCACATCATCGCCGCCTGCAACGAGTCGCTGCGCCGGCTACAGACCGACTCCATCGATCTGTACCAGATGCACCACGTCGACCGCAGCACGCCGTGGGACGAGATCTGGCAGGCCATGGAGATCCTGGTCAACCAGGGCAAGGTGCGCTACGTCGGCTCGTCCAACTTCGCCGGCTGGCACCTGACGCAGGCGCAGGCCACCGCCAACGCGCGGCACTTCCTCGGCCTGGTCTCCGAACAGTGCATCTACAACCTGCTCACCCGGTACGTCGAGCTGGAGGTGGTACCGGCCGCCATCGCGCACGGCATCGGGATCATCCCCTGGTCGCCGCTGGAAGGCGGGCTGCTGTCCGGCGCGCTGCGCAAGCAGCGGGAGGGCACCGGATCCCGGTCGAACGAGGGCCGGTCCAACGAGGGCCTCGCCAAGCACCGGGACACCATCGAGGCGTACGAGAAGCTGTCGGCCGAGCTGGGCCACGACCCGGCCAACGTGGCCCTGGCCTGGCTGCTGTCCCGCCCTGGGGTGACCGCGCCGATCATCGGCCCGCGTACCCTCGGCCAGCTCGACAGCGCGCTCGACGCGCTGGATATCGCGCTGGACAGCCAGACCCTGGCCCGGCTGGACGAGCTGTTCCCGCCGGTCGGCCACGGCGGTCCCGGTCCCGAGGCCTGGGCCTGGTAGGAACCGCCCGCCCCGGGGCCGTGCGAGCGCAGCGAACGCCAGAGTTACCGCGAGCGCCAGAGGTACCGCGAGCGCCGACACCTCACACCCGGGCCACATGCATCGTCTCGTACCGTGGCTTCGGGCCGAGATGGCTGCGCACGAGCCGCACCGCGTCGGCCGTCCACTGTGGACCTTCGTAGGTCTTGAGCGCGGCGACGTCGGCCTCGATCTCCTCGGCGGGCAGCCGGTCGCCCGGCCGGGCCACGGTCAGGTGCGGATGGAACCGTTTGGCGTCGAACGGCAGGTGGGCGGCGCGGAGCTGGCGGGCCGTGGCGAGTCGCAGCGGCCGCAGGTCACCCTCGATCCCGGCCCAGAGAATGGTGAACCTGCCGCGCCCGAACCGCCCGCCCCCGGCGATGCGCAGCGCCGGGGCCGCCTGCCCGAGGACGATGTTGTCGACCGCCTCGATCGCGGCGGGCAGCCGCTCTTCCGGTACCTCGCCGAGGAAGGCGAGCGTGACGTGCCAGAGGTGCCGCGCGGTCACCCGGGTACCGGTGCGTCCCACGGCAAGACCAGCGGTGAACTCGGCAAGGTGGTCCAGGGCCGGCGCGGATGGATCGACAGCGATGAACAGCCTCACCGGGTGTCCTGGCGGCCGTCCGTGTCGGCGACCGCCAGGCTCAGCCCGGCCGCCTCCAGCAGGCCCTCCACCCGCAGCCGCTCGATCTCCAGATCGATGCCCTCCAGATCATGCAGGTGCTCGGCTATCTCCAGCTCCCGGCAGGCGATCCGCAGCCGGTCATCGTAGGCCCGGTGGACGGCCGCGAACCAGACCGGCGACCGGGGCGCCACCTCGGCCCGTTGCCGGGCCAGCCGGCGCAGGTCGGCGGCCACCTGCTCGAACGGCGGCCCGGCCGGCGTCTCGGACGCCTCCGGGTCGGGCCGGTGCCCGGCGGACCGGTGCCGCAGCGCGCCGGGCAGGCGCGGGAGCACGCCGGGCAGGCGCCGGAGCAGGCGCCGGAGCAGCCGACCGGGTGCGGGCTGTATCCCTGTACTGTGCTCCAGCCGGGTCGCTTCCCACCGCGAGCGCCATCGCTGGGCAGCTCGCCGGAGGGACTGCTCCGCCCGCTCGATCGCGACATCGGCGAAGATGACCAACGCCAGCAGGCAGGGTACGCCGAGCAGCGCGACCAGCGCCGCCAGCGCCAGGAACCCGTGTGCCACCCCTGCCACACCCCGACGCTAGGCCCCTGAGTCCAGATTGGCTACTCAGTTGGTCGTGCCGTTATCGCCTCGCGTCTATTGCGTGGCATCCCGCAGCAGAAGCCGCAGCCGGTCGATCAGCTCCAGGTCGCCCGAGCGCGTCACCCCGTCGTCGCCGCGGCGCCAGAGCCAGAGCAGGACCGGGGCGGGATCCCCACCGACCGTGGCCGGCGCGATGGCGCCGGCACCGGCGCTGGTCACCGTCACCCCGTCGGGCGCGGCGCGGACCAGCCAGCCCTGCTCCCCCGCCCGAACCAGTACCGGCGGCAGTTCCGTCGCCGGCAGGCTCCCGGCGTATTCCTCCGGCCAATTGGTCGACCCGTACGCGAGGAACCGTTCGAGGACCTCGTCGGTCCCGTCCAGCGCCAGGTCCTCCGGGATCGGCGCGATCGGCTCGCCGGCGGCCAGCTCGGCGTCGACCCGGTGGATCACGGTCTCCTGCGCCATCCGGCGGATCCAGAAGCCGACCGTCTGCTCCGGCTCGTACCACGTGGGCGCGTGCTCGTCCGGCTTGCGCGCGGCGAACTCGCTGGTCAGCTCGGCGTAGCCCCGGTCAAGCAGGGCCAGCGTCGGCTCGCCCGCCCGGTCCGGCGGCCACGGTTTCGGGAAGCGCCGCTGCCGCATGCACTCGACCTTGTGCAGGTAGACCATGCCGACGTGCTCGACGAGGTCGTCAACCGTCCACTCCGGACAGCTCGGCACCGGCGCGGCCAGGTCGCGGGAAGCGACCTGGCGCAACCGGGTGAGGTCGGCGTCCAGGCAGCTCAACAGACGTGGGTACTCCATGCGGCTCACCCTGCCACAGGGGTACGACACGCTTGGACCGGCGCAGCTCCACCAGCAACGCGACCAGCGCCGCGCCGAGTGAGATCACGCCACCCGCCCAGATGCTCGCCCGCGGCCCGAAGGCCTCGGCGAACCAGCCGACCAGCGGCGCTCCGATCGGGTTCGTGCCGAGGAAGGCGAGGAGGAACAGCGCCATCACCCGGCCGCGCATCTCCGCGTCGGTACCGAGCTGGATCCGTTGGTTCACCGCCTGGATCAGGAAAAGCTGGGCGAACCCGGCCGGCACCAGGACGAGCGCGGTGAGCGGGTACGTCGGCATGAGCCCGGAGACGATGTCCAGTACCCCGAAGGCGAGCGCGGCGCCGAGCACCAGCCGGATCGACGGGCGGGTCCGCCGCCGGGTACCGGCCAGCGCTCCGCCCAGCGCGCCGACGGCGACCGAGGTGACCAGCAGCCCGAATGTGGTCGCCCCGGTGTGGAAGACGTTCTTCGCCAGTACCGGCAGGGTGAGCTGGAAGTTGAACCCCACCAGCCCGATCACGAATATCAGCAGCAGCGGGAGCAGCAGGTCGGCGCGGCGCCGCACGTACCGCAGCCCGTCCACCACCCGGGTCTGCGCGACCGACACCCGGTCGGCGGCCGGGTCGCGGTGCAGCTCGGCCGGGCGCATCCGGGCGAGCGCCACCAGTGGGAAGAGGTAGGAGACCGCGTTGACCACGAAGGCGGTCCCGGTACCGAGCCCGGCGATCGTCAGGCCGGCCAGCGCCGGTCCGACGATCCGGGCGGTGTTGAACGTGGCCGCCGACAGGGACAGCGCGTTGGGCAGCAGCGTCCGGCCGACCAGCTCCGACACGAACGACTGCCGGACCGGCGACTCGACCGCGGTGACCACACCCCACAGCGCGGCGAAGACGTACACCTGCCAGAGCCGGACCGCGCCGCCGAGCACGAGCGCTCCCATCAGCCCCGCCAGCACCAGCCACGCCGCATTGGCGATCATCAGCAGGTACCGCTTGTCGAAGCGGTCCGCGAGCTTGCCGGCGTACAGCGTGAACAGCAGCATCGGGGTGAACTGGAGCGCGGTGACCAGACCGAGGGCCGACGGCGAGCCGTGCGACACCTGCAGCACGAGCCAGTCCTGGGCGGTGATCTGCATCCAGCCGAAGATCAGCGAGATCAGCTGTCCGGTCGCGAACAGCCGGTAGTTGCGGACCTGCAACGACTGGAAGGTACTCCGGACGAACGCGGTGGACCGTCGGGAGGCGCTCAGTCGCCGTCGCGGGCGATCCGTTCGAGAATCTCCGCGGCCTGTGCCAGGACCTGCCGGTCCGCGGCGCTCAGCCCGGCCAGCCGCCGGGTCAGCCACTCGGCCTTGACCCGGCGCTGCTCCAGCAGGACCGCCCGGCCCTCCGGCGTCGCCGACAGCAGGACCTGCCGGCCGTCGGTCGGGTGCGGTGCGCGCTGGATCAGGCCGCGCTCCTCCAGCTTGGCCAGGACCTTGGTCATGGTCGGTGGCTGTACCCGTTCGGCGTCGGACAGTTCCCGCGGCGTCAGCGCGCCGGCCAGTTCGAGGCTGCCCAGCACGGAGAGCTGGTTCTGGGTCAACTCGCCCACCGGCCGCGTCTGGCGGAGCCGCCGGTTGAGCCGGGTGGTGGCCGCGCGTAGCTGTTCGGCAAGCTGCGTCGAGGTGACTGTCCTGATCACGACCGCCATCCGTTCCCGTCACGATCCTTAGCCTAGCTAATAAGCCTGGCTAACGAAATGTGGATATGATCCCGGTCACCCTACTGGGGCCGGACCAGCCCCCGGATCGTCCGGGCCAGCACGCGGAACCGCGCTCGAAAAGATCGCGTACCCTCGCCCTTGTGCCCAGGGAAGTGGAGCCGCCCGACCCGCCGATGGTCCCATTCGCCGTCGTCGGGATCGCCATCTGGGCGGTGCTCGGACTGGCTCTGCTCCCGTTCACCGGCTGGCTGTCGCGGCACGGGCACCTCAACTGGCTGTGGACCTGCCTGGCGGGATTCCTGTGGGGCTTCGTCGGGCTCGCCGTGATGATCCGGCACGACCGGCACCGGCGGGCCCGCCGCGCGGCTCGCGACGCGACCCCACCCGCCTAGGAATCCGAGCTGACCGCCACCGGGTCGAGTTCGCTGTCGTCGTACACCGTGGGCAGTTCCTCGACCTCGCTGGCCGGGTCGCCCAGCACCTCCGAGTGGGCGCCGCAGCCGTGGTCCGCGCTGACCGCCCGGCCGTCGTCGGGGGCGTACAGGTTGCCGCACACGCCGAACGCCTGCCGCAGCGAACCGGCCAGCGGCAGGTAGAAGCCGCAGGTACCGCAGCGGGCGCCGGCCGGCGCCGCGCTGGAGATGGCCGCGTCCGGCCCGTGGTCGCCGTCGTACCAGCGCTGCGCCGTCTCGATCCGGCCCTCACGGGACAGCACCCGGACCCGGCCGAGGCCCAGCTCCGAGGCGACCTCCTCCACCGCCGGATCGTCGGACAGCAGGTAGGCCGGAGCCAGCCGCTCGTCGTCGTGCGAGGTCACCATGACGTCGCCGACGCCGAGGTCGCCGGGCTTGAGGCGGTCGTGCCACGGTACCCACGGCGGCGCGACGAGCGCCTCGGGGCCGGGCAGCAGCACGGTCTCGCAGATGGTCACGTGCCGGCTGCGCGGTACCCGGGTCACCGTCACCGCCCAGCGCCAGCCCCGGTATCCGGGCAGCCCGCACTCGAACAGGTGGGTCACCAGGCGGTCGCCTTCCGGTACCGCCTCGATGTGCGCGCCGGGCACGTCCTCGGTCACCGCCGAGCGGGCGAGGTCCACCGCGTCCGCGCAGAACTGGTCGAGCTTGCTTCGGGTACCGACGGCCACGAAGAGCCATTCTCCCTCATCGGCGCGCCGAAGCCACCGGGGGGAGGACCCGAATGTCGTGCCCATCCGTCACGATAGGGGCATGCCGTCGCTGGGGAAGGCCGTCGGGTACGCCGTCAAGGGTGTCCGGCTGACCGCCCGAGGCGGCCGGCGGCTCACCGGCTGGGCCGGCCGGCGGGTGCTGTTCTTCCGCGACCGGGGCGGTGCCGGCGAGGTCGGCATGATGCGCCTGCTCGACCTGCACGCCCTGTCCTGCGCCGGAGACACGCTGGTGACGATGGGCCTGGCCGGTACGGTGTTCTTCCGCGCGGACCCGAGCGCCGCCCGCACTGGGGTGGCGCTGTACCTGCTCATCACGATGGCGCCGTTCGCGCTGATCGCGCCGATCGTCGGGCCGGTGCTGGACCGGTTCCGGCACGGGCGGCGGGTCGCGCTCGCGGTCACCATGCTCGGCCGGGCGTTCCTCGCCTGGCTGATCTCCGACTACATCCACCAGATCGGGCTCTATCCGGCCGCGTTCGGCGTGTTGATCCTGTCCCGGACGTACGGGGTGGCGCGCAGCGCGGCGGTACCCCGCCTGCTGCCCGCGACACTCCGGCTGTCCGAGGCGGGCGCGCGGGCGTCGGTGTTCGGCACGCTCGCTGGGACCGCGGTCATCCCGATCGGCCTGCTGGCGTTCAAGATCGGCCCGCAGTGGCCGCTGCGCGTGGCGACGCTGCTGTTCCTCGCCGGTACCGTGGTCGCCCTGAGCCTCCCGCCGCGCGCCGACTCCGACCCGCCGGAGACGGTACCGGCGATCTTCCGGCGCGGCACCAAGGCGCTGCGCGGCCGGCTGGTGTTCGCCACCCTCGCCGGTGCGGCGACGCTGCGCTGGGCGTTCGGCTTCCTCGCGCTGTTCCTGGCGTTCGCGGTGCGGTCCAAGGGCCTGCCGACCGTGTTCCTCGGCACCAAGCTCGGCGAGGGTGCCGCGCTCGGGCTGGTCGCCGCGGCGCTGGGGGTCGGCGCCTTCCTGGCCACCGCGGTGGGCACCCGGCTGCACATCCACCGACCGGCGCTGTTGCAGGCCGGCTCGCTGCTGCTGGTCGCTGTGCTGGGCGTGGTCTCGCTGGCCCACTTCACGCTGGGCGCCCTGGTGCTGCTGTGCTTCGGCACGGCGATGGCGGCCGGGCTGTCCAAGCTCGCCATCGACGCGACGATCCAGGAGCGGATTCCCGAACAGGTACGCGCGAGCGCGTTCGCGCATTCGGAGACCGTGCTCATGCTGGCCTGGGTACTCGGTGGGGCGACCGGGCTGATCCCGGTCAACGCGCGGCTCGGGATCACCGTGGCGACCATCGTCCTCTTCCTCGCCGCGACGCGCGGGATCTTCGCCGCCGTGTCGCTACGCGCCGAGAAGCTCAGCGGCGTGGCGAGTGGCGATGTGCCGCCGGTACCGGCCGAGCCGGAGCGCCCGGCCAAGCGGGTACCGCCCCGGGCGCGGCGGCGCCGGACGCCCGCCAAGGACCGGCCGGCAGGCGAGGCCAACCGGCCGGTACCGCCGGGTGAGCCGGCCACCGAGCCGACGGCGCGGCTGCCGGCCGGGGATGCGACCCGGCCGGCGTCCACCCGGGTGATCCCGCGCGAGGCCGACGAGCCGGACTCACCCGGGTACCACCTCTACCGCCCGTCCGGTAAGCCTCCGGTCGACGAGGACGACGAGTGACGAGCCTGCTCGTGGTCACCGCCGTCGCGGCCGAGCGGGACGCGATCGTGGCCGGCGGCTGGTCGGGCCGGGTCGAGGTGGTCGGTGTGGGCACCGCGGCGGCGGCCGCCGGTACCGCCCGGTTGCTGGCCGCCGGCGACCACCGCGCGGCGCTCTGCGCCGGGATCGGCGGCGGCTTCGCCGGCCGGGTACCGATCGGCGGCCTGGCGCTGGCCACCGAGAGCATCGCGGCCGACCTCGGCGCCGACTCACCCGACGGCTTCCTCGCCCTCTCCGCGCTGGGCTTCGGGCCGACCAGCCTGCCGGCGGACGCCGCGCTGCGGGAAGCGCTTCAGGCGGCCGTCCCGGACGCGGTCGCCGGCCCGGTCCTCACCGTCAACACGGTCACCGGCACCGAGGCGGGCACCCGCGCGCTGGAGACGCGACATCCGACCGCGGTCGCCGAAGGCATGGAGGGGTTCGGGGTCGCCACGGCGGCGGCCGGCGCGGGGGTACCGTTCGCCGAGGTCCGCGCGATCTCCAACCCCGTCGGTCCGCGCGACCGGGCCGCCTGGCGGATCCCCGCCGCCCTGGTCGCGCTGACCGACCTGGGCCGCGCGCTGGGTAAGTTGAACCGGTGACCCTGTCGCTGGCGTTCTCGCCGTGCCCCAACGACACGTTCGTGTTCCACGCGCTCGTCCACGGGCTGGTACCGGGCGCACCGCCGGTCGAGGTCACCTACGCCGACGTGGACGTCACCAACACCGCCGCGTTGGCGGGCGCCTTCGACATCGTCAAGGTGAGCTTCGGCGCGCTGCCGTGGCTGCTGGACCGGTACACGCTGCTGCCGTGCGGCGGCGCGGTGGGGTACGGGTGCGGGCCGCTGGTACTGACCAACGGCGGTTCGGTGGAGGGCGGCACGGTGGCGGTACCGGGCGAGCGCACCACGGCGTACCTGCTCTTCCGGTTCTGGTCCGCCGCCCACCCGCCCCGGCACGTCGAGGTCGTGCCGTTCCACGAGATCATGCCCGGCGTGGCCGACGGCAAGTACGACGCCGGCCTGGTGATCCACGAGGCCCGGTTCACGTACCAGCGGTACGGGCTGACCGCCATCGCCGACCTCGGCGAGTGGTGGCAGGCGGAGACCGGCCTGCCGATCCCGCTCGGCGCGATCCTCGCCAAGCGGGAGGCGGTCGACCCGGCGCAGGCGGCCGGGTGGGTCCGCGCCTCGGTCCGGCACGCCTGGGCGCACCCGGCCGCCAGCCAGGACTACGTCCTGGAGCACGCCCAGGAGATGGAGCCCGACGTCGTCGCGCGGCACATCGGGCTCTACGTCAACCGGTTCACCGAGGACCTGGGCGACGAGGGGCTGGCGGCAGCGCGCGCGCTGCTCGACCGGGCGGCCGGGGCCGGGCTGGCGCCCGCCTCAGGTCTCTAGCTCCCGCGCGACCGCGTGTACCACTTCCGCGATCTTATTGGTCGCCTTCCGGTCGGGGAACCGCCCCCGGCGCAGGTCGGGCATGACCTTCGCCTCCAGTACCTTGATCATGTCCTCGATCAGGCCGTGCAGTTCCTCGGGCGGCCGGCGCCGGAGCTCCGCCACTGACGGCGGGCTGTCCAGCAGCTTGACGGCAAGGGCCTGGTTGCCCTTGCGGCTCTCCACGATGCCGAAGTCGACCCGCTGCCCGGGCTTCAGCTCGCCGACCCCGTCGGGCAGGGCGGCCTTGTGCACGAAGACGTCACCGCCCTCGTCACGGGTGAGAAAGCCGAAGCCCTTCTCCGTGTCGTACCACTTCACTCGCCCCGTCGGCACCGCCGCCACCCTCGATCGTCACATCCGGAAATGGACCGCTCGCGCGGTCTTACCACAGGCTAGTCACCCGAAACCCGGCGCCCAAGCAGAATCTGGGCCAGTAATGGCGGAAAGCCCCGGAGGTCCGGCAGCACGGCATCCGCCCCGGCCTCGACCAGTTCGGCGGCCGGACACGGCCCGGTCGTCACGCCGACCGCGAACACGCCGGCGGTGCGTGCCGCCACCATGTCGGCGATGTGATCGCCGACGTATGCCACCGCGCCGGTCTCCCGCAGCGCCGCCGCCTTGCCGTCCGCCCAGGCCAGCCCGCGCAGCTCGTCCGCGACCATGCCCAGGTAGCGCAGATGCAACTCGGCCAACTCGGCCTTCTTGGCGGTCAGCACCAGCACCCGGCCACCCGCCGCGCGTACGGCCTCCAGCGCCGCGGTCGCGCCCGGCAGCGCCGGGGACGGGGCGACCGCGTGGTCCGGGTACAGCGCGCGGTACCGGGCCACGGCGGCGGGTACCTGCTCGGCCGGGTACCACCGGGCGATCTCGTGTTCCAGCGGCGGCCCGAGCCGGGTCACCGCCAGCTCGGCGTCGATGTCCACGCCGGTCAGCGCGCTCAGTTGCCGGAACGCGGCGGCGATCCCGGGCCGGGAGTCGACCAGGGTCATGTCGAGGTCGAACCCGACGCTCCACACCTCAATGGGACTGCGGGAAAGCGTGCTCGCTCGGGTGGGTGTACGTCAGCCGCTCGACCGGCAACGGCAGGGCGATGTCATCACCGAACGGCGAGGCCGCGCCCATCAGGCCGAGGGCGAACTCGCTGACCGGCAGCTTGCCCTCGGGAACGACGCGCACCCGGCTCGGTGCCACCGGTCGCTTCTCGGCGACGGCCGCGGTGCGGGCGGCTTCCTCCTCCGACTCCACGTGCTCGGGCGCGGACGCCATGCTCGGTCCTCCGGTTCGGCTGGGCGGCGATCGCGTCCAGTCTGGCACAGAGCCTTCTCACAGGCGCGAGGTGCCGGATGCCTTGGCGCAGCCGGGTAGCGTGTTGGGCAATGACCCCGGGATTCGCCGACCAGGTGCGCGCGCTGCCGGACGACGAGCTGGCCGCGCTTGTCCGGCTGCGTCCGGATCTGGTGGTACCGGTACCGGCCGACCTGACCGCGCTCGCCGCCCGGGCCCAGGCCCGACTCTCCGTGGCCCGGTCGCTCGACCCGCTGGACCGGTTTACGCTGGAGATCCTCGACGCGGTCCGGCTGGCGCTGGTCGACGGCGTGACGAGCGTCGACGCGGTACTGGCCCTGGCCACCGCCGGGCGCCCCGCCGCCGACCCGGGTGCGGTGCGCGACGCGCTCCACCGGCTGCGCGCGCTGCTCGTGGTCTACGGGTCGGACGAGGAGCTGCGGGTGGTACCGGCCGTGGAGGAGGTCGGCTCCCCGTACCCCGCCGGGCTCGGCCGACCGGCGAGCGAGCTGGACCCGGCCGCGGCGGCCCGGTGCGCGGACC
>JBKPCQ010000364.1:0-26496 GCA_046727455.1 Actinomycetota bacterium | reverse complement strand
TCGAAGCACGTCACCACGAAGCTGGCCGTCTCCGCCGGGAAGCCGGACCAGGAAAGCTGGGGCGACACGTTCTGCCCACCCACGCCGGGGTAGGCGTAGATCTGCTCCATCGGCTGACCGTCGGTGACGTCCTTGCTGGTCACGTCGAACGAGCCGACGGCCGGCAGGAGCTGGTACGGGTCGGGAGCGACGGGACGTTCGAGGCTCATCGTCGGGTCTCCAAACGGGGGTCGATCAACGATAGTGAACCTACTACGGTGGCGGGGTGGGCGACGAGATTACCCCGTACCGGATCAGCGTTCCGGACGCCGCGCTCGACGATCTCCGCGAGCGCCTGGCCCGCGCCCGCTGGCCCGAGCCGCCGACGGTACCGGACTGGAGCCAGGGGGTACCGGTCGACTGGCTGCGCGAGCTGTGCGGGCACTGGGCCGGCCGGTACGACTGGCGGCGCCTGGAGGCCCGGCTCAACGCCTGGCCGCAGTTCACCACCGAGCTGGACGGCGTGGACATCCACTTCCTGCACGTCCGCTCGCCCCACCCGGACGCGCTGCCGCTGGTCCTGACGCACGGCTGGCCAGGCTCGGTGGTGGAGTTCCTGGACGTGCTCGATCCGCTGGCCATGCCGGCCGACCCGGCCGATGCCTTCCATGTGGTGTGCCCGTCGCTGCCCGGCTTCGGGTTCAGCGGTAAGCCGGCCGGGCCCGGCTGGGGAATGGAGCGGATCGCGCGGGCGTGGTCGGTGCTGATGGCCCGGCTGGGGTACGGGCGGTTCGGCGCGCAGGGCGGCGACTGGGGGGCGGGGATCACGACGACTCTCGCCCAGCAGCAGCCCGATCGCGTGGTGGGGATCCACCTCAACTACGCGCCCTGGCCGGTGCGCGACCGGCCCCGGACCGACGAGCTGACCGACGACGAGCGGCGCGGCATCGCGGACGCCGAGTACCACATGGAATGGGGCACCGGCTACGCACTCCAGCAGGGAACCCGCCCGCAGACGCTGGGGTACGGCCTGACCGACTCGCCGGTGGGCCAGTGCGCCTGGATCGCGGAGAAGTACTGGGCCTGGACCGACCACGACGGCGACCCGCGCACCGCGCTGCGCCCCGACCAGATGCTCGACAACGTCAGCGTCTACTGGCACACCGCGACCGCCGCGTCCTCGGCCCGGATCTACTGGGAGGACGGCTTCGCCCGGCCGTCCAGCCGGGCCACCCGCCGGACCGCGCCACCGCCGGCGGTACCGGTCGGGGTGTCGGTCTTCCCCCGCGAGATCATCCGGCCGTCCCGGCGCTGGTGCGCGGCGTACTTCCCGAACCTGCGCTTCTTCGAGCAGCTCGACCGGGGCGGCCACTTCGCCGCGTGGGAGCAGCCCGACCTTTTCGTCGACCAGGTACGGCGGGCGTTCCGCGCTATGCGCGCAGCGGCTTCGCCATGATCCGCTCGCCGTCGATCACCTCGCCGGTCGGGCGGAAGCCGTTGCGGCGGTACAGCGCCTCGGCGGCCGCGTTGTCCGGCTTGACGGCCAAGCGCAGCTCCCGGGCGGACACCCGCTTCGCCCAGCCCTCGACCGTCTCGATGAGCCGGTCGCCCACGCCCCGGCCCCGCGCCTCAGGACTGACCCACATCGAGATCAGCTCGGCGACACCGTCCTCGTCGCCGGGTACCCCGCTGGCCATCCCGGCCGGCTGGCCGTCGACCAGCGCGACGAGGTTGTACGAGCCGGCGAGCGCCAGCCGGGCCCGCCACCGGTCCTCCGCCGCGCCGGACCAGTCCGAAAGCCGGGAGCCGAACGCGTACGGCGCCTCGGCGAGCGCGGCCAGCCGCAGGTCCCGCCAGAGCCGCCAGTCGTCCGGGCTCAGTACGCACAACTCAAGCATCCTGCGGAGGATACTGGGGATCCGTGCCCCAACCTGACCTCCGGCCGGACTGCGCCCGCTGCGCGGGGCTGTGCTGCGTCGCGCCGACGTTCGCCGCCTCGGCGGACTTCGCCATCGACAAGCCGGCCGGGCGGCCCTGCCCGAACCTGCGCGCGGACTTCCGCTGCGCCATCCACGACCACCTCCGGGACCGGGGCTTCCCCGGCTGCGCCGTGTACGACTGCTTCGGTGCCGGGCAGCGGGTCGTCCAGGTGACGTTCGGCGGGCGGGACTGGCGCGCCGCGCCGGAGCTGGCCGGGCGGATGTTCGCCGTGTTCGGGGTCATGCGCGACCTGCACGAACTGCTCTGGTACCTGACCGAGGCGCTCACGCTGGAGCCGGCCGGCGACCTCGTCCGCGCCCGGGACGAGACCGAGCGGCTGGCCGGGCAGGCCCCCGACGCCCTGGCGACGCTCGACGTGAGCGCCCACCGGCGCGAGGTCGCCACGCTGCTGCGGCAGGTGAGCGAGCGCACCCGGGCCGGCCTGCACGGCGCAGACCTGCGCGGCAGCGACCTCATGGGCGCCGACCTGCGAACGGCCGACCTGCGCGGAGCCGACCTGCGCAACGCGTACCTCATCGGCGCCGACCTCACTGGCGCCGACCTGGACCGGGCCGACCTCATCGGCGCCGACCTGCGGGGCGCCGACCTCAGCGCGGCCAACCTGGCCACGAGCCTGTTCCTCACGCAGTTCCAGGTCAACGCCGCGAACGGCAACCGCGACACCCGGTTGCCCGCGTCGCTCACCGCCCCGCCGCACTGGTGTTGAAACGCTGGCGCCGGTGGTCGATGCGCCGCCCGGGGTGTCATGCTGCACGGACCGGTACGGAGGTGTGGCGTGGCTGCTGGCGAAGCGGTACAGGCGGCACCCGCGCGGCGGTCGCTGCTGCGGGTCCTGCGGTTCGGCGCGATCATCACCGGGATCCTGCTCCTGCTGTTCGGTGTCCCCTGGTGGACGCTGGTCGTCTCGGGTGCGCGCTGGCCGGGTGCGGTCATCGCCACGGCGACCGTGCTGTTCGCCGGCGCCATGGTTGGATTCCCGGTGCTCATGGTCCTCGGGCACGGGCGGCGCCACCTGGACCGGGCCGCGGTGACCGGCGACACGATCCTCGGCGTGATCTGGGTGCTGTTCGCCTGGGCGCTGCTCGGCAACCTGCTGGGGCTCGCGCTCGCGGCCGGCGGCGTCGCCGACCCGCTGCGGTCCCGGATCGTCGCCGCCGCGGTCGCCGCCGTGTCGGCTGTGCTCATCGCGTGGGGGTACGTCGAGGCGATGCGCATACCCCGTGTCAAGCGGGTCGAGGTGAGCCTCCCCCGGCTCGGCGCCGGCCTCGACGGCACCAGGGTGGTCCTGCTCACCGACACGCACTACGGCCCGCTCGACCGGGCCCGCTGGTCGGCCCGGGTGGCCGAGGTCGTCAACACCCTCGACGCCGACATCGTCTGCCACACCGGGGACATCGCCGACGGCAGCGTGGCCGAACGGCGGGAGCAGGCCGCACCGCTCGGTACCGTCCGGGCCCGGCTCGCCCGCACCTACGTGACCGGCAACCACGAGTACTTCGGGGCGGTCGCCGAGGGCTGGCTGGACCACATGCGGGAGCTGGGCTGGGAGCCGCTGCACAACCGGCACGTCGTCGTCGAGCGCGACGGCGCCCGCCTGGTCGTCGCCGGCGTCGACGACGCCACCGCCGCGGCCTCCGGCCGCCCCGGACACCGCGCCGACCACGCCGCCGCGCTCGCCGGGGCCGACCCGGACCTGCCGGTACTGCTGCTCGCCCACCAGCCCAAGCAGGTCGACGGCGCGGTCGCGCACGGCGTGGACCTGCAGATCTCCGGGCACACCCACGGCGGCCAGATCTGGCCGTTCCACCTGCTGGTACGCCTTGACCAGCCGGTGGTACGCGGCCTCAGCCGGCACGGCGACCGCACCCAGCTCTACACGAGCCGGGGCACCGGCTTCTGGGGGCCGCCGCTGCGGATCTTCGCGCCGAGCGAGATCACGCTCCTCACCCTCCGCGCAGCCGGCGCGTAAGGAACGCCCGCTCGGCGGCGTTCGAGGTGAGGTCGAGGGCCGCGGCGTAGGCCAGCGCCGCCTCGTCCCGACGTCCGAGGCGCCGCAACAGGTCCGCACGGGTGGCGTGGAACAGGTGGTACCGCTGCAGATCCAGCCCGTCGACGATCGCGAGCCCGGCCGCCGGCCCGTCCACCTCGGCCACCGCGACCGCCCGGTTGAGCGCCACCACCGGGGTCGGCGCGATCGCCATGAGCTGGTCGTACAGCGTGAGGATCTGCCGCCAGTCGGTATCGGCGGCGGTTGCCGCGTCCGCGTGTACCGCGTTGATCGCGGCCTGGATCTGGTACGGCCCCGGATGGTTGCGCCGCAGGCAGGCCCGCACGAGGTGCTGACCCTCGGCGATCAGCTTCCGGTTCCAGAGCGTGCGGTCCTGGTCGGGCAGCAGGATCAGCTCGCCGTCCGGGCCGGTCCGGGCGGGGCGGCGGGACTCGCCGAGCAGCAGGAGCGCGAGCAGCCCGAGCACCTCGGGCTCGTCCGGCATCAGCTCGGCCAGGATCCGGGTCAGCCGGATCGCTTCGGCGCAGAGGTCCTCACGCACCAGGGCGGTACCGGAGCTGGCCGCGTACCCCTCGTTGAACACGAGGTAGATGACGGCCAGTACCGGGGGCAGCCGGTCCGGCAGCTCGGCGTCGCCGGGTACCCGGTACGGGATGCGGGCCGCCTTGATCTTTGCCTTGGCCCGGACCAGGCGTTGCGCCATGGTCGTCTCCGGAACCATGAAGGCACGGGCGATCTCGGCGGTCTCCAGCCCGCCGAGCAGCCGCAGCGTGAGCGCGACCTGGGCGGTCGGGGCCAGCGCCGGATGGCAGCACGTGAAGATCAGCCGCAGCCGGTCGTCGGTCACCGGGCTCACCTCCTCGTCGCCGCGCTCGGCCGGGTCCGCCTGGGTCGCGTCGCCGCCCGGACGGACGAGCAGTGCCTGGGCGTGCCGCTGGTCCCGGGACGCCTCCCGGCGCAGCCAGTCGACCGCCCGGTTCCGGCCGGTGGTGATGATCCAGCCGGCCGGGCTGGGCGGCAGCCCGGCCTCCGGCCACTTCCGCACCGCGACGGCGAAGGCTTCCTGGATCGCCTCCTCGGCGAGGTCGATGTCGCCGAGGTGGCGAACCAGGCTGGCCACCGCCCGGCCGTACTCCTCCTGGAAGATCCGGCCGATCCGGTCCTTGTCCACTACCGCCATACGCGGGGTCAATCCTCCTGGAACGGACGCACCTCGACCGGGGCCTGGCAGGCCCGGGTGGCCTTGCCCGCCCAGGACAGCGCCGCGTCCAGGTCGGGCACGTCGATGATCCAGAAGCCGCCGAGCTGCTCCTTGGTCTCGGCGAACGGCCCGTCGGTGGTCACCACCTCGCCGTCCTGGATCCGCACCGTGGTGGCCGTGGCCGGCGGGTGCAGCCCGCCCGCGAACACCCAGGCACCGGCGGCCTTGATCTCGTCATTGACCGCGCCGACGTCCTTGTACATCTGCTGCGTCGCCTCGGGCGACGGCTCGGGCTGGCCCTCGACCAGGTGCACCGAAAGAAGGTACTGCGCCATCGGATTCGCTCCTCTCAGACATCCCTACTTCACTTCTGCCCACTACACGAACGACCCCAACCCGGATCGACACCAGCCGACCAGAAATTTTCCTGACCACGGCGGGTTTGGCCCCGCCAACGCCCGCCGCCTGCTGGCCTCCATCGAGCGCCTGGAGCGCGGCGAGGGCACCGTCCAGGAACTGGTCGACGGGTGAAGGTCACCTTCGACCAGAACGCCTGGGAGGACTACCTGTGGTGGCAGTCCCAGGACCGCCAGATCCTCAAGCGGATCAACACCCTGATAGCCGATGTCGCCCGCAACGGTAATGAGGGAATCGGCAAGCCCGAACTACTCAAGTACCTCAAGGGTTACTGGTCCCGCCGGATCACCGCGGAGCACCACCTGGTCTACAAGGTGGTCGGCGAAGAGATCTCCGTTGCCGCTTGCCGTTACCACTACGGCGAGTGAGCCGGTTTGCTCAGGTCAGGGCGGCGAGCTGGCCCGGAGAATTTCAACAGCACGGATTGGTGATAATCTCGCCGCCATGGGTACCGGTAACCAGTGGACCGCGATGACCTCGCTCGCGGACCCGTCCCGCCGCGTGCTGTACGACTACGTGCGCCGCCAGTGTCACCCGGTGACCCGGGAGGAGGCGGCTGACGCCGCCCGCATGTCCCGTGCGCTCGCCGCCTTCCACCTGGACAAGCTCGTCGACGCCGGGCTCCTGCGGGCGCGGTACGAGGCCCCGGCCGGCCAGCCGCGCGGGCGCGGCCGCGCCCCGAAGGTCTACCAGGCCGCCGGCGACGACGTGGCGGTGTCCATCCCGGAGCGGCGGTACGAGCTGATCGCGCAGCTCCTCGCCGACGCCGTCGCGGAGGACCCGGCAGACGCCGAGCGGGCCGCCCGCCGCCTGGCCCACGAGCACGGTCGGCTGATCGGCAGGCGGCGGCGCGGCGCCGACCTGCGCGACGCGCTGGCCGACCTCGGCTACGAGCCGGACAGCGCGGCCGGCGCGCCGACGGTACTGCGCAACTGCCCCTTCCACGCCCTGGCGACCCGGCAGACGGAGCTGGTGTGCGGGCTCAACCTCGCCCTGCTCACGGGGCTGGTAGAGGGGATGGAGCTGCCCCGGGTCCGCGCCCGGCTGGCGCCGCGCCCCGGCGCGTGCTGCGTGGAGTTGACCGGCGGTACCGAGTAGCTCGGCGACGCCGGGCCGCGTGCGCCCACAATAGATCGATGACGCGGACCGTACGGGTGCGGATCGCGCAGCCGCTGCGCTTCCTGCTCGCGGCCGGGAACCGTACCGGCGAGGTCACGGTACCGGTGGACGAGGGAGCCGGGCCGGTGCACGTCGTGGAGTCGCTGGGCGTACCGCGTACCGAGATCGGCGAGCTGCGGGTGGCCGGCGACGCCATCGAGGTGCTGCCGGTACCGCGACCGCAGCGGATCGCCGACCCGCGCTTCGTCCTCGACGTGCACCTCGGCACGCTGGCCCGGCGGATGCGCCTGCTCGGCATCGACACGGCGTACCGCAACAACGCCGGCGACGCGGAGCTGGTGGCGCAGGCCGCCGCCGAGAGCCGGGTCCTGCTGACCCAGGACCGCGGGCTGCTGCGGCGCAAGGCTCTGAGGGCAGGTGGGTACGTCCGGGGCAGCGGCGCGGACGAGCAGTTGCGTGACGTGCTCGACCGGTTCGACCTGCCGCTGGCGCCGTGGACCCGGTGCTTGGCCTGCAACGGGCCGCTCGAACCGGTGCCGAAGCGGGCGGTGGAGCACCTGCTGGAGCCCGGTACCCGGCGCTCCTACCAGGAGTTCTCCCGCTGTCGCGAGTGCGGCCGGGTGTACTGGCGGGGCGCCCACGCCGAGCGGCTCGCTGCGATCGTCGCGCAGGCGGCCGGGGGGCTCGCCTAGCCGCATCCACATGGACGCGGCTACGCTGCGCAGCGAGTACCCGCGCGCTTCCCACTGATCCCGGGGGTTCCCGTGACCGACGAATCGTTCACCTCCAGCCCGTCAAGCCGGCTCGACACGACCGTTCCGCACTCGGCCCGCCTCTGGAACTACTGGCTCGGTGGCAAGGACAACTTCGCCGTCGACCGGGAGGTCGCCGACCAGATCCTCGCGATGGTGCCGGAAATGGTCACCTCGGCCCGCGCCGACCGGGAGTTCCTCGGCCGCGTCGTCCGGTACCTGGCCGGCACGGAAGGCGTCCGGCAGTTCCTCGACGTCGGCACCGGCCTGCCGACCGCGGAGAACACCCACGAGGTGGCCCAGCGGGTCGCGCCGACCAGCCGTATTGTCTACGTCGACAACGACCCGCTCGTCCTGGTGCACGCCCGCGCCCTGCTCACCAGCGACCCCGAGGGCGCCACCAACTACATCGACGCGGACCTGCGCGAGCCTGACAAGATCCTCCGCGAGGCCAGGCGGACCCTGGACTTCGACCAGCCGATCGCCATCATGCTGCTCGGGATCCTGAACTTCGTCCCGGACAACGACGAGGCGGTCGCACTCGTGGACCAGCTGGTCGCCGCGGTGCCGGCGGGCAGCTTCCTGGCGATCTCCCACCCGACGACGGAGATCAACGGAGAGGTCATGACCGAGGCGCTGCGGCTGTGGAACGAGGGACCGGCGGCGAAGATGGTCCTGCGCTCCCGGGCCGAACTCCTCCCGTTCTTCCACGGCGTGGAGCTGCTCGACCCCGGTGTCGTCACCTGCTCGCACTGGCGGCCCGATCCGGCCACCGACCACGTCACCGTTGCGGTGCCGCACTACGGCGGGGTCGGCCGCAAGCTCTGAGGAAGCGAGCGTAAGCGGCGCGTCTGAGCGCCGCGAAGCGAGCGGACGGGGCAAGCGCTGAGGAAGACGCACCGATTGCGGGCGGCCGGCCGGCCGGCCAGGATCATGGGTGATGACGCTCCTGCTGGGTCCGCTGCTGCGCCGCGTCGCGGGCGACCGGGCGACCGTCTGGGTGGAGACGTCCGCGCCGGCGACGGTCGCGGTACGGGCCGGGGCCGCCAGCGGCGCGGCCCGCACCTTCACCGCGTTCGGCCGGTACTACGCGCTGGTGGTCGTGGACGGGCTGCCGGCCGGTACGGTGACCCCGTACCGGGTTCTCGTCGACGGCGAGCCGGCCTGGCCGCCGCCGGGGGACGAGCGGCCGCCGCCGGTCATCCGCACCCGGGCGGAGGCGGCGCCGGTACGGATCGTCTTCGGCTCCTGCCGCGAGGTCGGTCCCCAGGCGGCGCACCGGATGCCGCCCGACGCGCTGGACGGGTACGCCGTGCGGCTGGCCGCCACCGGGCGGGACTGGCCGGACACCCTGGTACTCCTCGGCGACCAGGTGTACGCGGACGAGCCGGCCGGGGACGAGGCGGCGGACTTCGCCGGTTATGCCCGGCTCTATCATGAATCGTGGCTGGATCCGGACGTACGGTGGCTGCTGTCGACGGTACCGTCCGTCATGATCTTTGATGATCATGAGGTCGTCGACGACTGGAACACCTCGGCGCCCTGGCGGGCCCGCATGCTGGCGCGGCCCGGCTGGACCGAGCGGATCACCGTGGCGCTCGCCTCCTACTGGGTGTACCAGCACCTGGGCAACCTGCACCCCGACGAACTCGGTTCCGATCCGGTCTACGAGGCCGTCGTATCGGCGCCGGACGCGACCGGGGTGCTGCGCGAGTTCGGCGCCGGCGCCGACGCGGACCGCTCCCGGTACCGCTGGAGTTTCGCCCTGGACGTCGGCCGCACCCGCGTCGTCGTGCTGGACAACCGGTGTGCCCGCGAACTGACCCCGGGCCGGCGGTCGATGCTGCCCGACGCGCAGTGGGAGTGGTTCGCCGCCATGCTGCGCGGGGGCGGCTACGACCACCTGGTGGCGGGCTCGTCCCTGCCGTGGCTGATGCCGTTCGGCGTGCACCACCTGGAGCGGGCCGTGGCCGCGCTGGCCGAGTCACGGTACCGGGCGGTGGCCGCGCCCAGCGAGTGGCTGCGCCAGGCGCTGGACCTGGAGCATTGGGCGGCGTTCGGCGGCTCGTTCGACGCGCTGGCCGCGCTGCTCGCCCAGGTCGCTGCCGGCGATCTCGGCAGCCGGCCGGCGAGCGTGACGGTGCTGTCCGGGGACGTGCACCACTCGTACGTGGCCCGGGCCGCGCTGGCCGGGGCACCCGTGCATCAGGTCACCTGCTCGCCGGTGCACAACCGGGTACCGCCCGCGATGCGTGTCATGTTCCGGACCGCATGGAGCCGGGTGGCCGCCCGGACCGGCCAGGCGCTGTGCCGGGCGGTGCGGCTCGCCCCGACGGGCCTGCGCTGGACGAAGCTGGCCGGGCCGTATTTCGGCACCGTGGTCGGCACGCTCGTCCACAGTGGACGATCCGGGCACGTGCTGATCGAGGGTACCGGCGGCGACGGCGCCCTGGTCCCGGTCGCCCGGGTCGCCCTGACCGGCGCGGCTGGAGATGACGGGAGCGCCTATCGTTGATCCGGGGGCGACAGTCAACGGGACGCCCCGACGGTGGACGAGCGGGTGGAGGCGGCATGGACGGTGTGCCGACGCTGGCCACGCTGGAGCGGCGGCTGGCGCGGGCGCGCGCCCGGTCGGCCGGTACCCCGACCGAGCTGGCCGCGCTCGTCGAGCTGGCCAGCCGGCTCGTCCGCGACCCGCAGCGCCGGGGCGAGCTGGCCGGTGCCGGCACCGAGCTGGCCGCCCGGCTCGGCGACGAGGTGGCCGGGTTGCGCTGTCGCGCGATGGTGGCCGAGTTCGTCGCCCGGCACCGTTCGGCGGCCGAGGCCCTGCCGGACGCGCTGGCGATCCTGGCGGAGGCCGAGAAGGGTACCGATCCGCTGGCCCGGGCCCAGGCCAACCACACCGTCGCGCACTGCTACGAGCGGCTCGACTGCTTCTCCGAGGCGCTGGACCACGTACGGCGGGGACTCGACGGTTACCAGGCCGGCGGGGACCGGCTGGGCGAGGGGCGGATGTTCAGCCTCATGGCCTCGCTGCTGTGGCAGCTCGGCGAGAACGGGCGGGCGCGCGAGCTGTACGAGCGGGCGTACCAGATCTTCCTCGAATGCGACGACCCCAGCGGCGCCGGGGTGATGCTCTCCGCCATCGCCGACCTCGAACGGGAGGCCGGCGACGTGGAGCGGGCGATCACCACCTGCGAGCGGGCGATGGAGCACTTCGAGCAGGCCGGGATGCCGCTGGACAGCTACATGGGGATGACCTCGTACGCGGAGGCGCTGGCCGCGCTCGGCCGGCACGACGTGGCCGGCCTGTGGGCCAAGCGCGCGGGCGAGCGCAACCGGCTGCCCGACGGTACTCTCGCCAACCCGTTCTACGAGGTCCAACTGCTGATGGTGCTGGCCCGCACCGCGCAGCTGCCCACCGGCGACCTGGCCGGCGCCCGGGCCAGCCTGGAGACCGCCATCGCACTCGCCGACGGGCTCGGTGCGCTGAGCGCCGCCGCCGAGAGCGAGCAGCTGCTGGCCGAGATACTGGACGCCGAGGGCGACCACGCCGGGGCGTACCAGCACCTGCAGCGAAGCTGCCGGCTGACCGAGCAGGTCACCCGGGCACGGCAGGACCAGCGGGTCCGGGCACTGCGGGTGCGCTTCGAGGTGGAGCTGGCCGAGCGCGACGCCCTGCGGTACCGGGAACAGGCCGAGAACCAGGCCGCCGTCATCGCCGAGCTGGAACGCACGAAATCCGAACTGGCCAAGCGCATGGCGGAGCTGGAGCGGCTCAACGCGGAGATCGTCCAGCTCAGCCAGACCGACCCGCTGACCGGTATCGCCAACCGTCGCTTCATGAACGAGCGGCTCACCGAGTTGTGCCGGCTTTCGGCACGGTACGGCTCGCCGCTGTCGGTCGCGGTGTTCGACGTGGACCGGTTCAAGCGCATCAACGACCGGTACGGCCACGTTACCGGCGACTCGGTCCTGGTGACCCTCGCCGACCTGCTGCGCCGGCACCTGCGCGCCACCGACGTGCCGGCCCGCCTCGGCGGCGACGAGTTCGTCATCGTGCTGCCCCGCACCGACGCGGACGAGGCGGTCGCCGCGTGCCAGCGGCTGCGCTCCGCGGTGCGCGCGTACCCGTGGGGCAAGCTGGCCCAGGGCCTGTCCGTCACCATCACGGTCGGGGTGGCCGGCGGCGCCGACAAGGCCGACCCGGAGCAGCTCCTGCGGCGCGCCGACGCCGCCCTCTACCGGGGCAAGCACGCCGGCCGGGACACCGTCACCCAGTGATCGTGCGGGAAGGACAGCCGGTCCCGGCCGCTCACGTTGCGCACCCGGTGCGGCGTCGACCGGTACGCACCTGGAGCCCGCCGTTGTCGGTGTGTTCGCCGACTCCCCAGTCCTCGCTATCCGGCGGGGTGGGCGGATAGTGGAAGATCCGGAAAGCACCGTCGGGTCGGCGGTGTATCCGGCCGCGAAGTATCCCGCGTCGAGCCCGAGACTCACCGCCTCGGTGTCAACGGAAGCGGCCCTGCCGGCGCGCGTCCACGACGCGGCGGCGCCGGTGACACCACGGCCTGCCTGTGGCTACACCGGTCCGGTTCGCGGCGCCCGTACCGCGATGGGGAATTGATCCGGGAGATCACGAGTTCCCGGCGGATCCCGAAGTCTCGCTACGGGATCTGCCGGGGAACGATGATCTCCCCCACCGCGTCCAAGATCTCGGGCCTACGGCAAGAGGGCGCTAGAGTTTCGGCTATGGGCAGTCCCGTTTCCGTCGCCCGGATCGGGAATCTGCCGGCCGATACCACCAGCTTTCTGGGGCGCAAGGGGGACACGGCCGAGGTCCGGCGACTGCTGTCGGTCTCCCGGTTGGTCACGCTCACCGGAGTGGGCGGCGTGGGCAAGACCCGGTTGGCGGTGCGGGTGGCGGCGGCGGTCAGCGGTACCTTCGCCGACAGCGTATGGCTGGTCGAGCTGGAGCACGTGCGCGACCCGACGCTGGTCGCCCGTACGGTCTGCGACGCGCTGGGGGTACGCGACGAGACCGGGCGCGACCCGGTCCAGGTGCTGACCGGGTACCTGCGCGACCGCAGGCTGTTGCTGGTCCTCGACAACTGCGAGCACCTGCTTGAGGCGTGCCGGAAGCTCGTCGAGGCGGTACTGCCGGCCGCCCCGGCGGTGCGGATCCTCTCGACCGGGCGGGAGCGCCTGCACCTGCCCGGAGAGTGCGTGTGGCAGGTGGCGCCGCTGTCGCTTCCGGATCCCGAGCAGCCGCTGCCGCCCGGCGCCGGAGCGCGGTACCCGGCTCTGCTGCTCTTCGCCGAGCGCGCGGCCGCGGCGCAGCCGGGCTTCGCCCTCACACCGGAGAACGAGGCACAGGTCGCGAAGGTGTGCCAGCTGCTCGACGGGATCCCGCTCGCGATCGAGCTAGTTGCCGTCCGGCTGCGCCCGCTGTCGCTGGAGCATCTGCTGGCCCGGCTGTCCGACCGGTACTGGTCGCTGGCCGCCGGCCGGCGGGGGCGGGTACCGCGGCATCAGACGCTGGAGGCCGCCGTGGAGTGGAGCTTCCACCTGTGCACGCGGCAGGAGCAGCTGCTGTGGGCGCGGGCCGCGGTGTTCGCGGGCGGCTTCGATCTCGCCGCCGCCGAGGCGGTCTGCTCCGGTGACGGCCTGCCCACCGACCACCTCGGCGCGGTGCTGACCGGGCTGGTCGACAAGTCGATCCTGGTCTGCGAGGCGCCCGGCGGGACGGTCCGGTACCGCCTGCCGCAGACGCTTCGCCAGTACGGTGGGGACCGGCTGCACGAGTCCGGTCGGGAGACGGAGCTACGGCACCGGCACCGCGACCACTATCTCGCGCTTGCCGAGCACGACGAGGCGAACTGGTTCGGTGCCCACCAGCCGGAGATCTGCGTCCGGATCCGGCGGGAGCACCCGAACCTGCGAGCCGCGCTGGAGTTCTGCCTGGAATCCGCCGGGGAGCGGCGATCCGGGCTGCGGATGGCCGCGACGCTGTGGTTCTACTGGGCCGGCTGCGGCGTGGTCGGCGAGGGCCGGGACTGGCTCGACCGGACGCTGTCCGGCAACCCCGAGCCCGGGCCGGACCGGGCGCGGGCGCTGTGGGTCGCCGGCTACCTCGGGACGCTCCAGGGTGACCTCACCGCCGCGGTCGGGATGCTGGAGGAGTGCCGGGGGTACGCGCGGCAGGCCGGCGACGAGGTCGCGCTGGCGTACGCGACCCACCGGCTCGGCTCCAGCCAGCTCGTCGCGGACGACCTCGACGGCGCGGTCGCGCTGCTGGAGGACGCGCAACGGCGGTACGCCGGCCTGGCGGAGATGAACAGCACCGTGATGCTCGCCGGAATCGAGCTGGCCGTCGCCCTGGTCTACCTCGGCGACCTCGACCGTGCGGCGGCGCTGTGCGAGGAGGGCCGGGCGATCGGTGCGGCGCACGGTGAGCAGTGGGCCTACGCGTACGCGCTCTATGTCCTCGCGCTGGTGTCGCTGTTCCAGGGCGATCCGCGCCGCGCGCAGACGCTCGGGCGGCAGTCGCTGCGCATCAAGCGGACGTTCAACGATCTGCTCGGCGTGGTGCTGGCAGTGGAGGTACTGGCCTGGAGCGCGGCCGCCGACGGCAGCGCCGAGCGGGCAGCCGTGCTGCGCGGCGCCGGCCACCGGATCTGGCCGTCGGTCGGCTTTCCCGCGTTCGGGCTGCAGCGTCTCGCCGCACCGTACCGGGACTGCGAGCTGATCGCCCGCCGGGACCTGGGCGACCAGCGGTTCGAGGCGGCGTTCCGGCGGGGCATGGCGCTGTCGGCCGACGACGCCGTCGCGTACGCCCTCGGCGAAGACGACCTGGCCGCGACCGGGACGGCCGAGCCGGAGCCGCCGCGTGCCGTCCTGCTGACACCGCGCGAGCTGCAGGTCGCCAGGCTGGTCGGCGAGGGCCTGTCGAACCGGGAGATCGCCGATCGGCTGTTCATCAGCCCGCGTACCGTGGAGAGCCACGTGCAGCACATCCTGCAGAAGTTCGGCTTCGGCTCGCGGGCCCAGGTCGTCACGTGGGCGGCCCAGCAGCGCGGGCAGTGACGAGGGTTCCCACCATGGCAATCGAGATGCGGCGCAGCGCCTGTTCGACCGCGGGTTCGACGTTCTGGAGAACCGGTCCGGCGGCGATCTGTTCGTCCTGGGCAACGCCGCGACCGCGGACCGGTTGCGAGCCACCGGCTTCGCCCCGGCGGTCGCCGAGCAGGTGGCGACCGGGGGCTGGCAGGCGCCGAGCACCCGGCTGGTACCGGACGCCAAGCCACTCGCCGGCGCGCCGATCGACGAGACCTACGCCGGCGGGTACCACACGGTGCGGGCGCAGTACGCGCACCTCGACAAGGTCGCCGCGGACCATCCCGACCTCGCCACCGTCGTCGACTACGGCGACTCGTACCGCAAGACCCGCAACGCCGCCACCGGGTACGACCTCAAAGCCATCCGCATCACCCGCCGGCCGGCCGGCGACTGCGCGCTGACCCCGCAGGCGCCCAAACCCCGCCGGTCGTCAACCCGGACGGCGCCGACCTGGTCCAGCAGGGCGGCAACCGGCCGTACCTGCAACGCAAGAACCTCGACAACGTCAGCGGCCCGAGCTGCCCCAGGCCGCCGACCGGCTCGGGTCAGGTCGGCGTGGACCTCAACCGCAACACCGCCACGCACTGGGACACCACCGGCGTGAGCCGGAACGCGTGCAGCGAGGTGTACCCCGGCCGCAGCGCGAACAGCGAGCCGGAGACGACGGCGATCGAAAGCCTGTTCCGCAAGCTGTTCGCCGACCAGCGGGGGCCGGCCGACACCGACGCGGCGCCGGCCACCACCCGGGGCGCGATGATCACGCTGCACTCGTTCGCCGGCATGGACCTGTTCCCGTGGGGCTGGACGAACCGGCACACCGCCAACGACGCCGCGCTGCGCCGGATCGCCGCGCACATGAGCCAGGTCAACGGGTACCGGTACGGTCAGCCCGGCGAGATCCTCTACAACGCGTCCGGTACCAGTGACGACTGGTCGTACGGGGAGCTGGGCATCGCGAGCTTCACGATCGAGCTGCGTAGCTGTGGCAGCTTCACCCCGGCGTACTCCTGCACGGCGACCGACTTCCAGAAGAACCTGCCGGTCCCGCTGTACGTCACGGGCATCGCCAAGGCGCCGTACCAGGCGACGCAATAGATGGGATCTTTCCGCCCGGCGTCCGCCGCCGCCGGGCGGAAACCGGCACGTCATCGCCTTGACATCGGATGTCTCCGGCGAATAGCGTTCCGAGCGATAGCCATAGAAGCCTGTCATTGTCCTTCCCGCCGGAAGGGGAAAAGGCCATGTCCGCTTTCCGCAAGGTCTGGCTGTCGGCAGCCGCCGGCGCCCTGGTCGTCGCGGCGGCCGGCGCGATCGCCTCGACCGCGGGTGCCGCGCCCATCGCGGGCGACGTGTTCGTCTCGCCCGCCGGGAACGACGGCAACCCCGGTACCAGCAGCGCGCCGGTGAAGACTCCGCAGCGGGCGCGGCAACTGGTCCGGGCGCTCAATGACAACATGGGCAAGGACGTGACGGTCGTCCTCGCCGACGGCTTCTACCGGCTCGCCAGCCCGCTGACGCTGAGTGCGGCAGACTCCGGTACCAATGGACACAACGTCGTGTGGACCGCGGACAACGGCGCCCGACCGGTGTTCGCCGGCTCCGTCCAGCTCACCGGCTGGACCCGGATGTCGGCCGGCAGCCCCATCTTCGTGGCCCAGGCACCGGCCGGCCTCAAGACCCGCCAGCTCTACGTCAACGGCACCCGGGCGGCCCGCGCGCACGGGAAGCTGCCGAACTCGCTGACCGGGCGCAACGCCACCGGGTACAGCGGCGGGGGCGCCACGATGGGCGGCTGGCGCAACCCGAGCGGCGCCCGGCCGCAGCTCGAATTCGTCTACACCGGCGGGCTGGGCGCGTGGACCGAGCCGCGCTGCCCGGTCGCGTCGATCTCCGGCGGCGCGGTCACCATGGCCCAGCCGTGCTGGCGCAACTCGACCACGCGCGCGTGCTGCTTCGCCGACGGCCGGGCGTACAACCTCGTCGGCCGCAGCTCCATCACCGAACAGCCGACCCAGGTGGAGAACGCGTTCCAGTTCCTGTCCGCGAGCACGCCCGGCCAATGGTTCCTCGACCAGGGCACCAGCAAGGTGTACTACGTGCCGCGTTCGGGGGAGAACATGGCGACCGCCGACGTGGAGGCGCCGGTGCTGGAGAAACTCATCGACGGTACCGGCGTGAGCAATGTGGTGTTCAACGGTATCCAGTTCTCGTATGCCACCTGGCTCGGACCCGACACGGGTGAGGGCTTCTCCGAGATCCAGGCCAACTACCAGGTGACCGGACCGAACGGCGCGGCACGGCAGGGTCTGTGCGACACACCGCCGGCCGGGCACCAGGGTGACTGCCCCTACGCCGCGTGGACCCAGGCGCCGGCCAACGTGTCGCTGACCTTCGACCGCAACGTGCAGTTCACCAACGACGCCTTCGTCCACCTCGGCGCGGCCGGGCTGGGCCTCGGCAACGGTACCCAGAACGCGCTCGTGAAAGGCAACGTCTTCACCGACACCTCGGGCAGCGGGCTCCAGCTCGGCAACGTCGACATGCCGACGGCCACCGGTTCCGCGCAGACCCTCAACAACACCATCGCCGACAACCACGTCTTCAACCTGCCGGCCGAGTATCACGGCGGGATCGGCATCGACGTCGGGTACGCGGCCAACACGAAGGTGATCCACAACCAGGTGGACCACACGGCGTACACCGCGATCTCGATCGGCTGGGGCGGCTGGCGGGACAAGGAGAAGGAGACGCCGAAGCCGAACTTCACCCACGACAACGCCATCTCCAACAACCTCATCTTCAACCACATGTCCCGCCTCAACGACGGCGGCGCCATCTACACCCAGGGCCTCACCGGCACCTCGCTCGCCAACGGGGAACACGTCGCCGGCAACCTGATCCACGACCAGATCGGCCGGGGCCACGTGGTCTACACCGACAACGGCTGCACCTTCGAGAGCATCCTCGGCAACGGCATCTACAACACCGGTCCGGCCAACGCCTGGGGCAGCACCCACCACGACTACCGGCCGAACGCGACCACGACCAACGACCCGACCGACGTTAAGGGCAACTACTGGATGAACGGCGCCACGAGCGGCAGCAGCGGCGTCACCGTCACCGGGAACCACGCGATCACCAGCGCCACCCAGATCCCGTCGAGCATCGTCAACAACGCCGGCCTGGAACCGGGCTTCAAGCAGATGCTGAACTGGAAGCAGGCGCCGCTGCCGCCGGTGCGCTGAGGGGTCTTCGGGCCGTACCCGCGCTTCGCGCGGGGCGCCGCCGGGCGCGCGGGCCGTCCGGCGGCACCCGGATCGCTAGGATTCGAGCCGTGCCGCAGCGGCGACGGGGAGTCCGCACCACAGGCGCGATCCTGGTACTGGTGACCGCGTTCGCGGGTCTCGGCGCGTCGGTACGGGCCCGGGCCGCCGCCCCACTCGGCCCGGACAGCATCGTGTTCACGCCGGACCGGGTGCTGCGTACCGGCGACGCGGCAGCGGCCGGCCTGCGCGCCGACGCCCTCGCCCGGCTGACCAAGGACCTCGCCGCCTACCTCGCGCCCACACAGGATCATCCGGGCCATCCCGCCTACCCCGGCGCCGTCGTGCTCGCCGCCCGGGACGGGGTGATCGCGCTCCAGGCAGCGGTGGGCTCCGCGGTGCGGTACACGGTCAGCGACGGGCACGTGGTGGACCTGCCGCCCACCCAACGGGTACCGATGCGGACCGACACCGTGTTCGACCTCGCCTCGCTGACCAAGCTCTTCACCACCGTGGCGGTCCTGCGCGAGGTGGACCGGGGCCGGATCGCCCTCGACGCGCCGGTCGCGCGGTACCTGCCCGAGTTCGCGGTACCCGCCAAGGCCGCCATCACCGTACGACAGTTGCTCACCCACACCAGCGGGCTCGTCGAGGACGTGGACCTGAGCCGGTACCGTACCCGCACGGCCGCCCTCGCCGCCGTCCTCGCCGCGCCGGTGCAGCCGGGGTATACGCCCGGCGGCCAGTACTCCTACTCCGACGTGGGGATGATGACGGCGGGCGCGGTCGTCGAGCGGGTCGCCGGTCGCCGGCTGGACGAGGTGGTCCGAGACGGCATCACCGGCCCGCTCGGCTTACGGGACACCGGATTCCTGCCCCCGGCCGCGCTGCGGGACCGGATCGCCGCCACCGAGTACCGCCCCGGCACGGGCATCCTGCGCGGCGTCGCGCATGACGAGAACGTCGCCCCGCTCGCCGGCGTCGCCGGGCACGCCGGCATGTTCTCCACCGCGCGCGATCTGGCGGTGTTCTGCCAGACGCTGCTGAACGGCGGACGCTACGGGAGGGTGCGGATCCTGCGCGAGCAGACGGTACGCGTGATGCTCGGCAACGCCAACGCCCGCTTCCCCGGCCAGGCCCACGGGCTCGGCGTCGACCTCGACCAGCCGTGGTACATGGGCCCGCTCGCCTCGCCGATCTCCTTCGGGCACACCGGGTTCACCGGTACCTCCGTGGTTGTCGACCCGCGCTCGGGCGCGATCCTCGTCCTGCTGACCAACCAGGTGCAGCCGGACCGCACCTGGAGCACGAAGACCCCGGCGCGCAACGTCCCGCGCCGTACCATGGTCGCCGACTTCGGCGCGGCGATCGTGCCGCGCTGAGTCTCACCTCCGGTGCGCGCGCAGCCGGAACCGGTCCGGCACCCGGTCGTCCCGGCCCGCGCACAGGTCGGCGGCCAGCTCCCCGATCAGCGGCGCGAACTTCGCGCCGTGCCCGGAACAGGCTGAGCACACCACCAGCGGCCCGACCCGGTCGAGGATGAAGTCCTCGCTGTCCGTTGCCGTGTACAGGCAGGTGGTCTCGTTGCGGGGCAACGGTTCCAGGCCGGGCAGCCGGTCACGTACGTAGCCGGTCACCAGCCGGCGGGTGTCCTCGTCGATCACGCCGGTACGGGTGTCGGCGGTCGTCTCCGGCCCGACGAAGTGCGCACCCACCTTGATGTCGCCGGCGGGCCCGCCACCCGGCAGCCCGAACATCGTGCGGCCGGCCGCGTCGTGCATGAACGTCGGCCAGCACGATGCCGCGTCCCGCCGCGGAAAGTGGAACACCCGCTGCTCGGTCACGGTGAGCCGGGGCAGGTCCACGACGCCGTCGAGGAGCGGCGGCAGCCACGCGCCGGCCGCGATGGCGGCGATGCCGGCGCGCACCACGCGGTCCGCCAGGTGCAGCAGCACCCCGTCGGCCTCCGGCTCGACCCGCAGGACCGGCGTGTGCGGGTACCACCGGACGCCCGACGCGACGGCCAGCCGCACCATCGCGGCGACCGCGCGGTCCGGGTCGAGCACGCCCGCCTCGGCGTGGAACGCCACCGGCCCGTCGAACACGATGCCCGGCCAGCGGGCCCCGGCCTCCCCGGCGGTCAGGATCTCCACCGGTACCCCGGCCGAGCGCATCACCCCGGCCAGCGCGACCGGGTCGCGGGCCCGACCGAAGTCCAGCCCGCCGGTCCGGCGTACCAGCACCTCGCCGGCCACCGACTCCAGGTCCCGCCACCGCTCGCCGGCCCGGCCGGCCAGCTCGGCGTAGAGCGGATCCGGGTACGCCCGGCGGAAGATGCGTGCGCTACCGTGCGAGCTGCCGGCCCGGTGGCCGGGTTCGCGCGCCTCGAACAGGGCGACCGCACCGCCGAGCCGGCGCAGCGCGTAGGCGGTCGCCGCGCCCATCAGCCCGGCGCCCACGACAGCCACGTCGGCCATCCGTCGACCGTAGCGCCCGACGCGGCCATGACCGGTACCATGAGCCTCGCCATACCCCACCGACCCGATCGAGACCCGATGCGCTGCCCCTCCTGCGGCCATGACGCCGACCCGGCCAACGCGCTGTGCCCCTACTGCCACAACGCGCTGCACCTGCCGGCGGCGCCGTCGTCGCCGTACGCGAGCGGCCAGCCGTACGCGGGCGGCGAGCCGCACCCCGGCTCCGCGCCGCCGTACTCGGGCAGCCAGCCCTACGCGGGCGGCCAGCCCTATGTGGGCGCCCAGCAGCCGTACGCGGCCGGGCATGAGTACACCCACGCGCCGTACACCCCGCCCGAGCAGCACTACGTGCCCGAGCAGGGGCACGGCTGGTCGGACAGCTACCAGGTCCTCGAACCGGGACCGCCGCCCGAGCGGTCCCGCGCCTCCTGGGGCTGGCTGGTGGCGATCATCGCGGTGCTCATCGTCGCGGCCGGCGCGGCCATCGCGATCGTGAAGCTGACCGGCAAGCACCCGCACGTGCCCAGCAATGTCCTGCCGAGCAAGGCGGCCGCGACCACCGCGGGCCCGGCGTCCACCGCGCCGAGCCCGGCGGGCGGCGACGGCAAGGCCCAGGCGATCGCCATCGACCAGCTTCTCAACGCGAGCAGCGCGAGCCGGCAGAAACTCGGCCCGGCGCTGACGGCGGTGGACGGCTGCGGCGACCTGAACGGCGCGGTTACCACGCTCCAGCAGGTCACAGCGGAGCGGGACGGGCAGGTCAAGCAGGGGCAGAGCCTGGCCGTCGACCAGCTCGCCAACGGCGGCAAGCTCCAGGCCGCGCTGGTGCAGGCGCTGACCTATTCGCTGCAGGCGGACCAGAAGTACAGCGCCTGGGCGCAGGCGGTCGCCGGGGCCGGCTGCAAGGGCCATGCCCCGCACGACGACAACTACAACGCCGCCCAGGCCGCGTCGGGCTCGGCGACGTCGAGCAAGCAGCAGTTCGTCGCGCTGTGGAACCCGGTCGCCGCGACCTACGGCCTCACCGCGCGGTCCGAGGCGACGGTCTGAGCTACCAACCGATGCCGAGAGTCAGCAGGTCGGGCGGATTGCTGTTGTTGAGGATCTGTACCGAACTCTGGTCGTTGACGTCGTCGGCCGGCTCCCTTGACATGCGCGTAGCGGGTCATGGCTGCCTCCGGAGCCGCCGGTGGGGCGCGGGTGTGGGAGTGCTCGTGTGAGAGCGCTCTCTGATCCCGCATTGATAGCCGTCGAGAAACGCTCTTGTCATGGGGCTTCCATGTGCCGGTCGACCAGGGAGTCGGCGCGACCCCACGCGAGAGCGGTTTCCGACGCCGGGGCCGGGTGCGGGAGCCGCAAGCAGGATTAGCCGCGGATCGATTCGGGTACCCCGCGTCTGTCCGCTAACCCGGTTCGAGAGTCGGAGCACGAAATGATCATTCTTGGCGTCATCCTGCTGATCCTGGGGTTACTCGTGCACATCCCCATCCTCACGACGATCGGCATCATCCTGCTGGTGATCGGTGCGGTGCTGTTCCTGCTGGGCTCGGTCGGCCGCCCGCTCGCGGGACGCCGCCACTACTGGTAGCCAGCACCGGTCGCCCGTAGCCGGACGCCGTGCGGTACGGGCGCCGGTCAACCAGCCTCGACCGGCGCCGTACCGTTTCCACGGGGCGCAGTCGGGGCATCCAGCAGCAGGACGGACGGAGCCGACGATGACGGACCTGGAATCGACCGGTCGCGACACAGTGGAACCCGTCGACACCATCAGGTACGCCGACGCCACCACGGCGGACCTCGTCCGGCTGGCCGCCGACCAGATCACCCGCCTCGTACGGAACGAGCTGCAACTGGCTCGCGCGGAGATGGCGGTCAAGGCACGCCGGTTCGGTACCGGAGCCGGCCTGTTCGGCACGGCGGGCCTCGTGGCCCTCTACGGCGTCGCCGCGCTCGTCGCGGCGGCCGTCCTGCTGCTCGCTCTTGTGCTTCCGGCCTGGCTGGCCGCGCTGATCGTCGCCATCGCGCTGTTCGCGGTGGCCGGGATCATGACGCTGCTCGGCCGGGAGCAGTTCCGCCGCGGCGGGCCGCCGGCTCCCGAGCAGGCCCTGAACAGTGTCAAGGCCGACGTACAGACCGTCACGGAAGCGGTCAGGAAGAGGGGACACCGATGAGTCCTAAGAAGTCCGACACCAGCGCCGGTGTCGCCGTCCACGACCTGCGCGACGACATCACCCGCACCCGGGAGGACCTGGGCGGGACCGTCGGCGCGCTGGCGGACAAGGCGGACATGAAGCGGCGCGCGCGCACCGCGAAGGCACGCGGGCAGGAGCGCATCGAAGAGATGGGCGAGTCGGCGCGTCGCCACCCGGTCCGCTGGGGCGGCGCGATCGCCGGCCTCCTCGCCGCCCTCGCCGCGGTCGGTACCCTGCGGTGGCGCCGGTCCCGCCAGCCGAAGAGCCGCACCGAGCGGATGTGGCGGGGCGTCAAGGACCGTGCCGGGGACGCGCGCAGGAGCGCCAGGCGCACGGCCCACCGGGTGAAGGATCGCCTGAGCTGACCAGTCGGGCCCGGGGCCGCCCCCCGGGCCCGACTCACGCGCCGAGGCGGGTGGCGTCTCGACTGACGAGCGCAGCGAGCGCCAGCCAGCTCAGCCGACGAGCGACCGGAAATCCGCCCGGTCGCCCAGGCCGGTGAGGTCGGCGTCGGCGCGGGCCCACGCCTTCAAGACCGCCACCGCCGCACGGTCGTTGTAGGAGAAGGCATCCGGGAGGTACCGCATCGCCTCGTCCAGGCGCCCGGCCCGGGCGAGCCCGCAGGCGAGGTCGTAGCTCGCGTCGGACAGCGCCTTGGTCGGCAACGAGGCGCCCCGAACCGCCTCGTACCACCGGCTGAGCACCCCGATCGCCTCGACCTCGCGCCCCTTGCCGCGGTGCCATGCGGAGTAGCTCTCGAACGGGCCGCGCGCGCCGAGAATCACCACGTGGCGCCAGACGTACTGCGGATGATCGCAGCGCATTCCCGGCTCAGCGGCCAGCAGATCCTCGTCGGCGTCCTCCAGCGCGGCATGCAGCTCCGTCATGGCGTGGTGCGCGTCCGCGTGCACGCGCTCCCAACCCCCCACGTCGGTCACCTCCGGCGTGGCGCAACTGTCGACGCGCTCGCCGGCCCGCACCCTCCGCAAGAGGTCGACCGCGGCCAGGCGGCCGGCGCTCGCCCGGGCCACCAACTCCCGCAGGGCCGGTTCGTCGCGCTCGGCACCGAGCGACCGGTCGAGCGTCCACTCCTCGTTGCGCGCGGCTTCGAGCAGACGGAGTACCCCCGCCCGCAGCGGTCGCTGGTCCATCCTCGTCCTCCTCCTCGTCCCCTCCAGTGAAACACCAATGTTTCATCAGCGCAACGCCTCTGATAGGATTTCGGCATGGACGATCGCCTCCTGGACGCCGCGGTCGCCGTGCTCGACGAGCACGGCCGCGCCGGTCTGACCCTGGAGCGGGTCGCGGAGCGGGCCGGCCGCTCGCGGGTCACGCTGTGGCGCCAGGGGGTCACCCAGGACAGCCTGGTCGACGGCCTGCTGGCCCGGCTGACCCGGGACTACCGCGATGCGATGTGGCCGGTCCTGGCCGACGCGGGCAGCGGAGCAGACCGGCTGCGCACCGCCCTCGAAGCGCTGTGCGACGTGACCGATCGGCACCTGCACCTGCTGACCGTGGACGACGACGTCTTCCACCTCGCGGCCGACCGGGTCCGCGACATCACGGGGCAGGCGTTCAGCTTTCTCGATCCGTTCGTGGCCGCCCTGCGGGCAGGTGCGGCCGACGGCTCGCTGAAGGTGCCGGACGGCCCGCTGCCGGACCTCGCCGACACCGTCTTCAACACGGTCTGCTGGGGATACGTGCACCTGCGCCACCGGCACGGCTGGCCGGACCAGCGGGCCCGCCGCCCGGTGCTCGGGATTACGCTCGCCGGCCTCGGCGTGGATACCTAGGGTGTGCGCCATGGGCAGCATCGTCTCCGTCAACCTCGGGGTACCCCGGCCGGACCGGTCGGACGCGAGGGCGCTCACCGGCATCGACAAGCACCCGACAACCGGGGCGGTGCGGGTGTTCGCGCCGGCCGCGAAGGGCACCGGCGGGCTCGACGGCGACCGGGTGATGAGCAGCGTCCACCACGGCGGACCCGACCAGGCGGTGTACGCGTACGCCCGGGAGGACCTCGACGACTGGGCCGCCGAACTCGGCCGGCCGCTACGCGGCGGCACGTTCGGCGAGAACCTCACCACATCAGGAGTCGACGTGACCGGCGCGCTGATCGGCGAGCGCTGGCGGATCGGCGCCGAGGTGGCGCTGGAGGTCTCCGCACCGCGCATCCCGTGCAACACCTTCGCGGCCTGGATGGAGGAAGAGGGCTGGATCAAGCGCTTCATGGCGAAGGGGTTTCCCGGCGCGTACCTCCGGGTGGTGGCGCCCGGTGAGGTCCGGGCCGGCGACCCGGTGACCGTGGTGCACCGGCCGGACCACGATGTCACGATCGGCCTCACGTTCCGGGCGCTGACCGGCTCCACCGACCTGCTCCCCCGGCTGCTCGCCGCCGACGCCCTACCCGCGAGCCTCCGGAAGTCGATCGCCCGCCGCACCGGCAAGCGCGAGCAGTAGCAGCGCGTCGTGGTCCGGGGTACCGGGCACCGCCTGGTACACCACGAGCCGCTGGCCGTCCGTACGGGCCGGGGTGAGTACCTCGTACGACAGCGTGAGCAGGCCCACCCGGGGATGCCGGAACGCCTTCTCCTGGCCGGTGTGCGTCCCGACGTCGTACCGCCGCCACATCTCCGCGAAGTCGGCACTCTTGACGCTCAGCTCGGCCACCAGCTCGGTCAGGTCCGGCGCGGTCGGGTCGGCGGCCGCGACCGCGCGCAGCTTCGCGAGGCTGCCGCGCGCCGCCCGCTCCCACGACACGAACAGCGTGCGGGCGGCCGGATGCAGAAAGAGGTACCGGATGGTGTTGCGCTTGCGCTCCGGCCACTCCGCGAGGCCGGCGAACAGGTCCAGCGCCTCCGGATTCGCGGCGAGCACGTCGTTGGTACGGCTCAACAGGTACGCCGGGTAGGGCCGGACGGTCTCCAGCAGCTGGCGCACGCCGGGCCGGACCGACCGGGACGGCGGGCCGGCGTGGCGCGGGTTCCGGCCGGCGCTGTGGTCGGCGAGCGCCCGCAGGTGCGCCCGCTCCTCCTCGTCGAGCCCGAGCATCGAGCGGCGGCCGGACGGCAGCCGGGTCGGCGTGAACGGGCGGCCGGAGTACGTCCGGCGGGCCTGCGACGCCTCGCTCGACCGGCTCGGCGTGGACCACGTCGACCTCTACTACCAGCACCGGGTGGACCCGGCGGTACCCGTCGAGGAGACCTGGGGAGCGCTCTCCGAGCTGGTCGCCGCGGACAAGGTACGGCACCTCGGCATCTCCGAGGCGGCACCGCGGACGGTACGGCGGGCGCACGCCGTGCACCCCGTCACGGCCGGGCAGTACGAGTACTCACTGTTCAGCCGGGAACCCGAGGACGGCGTGCTGGACACGTTGCGGGAACTGGGGATCGGGCTGGTCGCGTACAGCCCGCTCGGGCGGGCGCTGCTGACCGGTACCGTCGGCGGGCTCGACGAGCTGCCGGACAACGACAACCGGCGGACCAACCCGCGGTTCCAGGGTGAGAACCTGGCCAGCAACCAGCGGCTGGTGGCCCGGGTCGCGGAACTCGCCGGGGCGAAGGGGGTCACCCCCGCGCAGCTCGCGCTCGCGTGGGTGCTCGCACAGGGCACGGACGTGGTGCCGATCCCCGGGACGAAGCGGCGCCGGTACCTGTCGGAGAACGTGGCGGCGAGCGGGATCGAGTTTACCCCGGAGGATCTCGCCGCCCTCGACGCCGCCGCACCGCGCGCCGCCGTGGCGGGTACCCGGTACGCGGCTGCGCAACTGGCCCATGTCAACCGCTGACCGGGTACCACGCTCCTAGCGGGTCGGTAGCTGGCCCTCGTTGCGCAGCCGGCGGATCCAGCTCTGTGCGGTGTATCGGGGTACCTGGTAGTGCCGGGCGACGGCGGTGACTCCGCCCAGCTCCCCGAACACCTGGACCAGATCGGACGGCGCGCGCCGGTACGCCCGCTCGCCACCGCCC
>JBKPCQ010000363.1:0-35407 GCA_046727455.1 Actinomycetota bacterium | reverse complement strand
CCCAGCCGGCGGCCCCGGCCGCGCCCGCCCGGCCAGCCGAGCCGGCGGCTGCGCCCGCCGCGCCGGAACCGAAGGCGCCACCGAAGCCGGCCGGAGGCGAGCATTCGTCCGGGACCCGCCTGTCAAGCTCGCCGACCCGTCCATTGCAGGCGGGCACCTACCGGTCGATCAACGCGCACACCGAGTCGGCTGGTGACGGGACCGCCGAGCCGCCCCCGCCGGCATCGTCGGTGCCCTCCGACGTGCGGATCGTGCTGCAGCCCGAGTGGATGCCCGGCGAAAACGGCGGCAAGCGGCGCTGATTCCGGAAAGTCCAATTCGGCGCCATCAACCGCTCCGACAATAGATAGCGCTTGTTGGGGGACAGTTTCCCCCGCCGTCTGGACTAGGCTGCGCGTCGTGCGTGGAATCCTTTTGGCGGGGGGCACCGGTTCCCGGCTCTGGCCGATCACCCGCGCGGTGTCCAAACAGCTGATGCCGGTGTTCGACAAACCGATGATCTATTACCCGCTGACTACTTTGATATTGGCGGGCGTGCGGGAGATCATGCTCATTACGACTCCCGAGGACCAGTCGCAATTCCGACAGTTACTCGGCGACGGCCGTCAATTCGGTCTTGACCTTTCCTACGCCGTGCAGGCGCGGCCGGAAGGCATCGCCCAGGCGTTCCGCATCGGCGCCGACTTCGTCGCGGACAGCTCCGTCGCGCTGATCCTCGGTGACAACATCTTCCATGGCCCCGGACTGGGCGCGCAGCTCAGCGCGCACGGCGACGCGGCCGGGGCGCGGATCTTCGCGTACCCGGTCGCCAACCCCGAGCAGTACGGCGTGGTCGAGTTCGCCCGCGACGGCCGGGTGCTGTCGATCGAGGAGAAGCCGGCCCGGCCCAAGTCGACGTACGTCGTTCCCGGGCTCTACTTCTACGACAAGCAGGTCGTGGAGATCGCCCAGGACCTGACCCCGAGCGGGCGCGGCGAGCTGGAGATCACCGCGGTCAACGAGGAGTACCGGCGCCGCGGCCAGCTCGCCGTCACCGTGCTCGACCGGGGCACCGCCTGGCTCGACACCGGTACGTTCACCGCGCTGGTGCAGGCGTCGGAGTTCGTGCGGGTCATCGAGGAGCGGCAGGGCCTGAAGATCGGCTGCGTCGAGGAGGCCGCCTGGCGGGCCGGCCTGATCTCGAACGACGAACTCGCCGCGCTGGCCGAGCCGCTGACCCGTAGTGGGTACGGCGACTACCTCATGCGGCTACTTGCCCTTGAATCATCCGCGAATGGACCGGTCGCTACCACCTGAACGGCCGGCAGACCTCATAGGACCGCACCGATATTCTGGGTCGGCGTGCAATTCGCAAGGCATGTGCGGATCCGGTTTGACGGGTTTCTTACACCCCGGGCCGGGGCTACGGCCGCGCCAGTAGCTTGAGCGCAGACGAGAGCGTGATGTGGGGGCCCGATGACCGCGGCGACGTGCCGACTGTGTGACACGCAACTGACCGAGACCTTCGTCGACCTGGGCATGTCGCCGCTGTGTGAGAGCTACGTACCGGACCGCAAGCTGGACGGCCCGGAGACCTTCTACCCGCTGCACGTCCGGATCTGCTCGGCGTGCCTGCTGGTCCAGCTCCCGGCCTACGTGCCTGGTGAGGACATCTTCTCCGACTACGCGTACTTCTCCTCGTACTCCGACTCGTGGGTGGCGCACGCCAAGCGGTACGCCGACGAGATGATCGACCGGCTGGGCCTCGGCGCCGGCTCGCTCGTGGCCGAGGTGGCGAGCAACGACGGGTACCTGCTCCAGCACTTCGTCGCCGCCGGGATCCCGGTGGTCGGCGTCGAGCCGGCGGCGAACGTCGCCGAGGCCGCTCGTGCCAAGGGGATCCGCACCGAGGTGGAGTTCCTCGGCGCGCGGACCGGGGCCGAGGTGGCGCAGCGGTACGGCCGGGCCGACCTGGTCGCCGCGAACAACGTCTACGCGCACGTGCCCGACATCCGGGACTTCACCGCCGGCCTGGCCGCGCTGGTCAAGCCGACCGGCCTGGTCACCCTCGAATTCCCGCACCTGCTGCGGCTGATCGAGGGCCGGCAGTACGACACCATCTACCACGAGCACTACCAGTACCTGTCCCTGCTGACCGCGTCCCGGGCGCTGGCCAGCGGCGGGCTGGCCGTCGTCGACGTCGACGAGCTGACCACGCACGGCGGTTCGCTGCGGGTCCACGCCCGGTACGCCGACGCGGCCGGCGAGCCGGGGCCGAACGTGAAGGCCGTCCTCGACGCCGAGGAGGCCGCCGGCCTGCACACGGTGGAGGGCCACGCGGGTTTCGCCGAGGCGGTCTTCGGCATCAAGCGCGACCTGCTCTCGTTCCTGCTCGCGGCCCGGGCCGAGGGGAAGACGGTCGTCGGGTACGGCGCCCCGGGCAAAGGCAACACGCTGCTCAACCACTGTGGTATCCGGTCGGACCTGCTCGCGTACACCGTCGACCGCAGCCCGCACAAGCAGGGCTGGTACCTGCCGGGCACGCATATCCCGATCCACCACCCGGACCGCATCGCGGCCGACCGGCCGGACTACGTGCTGGTCCTCCCGTGGAACCTGCGTACCGAGATCAGCGCCCAGCTCAGCTACGTGCGGGACTGGGGCGGGCGGCTGGTCTTCCCGATCCCGTCACTGGAGGTCGTGTGACATGAAGGTCGTGCTGTTCTGCGGTGGCCTCGGCATGCGCATGCGGGAGGGCCCCGCGAGCGCCCCCAAGCCGATGAACATGATCGGGGACCGGCCGCTGCTCTGGCATGTGATGCGCTACTACGCCCACTTCGGGCACACCGACTTCATCCTCTGCCTCGGCTACGGCGCCGCGGCGGTGAAGGACTACTTCGTGCACTACGACGAGACGCAGTCCAACGACTTCACGCTCGTCGCCGGTGGGCGCAACATCCAGATGCACAGCACCGACATCACCGACTGGAACATCAGCTTCATCGACACCGGCCTGCACTCCACCATCGGCGAGCGGCTGATGCGGGTGCGCTCCCTGGTGGAGAACGAGGACGTGTTCCTCGCCAACTACGCCGACACGCTCACCGACGCCCCGATGGACGAGGTGATCGGGAAGTTCCTGGCGGAGCCCGAGGCGACGGTCAGCATGCTCGCGGTCCCGCCGGTGTCCACCCACCATGTCGTCGAGCTGGGCACGGAGGGCCACCACGTCACCGGGGTACGCGCGGTCAGCGAGCTGATGCAGTGGGAGAACGGCGGCTACTTCGTCATGCGCCCGGACGTCTTCGACGTGCTGCGCGAGGGCGAGGACATGGTGCCGCACGCGTTCCACCGGCTGGTACCGCGGGGCAAGCTGCTCGCCCAGCGGTACACCGGGTTCTGGCGGGCCGCGGACACCTTCAAGGACCGCGCCGAGCTGGAGGACATGTTCCACCGTGGACAGTGCCCGTGGATGCTGTGGGATGCGCAGCGCGGCGGGCGCTCGCTGCTGACCGTGCCGGCGGTGGTCGCCGAGGCGGAGTCGGCGGAGTCGGTGGAGTCGGCGCCGGCGGCGGAGTCGGCGGCCGACGACGTGCTGGCCGGGTAGGGGATGCCCGGTCTCACGCTGACGGGGGTGCGGTCACTGACGGCGGTTGGGGCGCACCCGGACGACATCGAGATCGCGGCTGGCGGCCTGCTGCTGTCGCTGGCCGCGGCCAATCCGGGGGTACGGGTGCACTACGTGCTGTGCTCCGGTGCCCCCGAACGCCAGGCGGAGGCCCGTTCCGCCGCCGCTGCGTTCCTACCCGGTGCGGAGTTGTCCTTCGCGCTGCACGCGCTGCCGGACGGCCGGCTCCCCGCACACTGGAACACGGTCAAGGAGTACCTGCACGAGGCGGGCGCCGTACTCGACCCGGACCTCGTCATCTGCCCCGCCGTCAACGACGCGCACCAGGATCACCGGCTGCTGGCCGAGCAGGTACCGACCGTCTTCCGCAGCCAGCTCGTGCTGCACTACGAGATCCCGAAGTGGGACGGCGATCTGGCCCGGCGCAACGTCTACGTGCCGCTGCCCGACGAGGTGGCCCGGCGCAAGGTGGAGTTGCTGCACGCCTCGTTCCCGTCGCAGAAGAACCGCGACTGGTGGGACGACGAGGTCTTCCTGGGCCTGGCCCGGCTGCGCGGCATGGAGTGCCGGTCCCGGTACGCCGAGGCGTTCGACTGCGCGAAGGCCGTGCTGCGCCTGGGCTGAGCGCTCGCCCAGCCCAGGCGGCGCTTCCGTCTAGGCCGGAACGGTGTCGTACGACGCGATCAGGTCGCTGGGCAGCTGCGCCAGGTCGGTCGACCGGAGGAAGTCACCGAGGTTCGTACCGGTGCACTCCGAGTCGACGTTCGGGGCGCCGGTCCGCGCCTCCACGTCCTGCCGGTTGACGACGCGGAAATCAATGGAGAACCGGGTCTTGCCGGAGGTGTTCGGTACCGTGGTGTGCAGTTGCGCCCCGGAGAACATCAGGACGCCGCCGGGCGGGGTGATGACCCGGATGTCCGGCTCGCGCTCGATCTCCTGCTCGGCCTGGGGCTGCTTGGGGGTCTCGGCGTTCACCTGCGGGGCGGCCGCCGCGCGGCTGTTCGCCACCCACTCGGCGTAGTTGTAGATGTGGGAGCTGTTGCGCACGCCCTCGCTGAAGTATCGCGGGTGGAAGGCCATCGCGTTGGACTCTTCCACGTCGTACACCGGGATCCAGTAGTTGATCTGCGAGAACGGGGCCGAGAACCAGGTGTCGCGGTGCGACTCGAACTGCAGCGTCAGCCCCGCGTTGAGGAACTCACTCGTCATCGACCGCAGCCGGGGTACGTCGAGGTATGCCTGTTCGAGGTCCTGGCCGAGGTCGGCCAGGATGCCGGCGACCAGCTTCTTGCTGCGCGGGTGGTTGATGAACGTCGGCTTGAGCTTGGCCAGCACGTCGACGTAGGCCTGTCCTTCCAGGTGGTGCTGTGCGTCCGGGGGGAAATACGGCGCGAACGCCTCCTCCGCCATCTCCCGCGCGAAATCCCGCAGGTCGAGCGAGTGCGGTGTCGGGGAGTAGACGAACAGGTCACCCGCGAACAGCTTCTGACGACGGGCGTCGTCGGAGATCGGCGAATCGAAGTAGACGACGGTCATGGTTGCTCCTCGTACGGCAATAAGCGCTCTCATCCTTGTCGCCTGGCGGCGCGTGCGCTGTCGGGAACCGGACCCCGGAGCACCACCCGGCGGCGCATCCGGGACCATTGACGGGTGCGGGCCTGGGAGGTACACGAGGGAAGGCTGCATTGGTCGACCGTCGCGGAACCGGTACCGCGCGACGGGGAGACGCTCATCCGGGTGACGCTCGCCGGGGTGTGTGGCAGCGACGTGGCCAAGCTGACCAAAGCGGTCATCCCCACTCCACCCGGCCAGCCGTGGCGGCCGGGTCACGAGATCGTGGGGTGGCACACCGATCCGGACGCGGGCGACCGGCTGGTGGCCGTCAACCCGCTCGTGCCGTGCGGCGCGTGTGTGCGGTGCCGGGCCGGGGAAATCAACCTGTGTCCGGATCTGCGGATGGTCGGGTGGCACCTGCCCGGCGGGTACGCGCCGTATGTCGCCGTACCCCGGCGCGCCGTCGTCGAGCTTCCGCCGGGGCTTGACGAGGCACCCGCCGTGCTGGCCGAACCGGTGGCGGTGGCCGTGCACGGGATCCGCTGCGGCCTGGGCGAGCCCGCCGGCCGGCTCGCGGTGATCGGTGCGGGTGCGCTCGCGACCGCCAGCGCGGCCTACGCGGCGACTCTCGGCTGGGACACCGACCTGCTGGTCCGCAACCCGGCCAAGCTCGCCGGCATCGCGGACACGCTGGGCGCCACCGTACGCCCGCTGGACTCGGTCCGGGCCCGCGAGTTCGACGCCGTGGTGGATGCCGCCGGCGGCGCCGACGACAGCCCCTTCGTCGCCGCGCTCGACGCCGTACGCGACGGGGGCACGATCGTGGTGCAGACCGCCTATTATCCGGGCGTACGGCTGTCCCGAGACCTGCGCGACCCGATCCGCCGGGCGTTGACTGTCGTCGGTTCGTTCACCTTCTGCCGCCGCAACGGTCGTGATGACTTCACCGAAGGGCTGCACTTCCTCGCCGGTAACGCCCGGTGGACCAAGCCGTTCGTCGGAAGCCGGTACGCGCTGGCCGATCTCACGAAGGGGCTGGCCGATCTGCGCCGGCACCCGCCGGCCAGCCGGCCGGCCAAGGTGGTCCTCGGCGCCTCGTGACCCGGTACACTCACCAGATGCCGCAACCACCAAGCCGTACCTGCGACGCGTGTGCCGGCGCGACCCTGGTGCCTTTCGCCGACCTCGGCGACATCCCGGTGCTGTGTGGCGTGCACTGGGCGGACGCGGAGGAGGCGCGGCGCAGCCCGGTCGGGCGGATGGTCCTCGCCTACTGCCCCGAATGTGCGTACGTGCGCAACGTGGCGTTCGACCCCTCGGTCATGGTCTACGACACCACGATGGACACCAACCTGCACCACTCGGCGGCGTTCCAGGCGTTCTCCGCCGAGCTGGTGAAGCACCTGGCGCAGCGGTACCAGCTCGGTGGCAAGCGGGTCCTGGACATCGGCTGCGGGCAGGGCGAGTTCCTCCGGGAGCTGTGCCACACCGGCGGATGCACCGGCGTCGGATACGACGCGATGTATGCCGGACCGGTCGGCGCGGACGCGTCGGGTGCGGTGTTCCACAGCGGCTACGCGCCGCGGGGCGCGGATCTGCCCGAATACGACATGGTGACTTCGCGGCACTGGTTCGAGCACATCGACGACCCGTACGACTTCCTGGTCGACCTCCGCGGGCGCGCCGGTGACCGCCCGGTCTCCGGCTACCTGGAGGTTCCCGACGCCTGCTACGACCTGTCCACGGCCGGCTGGGAGGTCATCTACCCGCACGTCTCGTACTTCGACGCCAACTCCCTGGTACGAATCGTGGAGCGGGCCGGGTGGCGGGTAGAGGACACCGGCACGCTCTTCGGCGGCATGTTCCGCTTCATCGAGATGTCGGCCAACCGGGAGGGCGAGCCGCGGCGAGGGGAGGCCGCGCTGCCCGGCGCGGCCGAGCGGGACCGGCAGCTCGCCGCGATCGAGGGGTTCCCGCGGCGGAACGAAGCCGAGCGGGTCACCTGGCGCGCGCGCATCGGCGACCTCACCGAGCGGGGAGCGCGGCCGGTGCTGTGGGGCGCCGGCTCGCGGGGCGTGCAGTTCCTCACGTTCGCCGATCCGGACCGGCGGCTCGCGGCCGTGGTCGACGTCAACCCGCGCAAGTGGGGCCGGTACCTGCCGGTCACGGCGCACCGGGTCGAGCCGCCGGAGACGCTCACCGAACTCCGGCCGAGCGCGGTCATCATCACGAACCCGTCGTACCGGGGCGAGATCTCCGCCCAACTGGAGAGCATGGGGGTGACCGCCGAGCTGTTCCCGGCCTGAGCTGCCCTAGCCGGTCGCCGGCTCGGGTACCGGCTTCTGCTCCTGCTCGGCGGGCGCCTTGCGGCGGTACTCGCGGAGCGCCGCGATCCCCTTGCGGATGTCCGACCGGGGCACGGCGGTCAGCACGTAGACGAGCAGGCCGCCGGTGCCGGCGACGGCGAGCTGGATGAACGGGTTCGGCCCGACCACCATGTGCAGCCCCCACGCGACCCCGGCGGCGAGCGCCCCCGCGAGCAGCGGCCGCACCAGCCGGGGCCCGAGCGGCCCGAGATTCACGCCGCAGCGCTCCAGCGCGACGATGGCGAGCGGCATGGCGACGACCACCCCGACGAGGGCCTGCGCGGCGGCCGCACCGCGGGCACCCTCCAGGCTGGTACCGAGCCAGAGCGCCGGTACCACCGCGGCCGCCCAGCCGAGGTTGATGAGCAGCGTCCACCGGGTATGGGGGGTGCTCATGATGATGTCCATCGCGATGCCGACGAGCATCCGTACGACCATGAGGATCATCAGGAAGCGCAACGGCTGCGCGGCGGGCAACCACTTCGGCCCGTACAGGAACTCGATCGCCGGCTCGGCGAGCACCGCGATGAGCACGGCGATCGGGATGAGGCCGGTCAGCACGAGCGCGAGGGTGGTCTGGACACCCCTGGACAGCGCGTCGTTGTCGCGCTCGGACAGCCGGGCGAAGCCGGGCAGGGTGACCCCCCGGATGGCCGAGCCGATCAGGCCCGGTGCCCAGCTCGACACGCTGTACGCCAGCAGGTAGTAGCCGAGCACGGTGGCGCCCATGACCCGGCCGATGACCACCTTGTCGGACTGCTCCAGCAGGGACTCGACGCCGAGGCTGGCGGCGAGCGGCACGCCGTACGCGAGGAGCTTGCGGGCGATCCGGAAGTCGACGCCGATCCGCAGCGGCAGGCCGGCCCAGATCATCACGAGCGTACCGGTGGTCAACGAGCTGGCCACCTGACCGCTCGCGAGGGCCATCGGCCCGGCACCGGCGACGGCCAGGCTGATCGCCACGACGCCGTTGGCCACGATGCCCGCCATGGTCGCCTGGACGTACCGGTTCTGCTGGAACGTGCGCAGCAGGTACGCGCTGCGTACGGCGGTGAACCCGTCGATGAGGATGGTGGCGGTGAAGAGCCGGATGACCGGTACCGCCTCGGGTACGCCGGACAGCTGGGCGAACGGCGGCGCGGCGAACCAGAAGCCGACGTAGACGATCGTGCTGAAGAGCGCGGCGAGGGTGGCGGCGGTCGGCGCCATGTCCGCCAACTTGCCGCGCCACTGGATCGTGGCGGGGATGAGCCCGACGTCGTTGATGTGGATGACGAACTGCGTGGCGGCCAAGGCGATGGCGTACACCCCGAAGTCGTGCGGTACGAGCAGCCGTGCGAGTATCAGCGCGGTGGCGAAGGAACCGACCTTGCCGGCCGCGGTTCCGATGAGGCCCCAGCCCAATCCACGGCCGGCTTTGCGGCCGATCGACTCGGCTTCCACGGTGGCGTCGGTCACCGGTTTCCTCGTCTCGCTCAGCCTGTCACTCCACTGCCGCACTTTACGCAGGGGATGTTTCTTCGGATTGACGTCTGACGGGTTTCTTACACGGGCTCACAGGTTCGCGGGGCCGGATATCCGCTGGGCGGTAAGGTCGCGGGCGTGAGTCGTCTGTCAGCCACCATCTGGCGGCGGGCAGTGCTGATCGGCGGTACCTGCGCCGTCCTGTTACTGGCGGTCTATCTGCTCGCCGTGTGGACGCCGGCGGGCCAGCGGTTCGAGGACGCGGTGCTACGCGCGGCCGAGGCGACGTCCGGGACCACGGAAGGCGTACGGGCGACGGACGCGCTCGACCGGCTCACGGCGCCGTCGGTCATCGGTGCGGCGCTCGTGGTACTCGCGATCGGGCTGCTGCGGCGCCGGGTAATCCTGGGAATCCTCGGGGTCGGCGTGGTCCTCGCGTCCATCGCCACCGTGCAGATCATGCGTAGGACGGCGCTCCGCCCGATACTGTTGCACTCCGGTACCCGCCGGGAGGATCAGAGCTTTCCGAGCGGGCACGCCGCGGTGGCGATCGCGGTCATGTGTGCCCTCGTCCTCGTGACCCCGTACCGGTTCCGCGGTGTGGTGCTCTTCCTCACCTCGCTGTGGGCGGCCGGCGTGACCGTCGACACCATCACGGCGAGCTGGCACCGGCCCAGCGACACGATCGGCGCCGGCCTCGTCGCGGTGTTCTGGACGGCCGTCGCGGTCGCGGTGCTAGCCTGGCGGGGTCGGTTGAGCGAAGCCGCGTTGCAGACGGCCACCGGGCGTCGGGCACGCGGCCTGCTCGCCGCGGGGTATGGCGCCGTGGCGCTGCTCGGCTTCACGGTCGGCGTGATCGTTGCCGGCGCGGGTTCGCGCGCGGTCGGCGGACCGGCGCTGACCGCGGGACGCGCGGTAGCCCTGGCGGCCAGCACCGCGGTGGCCGTCACCCTGCTCGCGCTGCTGCGTCATGTCGACCTCGGCGCTCCACCATCGGATCGCGCGGAAGGTCGGCAGCCGGCATGAACATCTCGGACGCGCTGGTATCCATCGGCCTTCCGGTCCGTAACGCCGGTCCGGACGTCGCCGGCGTGGTCAAATCGGTGCTGGCCCAGGACCACGAACGGATCGAACTCGTCATCTCCGACAACGCCTCCACGGACGATACCGAGGAGGTCTGCCGCGCGCTGGCCCACTCCGACAGCCGGATCGCGTACCACCGCCAGGCCGAGAACGTCGGGATCCTCCGGAACTTCCAGACCGCGATGCGCCTCGCCGGCGGTACCTTCTTCCGCTGGATCGGGGACGACGACCGGTTGGATCCGACCTTCGCCTCCCGGTGCCTGCGCGTCTTCGCCGAGGATCCCCGGCTCATCCTGGTCACCACCGGCATGGCGTACACCGGCCCGGACGGTGTGACGCAGAGCGCCGTCTATGACGGCACGGCGCTGCGCTCGGACGACCCCGTCGAGCGGATGGCCGAGATGCTGCGCCTGCTCAACGAGAGCCACCTGCTGATCGACCCCATCTACGGCATGATCCGGCGGGAGCCGGTCGTCGGCATCCCGCGGCGCAACATCCTCCGCGAGGACGAGGTGTTCGCCGTCAAGCTGGCGCTGGTCGGCCCCTGGAGCCACATACCGGACGTTCTCGCCGGGCGCGGCTGGAAGGCCGACCGGATCGGCAATATCGCCCGGCGCCTGGGCGTACCGTCCTGGCAGTCGCATTTCGCCAACACGCTGCAATGCCGGGAGATGCTGCGATGGCTGCCGCACGCCGGCCTGACCGGGGAGCAGGAGCGGCGGGCGCGCCACGCCATCTACGGGATGTACCTGCGCCGGCAGCGGCGCACGATCGCGCACCGCAGCCGCAAGCTGGCGCGGATGGCGATGAGACGTCCCGGGTAGCCGGGCGGATCTCCCGCCACCCGTCAAGATCCGGCTATGTCTCGCTGACCGGCGCCGGCTCCAGTTGGGGCGTGCCGCGTAGCCGCGCCACCCGCGCCCGTACCGCATCCCGCAGCGCCACCCGGCTCCGGTACCGCTGGAAGGGGATCTCGAAGAACGCGGCGAACACCCGCGCGGTGAGGACCGACACCGGTACCGCGATCGCGAGCGTCACGAAGAACGCCGGCAGGCCGGGCGCGACGTGCGGGGCGATGAGCTTGCGGCTGAGCGCCACGACGATCGGCGCGTGGATCAGGTACAGGCTGTAGGAGAACGTGCCGAGGCTGCGTACCGGCCGGGTGTCCAGCAGCCACACGAACGGCGCGGGCCGCCGGGTGGCCACCGCCGCCAGGAGCATCGCGACGGCCGGCCCGATCGCCATGTCGACCCAGAAGAAGTTGTCCACCGTCCAGACCGGGCCCCGCACCACGATCAGGACCAGCACCGGCGCCGCGGCCACCGCCGCGAACCACTGCCACGGCAGGTTGCGGATCCGGTCGCTGACCCGGATGATGCCCGCGCCGACCATGCCGAGCGCGAACAGCGGCGCGAACTGCGGAGTCAGCCGCAGCAACAGGTGTACCGCGTGCACGTGCGGCGAAAGCAGACCGATCGCGATCACGGGCAGGGTAGCGGCGGCGAGCACGACGGCCGCCCCGAACCTGCGCAGGAACAGCAGCAGAAGCGGGAAGACGAAGTACAGCTGGGCCTCGACGGCGATGGACCACAGCGCACCGTTGGGTACCGGTGAGCCGATGACGTCCTGAAGCAGCAGCCCGTACACCACCACGGTCCGCCCGTTGGGCGGCCCGGAGCCCGGCTGTGGTACCACCGCCCACGCGATGACCAGGCTGAGCGCCAGCGCGGCCCAGTACGGCGGGAGGATGCGCCAGGCGCGGCGGACCGCGAACCGCTTCTTTCCGCCGAGCTGCCATCCCTTGCGGGCCGGCGAGATGGCCAGCGAGAACCCGGACAGCGTGATGAACACGACCACCGCGAAGTGCCCGTAGAGCAGGAAGCCGGTCCACGCCGGGCCGGTGTTGTCGGGGAAGCCGGGGAAGGCCATCAGCCAGCAGTGGTGCAGCACCACGAACAGCGCGGCCAGGCCGCGGATGCCGTCCAGACCGACCACGCGGGAACGCTCGCGCGGGACGGCCACCGGGGCGGCCCCGGTACCGGTCCGTTCGCTCGTCGTGGTCACCGCCGCTCCCCGGCCTTGACGATTTCCGCACAGCGTTCGATGGCGAGGCGGCGCAGATCCACCGGGGTGTGCGACTTCGCGGAAATCATCATGGCGATTGCCGCCGGCGGGAGCCGGTCGGCGAATGCGACAGCCCCGTCGCGGTCGAGCGGGGTGGTCTGCCAGGTGTTGTGGCAGATGGCGGGCTCGGCGGCCGGCGGGCGCGGTTTCGCCGCGTGCTGCACCTCGTCGACGTACACGCCGTAGAGCATGAACTCGGAGACGTGCAGCTGGGAGGTGAAGGCGTCCAGCCAGTCCCCGCCGGTCGTGTCGCTGATCCGCCGCTGGATGTCCCGGACCACGGCCGGATCCCAGAAGTTGAACGACGACACGTAGTCCGGCAGTGGCGGCGGTGGCGCCGGTGGGAGCCCGAACAGCTCGCGGGCCACCCGGTGCCAGATCACGTGCCGCGCCATGTCGGCGGTCACCCCGTCGTCGGTGCGGAAGAGGCAGCGCTGCCCGCCGACCCGGAACCGGTCCGCGGTGACCGGACGGACCAGTACCACGTCCGAGTCGGCCACGACGACCACGTCGGCCTCGATCCGCGCCGCCGCCGCGATCTTGATGGCCTGCTGCATGACCCATCGGCGCACCGGCGGCCACGGCCGTCGCAGGTTGACGTACGAGTCTCCCCGCCCCGTCCGCTGGTACCGGCCGGGCAGCAGCTCCCGGCTGGTCAGGATCCGGCAGCGCGGGCCCTGGAACCGGACGAACAGGTGCCTGTCCCGCAACGGTACGAAGACGTGGTGCACGGTGTCTTCCGGGGTGAACTCAAGCACCGACCGGTGCAGGTCGGCGAATATCTCCGCGTCGCCACGGAAGCTCGGCGTGAGGACGGCCAGCTCGGTCATCGCGGAAGGGCTCCCATTCTGTGGCTATCCTGTCGGTCGAGCGCTGGGCGTGGTGGTTTCCGCCGCCTCGTACGCGGCGATCAGCGCCGCGCGGGAGTGTTCCCACGACAGCGCGCCACCGACCCGCTCCCGGCCGATCTCGCCCATCCGGCGGCGCTCGTCGGGATCGTCGAGCAGTCGGGCGATCAGCTTCGCGAACGCCGACTCGTCGTTGGCGGGCGCGTACACCGCCGCGTCCCCGGCCGACACCCGCGCCTCCTTCAGCTCGAAGGAGACGATCGGGCGGCTCATCGCCATGTACTCCATGATCTTGTTCATGGTGGACACGTCGTTGAGCGGGTTGAGCGGGTCGGGGGACAGGCAGACGTCGGCCGTGGACAGGTAACGCAGGAGGTCCTCGTCCGGGATCCGGCCGGTGAACTCGACGCAGTCGGACAGGCCGAGTTCTCCGCCGAGCGCGACCATGGCGTCGAAGGTGTCCCCCCCGCCGACGAACACCGCGTGCCAGTCCGTGCGGCCCAACTCGTCGCGCAGCTTGGCCAGCGAGCGCAGGGCGTAGTCGACGCCGTCCTGTGGGCCCATCACACCGAGGTAGCACAGTAGGTACGGCTTGCCGCGCCGGATCGACGGCTCGGGTGGCACCTGGCGGAACCGCTCGACCATCGGGGCGCTGCGTACGACGAAGACCTCTTCCGGCCGCTTGCCGCCCCGGGCGAGGGCGGCGGCACGGTAGCTCTCGTTGGTGGCGATGACCACGTCGGCCGCGCGGTAGGTGCGGCGTTCCAGCCAGCACACGGCGCGGTACAGGAAGTCCTCGCCGCGCCCGAAGCGGGAAAGGTACAGCTCGGGTACCAGGTCGTGCTGGTCGAACACGAACCGCGCGCCGCGGCGCTTGAGCCGCCGGGCCACGAGGAAGAACAGGTCCGGCGGGTTGCACGCGTGCACCACGTCGACCGGCCCGATCTTCCGGGCGAGACGGTAGGTGTGCCACAGCGCCGAGCCGTACTCGCGCAGGAATCCGGTCGGCCCGCCGGTCGCCGGCTGCAACGGGTAGCGGTGGATCCGGATCCCGTCGATCTCGGCGTACGGCTCGGTGTCCCGCTTCGTCCCTTGTGGACAGATGACGTGCACCTCCCAGCCCGCGTCGCGCAGCGCCAGGCTCTCCTGCCACACGCGCCGGTCGAAAGGTACCGAGAGGTTCTCGACGAGGATGAGCGCTCTACCAGCCAAGGCCCACGTACCCATCGGACGCCCGGCGCGTCTCCGCGTCGGGGAGGCGGACGAGGTCGACGATCGGGCGGTCGCCGGCCGCGTCCAGCGCGCCGAGGACCGCGGGATCCGTGCAGCCGACGACGCATATCTCGGCATGTGCGAGGACGTCGTCGACCGAGGTGCTCAGCAGGTCGCCCAGGTGCGGCAGGCGCCCCTCGATGTACTCGCGGTTCGCCCCCATCAGCCGGGACAGCGCCACGTTGGCGTCGTAGATGCGCAGGTCGTACCCCTTGCCGAGGAGCCGCTCGGCCAGCTCCACCAGCGGGCTCTCGCGCAGGTCGTCGGTACCGGGCTTGAAGGACAGCCCGAACAGCCCGACCTTGCGCCTGCCGGTGGCGGCGATCAGCTCGAAGGCCCGCTTCAGGTGCTCCTCGTTGGACGGCAGAACGTGTGACAGCAGCGGTACCGAGACGTCCGCGCGCCGGGCCGCGTACACCAGGCCGCGCAGGTCCTTCGGCAGGCACGAGCCGCCGAAGGCGAAGCCGGGGCGCAGGTACGCCGGGCTGACGTTGAGTTTCCGGTCGGCGAGAAAGACGTCCATCATGCGGTGCGAGTCGACGCCGAGCGCGTGGCAGATCGCGCCAAGCTCGTTGGCGAACGCGATTTTCAGGCCGTGGAAGGCGTTGTCGGCGTACTTCGTCATCTCGGCCACCGCGATCGGCACCCGGAAGACCTCGCCCGGTAGGCCCTCGTAGATCGCCGCCACCTGGTCGGCACTGGCCGGGTCGAGCTCGCCGATGACGGTCTTGGGTGGGTCGAAGAAGTCCCTGACGCTGCTGCCCTCGCGGAGGAACTCGGGGTTGACCGCGACGCCGAAGCCGACGCCCGCGGTCTTTCCGGACGACTTCTCCAGGATCGGGATGAGCAGCTCCGTGCAGGTACCGGGGAGCATGGTGCTGCGGAACACGACGGTGTGCCAGCGGTCGATCCCGGCCAGCATGGCGCCGATCTGCTCGGCCACCCGCTCCAGGTACGCCGTGGACAGGCTGCCGTTCGGCGCGCTCGGGGTACCGACGCACACCAGCGAGATCTCGGTGGCCGCGACGGCCTCGGCGACGTCGGTGGTCGCCCGCAGTGCCCCGCTGCGTACCACGTCCGCGGTCAGCTCGCCGATCCGCTCCTCGACCACCGGCGCCTGGCCGCTGGCGATGAGGTCCACCTTCACCGGGTTCACGTCCACGCCGACGACCTCGTGGCCGCGCGCGGCGAGGCAGGCGGCGGAGACGCACCCCACGTAGCCGAGCCCGAATACGCTGATCTTCACGGTCTCCTCGCCTCCCCTTGACAGTGGTCCGGCCTTACGCGGCCGGCTCCCCGGTGATCTTCTGCTTGAGCTGCTGCCCGCGCCGGACCGGCCGGAGCAGCGCGGCGACCGACGCCCGGGCGGTGGGGCGTCCGGTGAGCGCGCGCAGCCCCTCACCGAGCGCCAGGGCGGCATGGTACGCGCCGGATGCCGCCCGGCCGCGCCGGCGGCGGAACAGGACGACCTTGTTGACGGCCAGCAGTGCGGCGAGCGTCGGGTTGGTGGTTGACTCGCCGCCGACGTGCTCGACGACCGCCGCCGGCTCGTACCACAGCGTCCAGCCCCGGTCGGCAGCCCGCAGCGCGTACTCGGTCTCCTCGCTGTACAGCAGGAAGGACTCGTCCCACGGGCCGAGGTCGCGGATCGCCTCGGTGGAGACGAGCATGGCCGCGCCGGTGGCCCACACCGCGGGGCCGGGCTGCTCGTACCGGCGCGGGTCGGTGACCACCTCGCCGAGGGTACCGATCCGACCCGCCCGGTTGCCGCCGATGACGGCGGCGGCCAGCGCCCGGCGTACCGTCGGTGCCCGGCGCAGCGACGGCTGCAGCGTGCCGTCCGGGTGGAGGATGCGGGGCACCGCGATCGCCCGCCCCGGCTCGCGCAGTGCCGCGGCCAGCCGGGCCAGGGCGCGCGGGCGCAGCCGGCAGTCCGGGTTCATCACGAACACGGCGTCGAGCTTGCGGAGGTCGACCGCGTCGACGCCGGCGTTGATCGCCGCGGCGTACCCGGCGTTGCGGCCGGTCTGGACCACGCGGATCGGCAGGTGGGTGGCTGCCTCGGCGACCGCGACGGAGTCGTCCTTCGAGGCGTTGTCGGCGACGACGACGTCCGTGAGGTGCACGCCCTGGTCGGTCAGCGACCCCAGGCACTGCCCGAGGACGACCGCGCTGTTGAACGTGACGATCACCACGGCGATACGCGGCATGTCGTCCTGCGGCCGGGCGGTGTGGTTGCTGTCGGACATCGGGTCACCCATTTCGACCTGCAAAGAACCCACCGTTCGTCTTCGATCCGGCCGACACATTGGCCCGGCCATCGTCAGTCCTTACCACGCGGGTGGACCATCGGTAGATCGGGCGAACCAACCGTGCACCAAGTCGGAATCCCGACAACGCCCCGTGGTCAAGGGTTGTGGCCTCGCAGTATGGTCCTCATGGCGGGACCCGATCGCCCGGTTCGACGAGGGGACGACGGTGTATTTCTGGGACGGATCTGAGCGCCCGTGACCGTAACCGCCACCCCGGAAACCGCCACACCCCGGGCGGACCTGGAGCCGTCGCTGGCCTTCAGCCGGACCTACGTGTCGCGGCGCCGGGCCACCCGGATCGACGCCGCCGCGCTGCTCAGTGTCGTAGTGGGCCTGATCTGCCTGGTACCGGCCCGGCTCATCGTCCCGGGCATGACCGATCTCGGGCGTCCCGGGCTGATCGTCGGCTTTCTCTTGTTCTCCTGGGGCCTGCTGGTGCGCTTCAGCCCGCACCTCGTGATGACCGGCCCGCAGCCGATGCGCTGGGCGATCCTCGCGTTCATGGGCTCCGCGTTCATCTCGTATGCGATCGGGGCGCTGCGCGGGCTCACCACGATGGAGGCCAATGCCGCCGACCGGGCGATGCTGTTCTTCTTCGTGTTCACCGGGATCGTGCTGACGGCGGCCGACGGCATCCCCAACTGGCTGCGGCTGCGCGGCGTGCTCAAGGTCCTGGTGAGCTGTTGTGCCGTGGTGGGCTTCATCGCCCTCGTCGAGTACGTGCTGAAAATCGACCTCACCCAGTACATGCAGATACCTGGGCTGCAGGCCAAGGGCTGGACGCCCACCTTCGAGGAGCGCGGCGCCGGGGTACGTGTGGCCAGTACGACGACGCACTACATCGAACTGTCCGCGATGCTGTCGCTGGCGCTGCCGTTCGCCATCCACTTCGCCACGTTCAGCGAGCGGCCCCGGCGGCGGCGCCTGGCGCTGCTCGCCACGCTGCTCATCGCCGGTGGGATCGCGACGACCATCTCCCGCACCGGAATCATCGGCATCGGGATGGTCCTCGTCTGCCTGTTCCCGGTGTGGAGCTGGCGCATGCGGTACAACATCCTGGCCATGACCGTCGGGCTCGGGGTGGCCGTCGCCGGGGCGAGTCCGGGGCTGGTCCAGACCCTCCTGCACCTGTTCGACGACCCGTCGGCGAACCCGGCCTTCACCGTGCGCGCGGCGCGCTACCCGCTGGCCTTCGGCTATATCGGGCAGCACCCGTGGTTCGGCCGGGGCACCGGTACGTGGGTGGCGCCGCAGTACCAGATCCTCGACAACCAGTGGCTGGACACGCTCATCACCAACGGGTACGTCGGCGCGGCGGTCCTCGCGGGCCAGCACGTCACCGGCATCGTGCTGGCCTTCCTGGCGCTGCGGCGCAGTGCCGCGGTCGAGGACAAGCACCTGTGCGCCGGGCTCATCGCGACCCAGCTCATCGCGCTCGCGGTCGCCGGGACGTTCGACTCGCTGAGCTTCATGTCGTACGCGACGATCCTCTCGCTGACCGTCGGGCTCTGTGGCACGGTGTGGCGGTTGACCCACCCGGCGCGGCAGGTACGCACCTCCACCACGCGGTGGTTCCTGGACCGGGTACTGCAGGAAGGGAGCAGGGGGTAGCAATCGATGATCAAGGAACTGGACGGTCTGCCCGCGGGGGTTGTCGGGTTCGAGGCCACCGGCCAGCTCAGCGCGGAGGACTACCGGGACGTGGTACTCCCGGCCCTCCAGCGCGCCGCAGCCGGCGGCGAGGTCAGATTCGTGATCGTCATCCCGGAGTTCCACGGGATGACGGGCGGCGCGCTCTGGCAGGACCTGAAGATGGGCGTCGAGCACTTCCGGGCGTGGAAGCGCGTCGCCCTGGTCACCGACATCGAGTGGATGCACCACATGACCGCGTTGTTCGGTTGGATGACGCCCGGCGAGGTCAAGGTGTTTCCGCTCAGCAAGCGCGACGAGGCGATCACCTGGGCGGCGGCATCCAGCTAGCGTTCACTCCGGGGCCGCTCACTCCAGGGCGCCCGCCGGTTCGCGGCGGCGGATCCCGGCGAGCCACTGGCGGAGCTGGTCGCGGGGGATGCCCAGCGGGACGTACGCGAGCATGCCGAGGGTGCCGGCGACGATGAGCTGAACGATCGGGTACGGGCCGGAGAACCGGGCGGCCACGAAGGCGACCGCCCCGGCGAGTACCGCGGCCAGGATCGGGCGGACCAGCGCCGGCCTGATCGGCTTCAGGTCGACCCGGATCCGGTGCAGCGCCAGGGCGGAGAGCGGGATCGCCACGATGAACCCGATCCCGGTCTGCGCGACGGCCGCGCCGCGGATCCCGTCGACCTGGGTGAGGATCCACATGGTGGGGATCAGTGCCACCGCCCAGCCCACGTTGAACCACAGGGTGCCCCGGGTGGCACCGGCGCCCATGAGGACGTCCATCGCCAGGCCGGTCACCATGCGGACGAACGTGAGGCCCATGAGGATGGCCAGAACCGGGGCGGCCGGCGCCCACGTCGAGCCGTACAGGAGCGCCACCAGCGGCACGGCGAGTACCGCCATCAGCGCCACGATCGGCGCCACCACGATGACCAGCAGCGGCATCGAGCGCTGGACACCGACGGACAGCGCCTCGTCGTCGTGCTCGGAGAGCCGGGCGTACCCCGGGACGGAGACGTACCGGATCGCGGTGCCGAGGATGGTCTGCGCCCAGCTCGACACGTTGAACGCGAGCAGGAAGTAGCCGAGCTCGGCGGCGCCGACGATCCGGCCGACGATCATGAACTGCACGTTGAGGACGATCGCCTCGACGCCGAGGCTGGCCGCCAGCGGTATGCCGAAGCGCATCAACCTCTTGGCGATCGCCCGGTCGAAGCCCACCCGCAGCGGGACGCGGGCGAACACCACCACGAGGATCCCGGTGGCCACGGAGCCGAGGAGCTGTCCCCAGGCGAAGCTGTACGCCCCGGCACCGCCGGCCGCGAGGGGGATCGAGACCGCCGCGTTGACCACCAGCCCGATCGTGGTGGCCACGATGAGCTTGCCCTGCTCGAAGTTGCGCATCAGCGCGCCACTGCGTACCGCGGTCAGCCCGTCGACCACGATGGTCAGCGTGAGAAGCTGGACGACCCCCGCCGCGGCCGGGTTGCCGGCGGCCGCCGAGAACGCCGGTGCCGCCACCCAGAAGACCCCGTAGATGAGGATCCCGAACAGCGACGCCATCGTCGTCGCGGTCGGCGCCATGTCCTCCAGCCGCCCGCGCCACTGCACCGTGGCGGCGATGAGCCCGACGTCGTTGATCCGCATCAGCACGCTGGTCGCCGCGAGCGCGATCGCGAAGGTACCGAAGTCGGCCGGCGACAGCAGCCGGGCCAGGATCAGGCCCATGACGAACGAGCCGGCCTTCATGACCAGCGTGCCTATGAGGCTCCAGCGAAGCCCACGGCCTGCCTGGCGCCCGATCGACTCCGTGACCGCCTCACCGGCGGTCACTCGACCGTCCGCATCGCGTCGACCTTCTCCAGCCAGATCTCCCGCCAGTACGGGGTGATCTCCCGCGGGCAGTTGGCGTTGAACGCCCCCTCGCAGTAGACGCCCTCCAGGACCCAGCAGGGGTTGCGCATGTTCAGCATGCGTCCGGTGTGCTCGTCGATGATGTGGTCCACCCGGCGGACCACCCGCGCGGTCCGGCCGCAGAAGCGGCCCATCTCCGCGTCGAAGCCCATGCCCCGGTTGAGGTTCTTCTCGTTGAGGGTCGCCCCGATCTCCGCGCGCGACTTGATGCGTACCAGGTCGCCCGGTCGCAGGTCGGTGTGCCCGGTCGGGGTCTTCGTGTCGGCCGTGCCGTGCACCAGGCCCCAATGCCGCCCGCCCCGGATGCGCAGCCACTTCGGCAGGTACCTCACGCTCGCGCCCTGCCAGCGGTTGTACAGGATGACGAGGAACGAGCGGATCGCCCAGAACAGGCCGACGTTGCCGGTGCGCACGTCGTCGACGAACTGACCGAGGTCACGGAAGGGAAGTTGCTCCGGAGCCGCGCGGAGCAGTTCGGTCGCCTGGCACCGGTACCGTTCCGAGCCGTCCTCGCCGGGTGCGCGCCGGCTGGCGATGGTGAGCAGCGGCAGCATCCGCGAGGCGTCCGGCGCGGGGGCGGCCGGGGCGGTACCGGCCTCGGCCGGATCGACCTTGCGCAGCCAGGCGTGCTTCCAGTAGATGAGGCAGGCGGCCTGGCAGCCGCCGTGCCCGCCGCCGTCGCAGCGCACCCCACGCAGGTGCACGGCGTTGTCCATCTTGCGCATGCCGCTGCCGGTCATCGTGTCGCACAGCTTGTGCGCCACCTTGTACACGGTGAGCCGCTGGCCGCAGTACCGCAGCATCTCCGGCATGAACGGCAGGGAGTCCAGCGCGCCGTTCTCGTCGAGGGTCGCCAGGATCTCCGCCTGGCTGCGCACCTCGACCACGTCGCCGACCCGCAGGTCGAGCCTTGTCTCCGGTACTTCGGTGGTCTGCATTCAGGCCGCCTCCGTCCAGCGCAGGGCGGTGTCGATCCGCCCCGCCGCGCGCAGCGCGTTGATCCGCCGCAGCCGCTGGTGCCGCTCGCCCATCAGGTCGTCGAGGGTGAGCCCGTACCGCTCGTACGCCTCGGCGAGCTGCTCGATCCCCTTGCGTACCGTCCACTGTGGACGGAACGTGGGTACCTCGCGGGCGATGCGGTCACAGGAGACCCGGTAGTTCCGCGCGTCCGCGCCGGATCCCGACGCGTACGTCACCTCGCCGCCGACGATCTCGCGGACCAGTTCGGCGACGTCGCGGATGAGGTAGTTCTCGTCGGAGTGGCCGACGTTGAAGGCGCGCGCGTGCACCGTATCCCGGGGTGCTTCGAGCAGGGCGAGGAACGCCGCGCCGATGTCCTCGGCGTGTACCAGCGGCCGCCAGGCCATGCCGTCGCTGCGCAGCCTCACCTCGCCCGCGAGCAGCGCGTTGCCGACGAGGTCGTTGACGACGATGTCGCCGCGCAGCCGGGGCGAGAAGCCGTACGCGGTGGCGTTGCGCAGGAACACCGGGGAGAAGTCGTCGTCGGCCAGCGGAGCGAGATCCTGCTCGGAGAGGATCTTCGACTCGCCGTACGGGGTGAGCGGAGCGAACGCCGCGTTCTCGTCCAGTGGAGTGTCGTCGGTGCCGGCGCCGTAGAGACTGCACGAGGAGGAGAACAGGAACCGGCTCGCGCCGGCGGCCTTCGCCGCGCGGGCCAGTCGCAGTGTCGCCTTGTGGTTGACGTCGTAGGTCAGCGTGGGGTCCAGGTTGCCCAGCGGGTCGTTGCACAGGGCCGCGAGGTGTACCACCGCGTCCGGCGCGACCTCGGCGAGGTGCTCGGCGGTGACGTCCCGGAGGTCGACGCGCAGGGCCGGTACCGGCTGCGGCGCCGGGCCGATGAGGCAGTCCGCGAACAGGCCCGTGTCGAGACCCACCACCTCGTGTCCGGCGGCGGTCAGTCGGGGGACCAGCACGCTGCCGAGGTATCCCTCGTGGCCGGTAACGAGAACGCGCATACGGAAACTCCAGCCGACTAGGGTTGGGGGGCGGGGAGATTGTATGCACCCATCCCGGTACGCCTTCCCGTACTGACAAATTTGCGACCGGCCCCGCGACCGCCCCGGAAACCTTGGATCACCGCGGCGATTGTCCTGAACCGCAAGCGTTCCAGTGAAGTCTGCCAGTTTGTTCCGTGCGGCCGCAACTTGGCACATCCTGCCGCACACACACCAGTCCAACGGTCGATGATCATCAAGTATGGTCTACGGATGCCTCAGACGCACAGCTCCCCCTGGGCGCGAAAGGATGACTATGCATAGACCAATCAGGCTATGTGGGATCGCACTCTCCGTCGGCATCTCGCTCCTCCTGGTCACCGGATGTGGCCCTGCTGGAGGGCCACCGATCTGGCACCCCGGGGATCCGGGAGACTCCCCCTCCGCCGGCCCCTCGGACAGTTCCGCGTCGCCGAGTCCGTCAGCCTCGGCGTCAGCCTCGGCGAAGCCGTCACCGAGCAGGACGGCCTCCCGTCCGCCGAACGGGCCACCGCCACCCCGCACGGGCAAGCCCGGCCCCACGAACACCGGCGTCGTACCGGGTACCCAGCTGGCTGTCGTGAACGGCGACCAGACGTTCTCCACGAGCGGCGCCGTCATCAGTGGCAAGGACTTCCACGGATTCGTGAAGGTGACCGGCAGCAACATCACCTTCAAGAACTGCATCTTCCGTGGTGGTACGGCCTCCGGCAACGCGGGCGTTCTCAACACCGAGGGCGGCAGGAACACGGTCATCGAGGACTCCGAGGTCGCCGTCGCCCACCCGGCCGCGACGGTTGACGGGGTCTGGGCCAACTCGACGAGCATGTACCGGATGAACATCCACGGTGGCGTCGACGGTGTGAAGACCGGCAACAACGTGCTGGTCCAGGACTCCTACATCCACGACATGATCTGGTTCGCCTCCGACCCGAACCAGGGCGGTGGCCCGACACACAACGACGGCGTGCAGTCATTCTTCGGTGATTCCGGCGTCACTCTGCGACACAACACCATCGACCTGCACATGATGAGCCAGTCCAACGCCGCCTTCCAGGACTCGGCGACGAACTCCCACGTCGAGGGCAACTGGCTGGACGGCGGCGCCTGCATCCTCAACTTCGCCGACCACAAGGTGCCGCTCACCAGTCTCTTCGTGACGAACAACCGGTTCGGCCGGCACTCCTTCTACCAGTGCCCGATCCTCCTGAGCACCATGGCCAGCCTGGCCGCGAACTCGGGCAACGTCTGGGACGACACGGGTACCCCGATCCCACCGCCCCAGCAGCACGACTAGTCGAAAGCGCATTGAGGGGGCCGCGCGGTGCGCGGCCCCCTCACGTGTGCTCAGCGCACCGGCTGGAGGCTGTTGTCCCAGAGGGTACCGGTGTTCTCGGCGACCTTGTCGCAGTCGAGCCACGGGCCGTACTCACCGCTCTTGGGTGAGTACAGCGTGCTGAACCGGTTACCGACCACGCGGTAGTTGCTGCTGCTGGTGTTCGGGCAGTACAGCGTGTACGTGCCGCCCGCCATGAGGTTGTTGCTCACCAGCACGTTGGAGTTGAGGGTGGGGTTGCTCTGGATCGACGAGTTGCCCCCGGGGGTCTGGGACAGCAGTGTGTTGTGGCTGATCGTGATGTTCGCGCCGCCGGCGAGCTGGATGTCGTCGGCGTGTGCGGCACCGCCCGTGAAGAGGTCGTGGACGTAGGTGTCGGCGACCGTCACGTTGTTGTCGATGTCGAAGCCGTTCTCGCAGTTGTGGATGTTCAAGCGACGCGCGGTGAAGCCGTACGAGCCGATGCCGGTGGCGTTGTGGTTCAGGCAGTCGATCTCGCTGTCCTCGATGGTCGCCCCGCCGCCGGTGTACTCGCCGCGCAGGCTGCCGATCCCGTAGTACCCCGCGCACTGGACCTTGGTGCGGCGGATCGTCACGTTGACCGCCCTGATGGTGATACAGCCGTGGATCTCCATGCTGTCGACCACCTGGCCGGGCTTGGTGGCGTAGAACTCACCGTTGACGACGGTCAGCCTGGTACCCGGTGGCACGCCGGTGTTCGAGGCGTCCGGCAGGCCGCAGGTACTCGGGCGCGGCGCGCAGTTGGCCCGGTGCGGGTCGATCGTGGCGCCGAGCGGCGGGCGCGGTGCGTTGGCGGGCGGCTTCGCCTGCGACGGCTTGGCCGATGGCGATGCCGACGCCGAGGGCGACGCGCTCGGTGACGCGGAGTCGGACGGTAACGGCGCGTCGCTCGGTACGTCGCCCAGCGCGACCTGGCTCGTCTTCGTGAGCGGTGTGTTCAGCTCCACCGCCACGACTCCGGCCGCGCCGAGCAGCACCACCGCGCACAGCGCGAGTACCCATCCCCGGTAGCCCGCCAGCCAGGACCCGCGACGGGGCGGTGCCTGCTTCGGAATCCGCGTCGCGTCGGCGGCGTAGCGACGAGGATCGGGCGGCCGTTTGGCGGGCATCTGGACTCCTTCCATGGCCCTGTGCCGGTGCCTGGCCGCGCAACCTGTCGGAGCGGCTACCAGCCAGCGGTTCGTCGGCGACCGTGTTGCAGCCTAGCCAATCGGCCAAAGCTGGGTAGCCAACCGGCAGAACATGACATCATCCCCGCCGGTAGCGCAACTGGATCTGGGCGCAAGACGCACGAAGCGTGCGGCCCCGCACCATTACTCTGGCACACGCGCCGCTCGCGCGGCCCCGACGCTCCCCAGGCGCCGCCTTCCCTCGTCGCTCCGCTCCTCAGTCCAGACGACGCCCGCGTCGGGGCGGTGCGGGGCCGCACGCCGAGGATCGGTTCAGTAGGCGCCGGAGCTGCGGACGACCGCGCTGACCGTACGCGCGAGGATGGCGACGTCCATGGCGAGCGACCAGTTCTCCACGTAGCTCAGGTCCAGCCGGATCGACTCCTCCCAGGAAAGGTCGGAGCGCCCGGACACCTGCCACAGGCCGGTGAGGCCCGGCTTGACCACCAGGCGCCGGTGCATGTCCGCCGGGTACCCGGCCACCTCCCGGGCCAGCGGCGGCCGCGGCCCGACGAGCGACATGTCGCCCTTGACCACGTTGAGGAGCTGGGGGATCTCGTCGATCGAGAACCGGCGCAGCCAGCGCCCCACGCTGGTGACCCGCGGATCCCGGCGCATCTTGAACAGCTCGCCGTCGGTGTCGTTGAGGGCGCGCAGCTCGGCGAGCCGGGCCTCCGCGTCCACGTGCATGGTGCGGAACTTGTAGAGCACGAAGGGCCGGCCGTCCTTGCCCACCCGTTCCTGCCGGAAGATGGCCGGCCCGCCCGATCCCGGCGCCAGCCGGACGACGGCGGCAACGGCCAGCAGCACCGGTGCGGCGAGCACCAGCAGCATGAGCGCGCTCACCCGGTCGAAGGCCTCCTTGATGACCCGCTGGCCACCCTTGAGCCGGGGGTGCTCGACGTGCAGCATGGGCAGGCCGTCGACCGGCCGGATGGTGGTCCGCTCGCCGGCCACGTCGACCAGGGTGCTGGCGACGATCAGGTCGATCTCGTCGCGCTCCAGTTGCCAGGCCAGCCGGCGCAGCGCGACCCCGTCGATCTCCGGGCAGGCCAGCACGACCACGGTGTCCGCGTTGGCCCGGTTGACCGCCACGGCCACCTCGTCGAAGGTGCCGTAGATGGTCGGCAGGCCGGCGGTGTACCCACGCTGGACCTGGCTGGCCGGCAGGCAGGCACCGATCACGCCGAGCCCGTGGTGCCGCTCCCGGCGCAGCCGGCGGGTCATCTCGGCGACCGCGCGCTCGTGCCCGACCAGGACCACCCGGTGCAGCCGCTCGCCCCGCGCCCACGAGCGGTGTAGCTGCTGGCGGGCGAGGTACCGGGTGCCGATGCCGACGACCGTGGCGAGTGGCACCGCGATAATCACGTATCCACGGGCCAAACGAAGGTCGAACGCGAAGGAAACAATTGCCAGTGCCGCGGTCAGCCCGATGCCGGAACGGAATACCCGAGCGTACTCGTCGCTTCCGACGAACAGGTGACGAGATTCGTACGCTCGGTTGATTGCCAAAGCGGCCAACCAGGCCAATGGAAATATCAGGGTCAATAGCAGGTAGTCCCGGAGGTACGGCTCGCCGCGCGCCGGCCCGAATCGCAGGATGAGGGCCCAGGACGCCGAGCACAGCCCGACCAGCAGGTCGATCAGGCACAGCGTGACGGTGTACCGGCTCTGCCACCCGATCCGGAGCGCACTGGCCCGATTCGGCGCCGACCTTGGAATGATCTGCGTGTCTATGTCGCTGATGTCAAGGACCGGTGCTGTCTCGATCGCCCGCACGCCTGCCTCCACCAATCGCCGTTGCCCCGGTTATCGACCCGTATCGGCGATTCGTCCGGCATCGCAGATAGCGATGTACGCCCCCGGAAGGAAACGGGCCGATGTGGACTGCGAGAGCCCACGGGAGACATTGCTCAATCGGACGCGGAAACGCCAGTCCTTTCCATGGAATGGTTGCCGCGAGTCGCCTAGCCGACAATGGAAACAAGCGCAAGGTGCCCAGATCCGGCGAACCCGATTTCGGTCCTTCGCGAACAGCGGTACATGGCGCGTGCGGAGTGTCCGGTTGGACGATCCGTTGTACCCCACAATTGTCGAGGCGTCAATCCGTACCACGGAATGGTGGATCCGCCGGCGCCCGAGCGGCCGAGTCGGTATAGGCCCGACAGCCCTGGTAGTCCGGCAGCAGACCGGCCGCCCGGGCGTCCGCGAGCGTGGGCGCGGCGCGGTCCTTGGGCGACAGCAGCGGCACCTCCGCCGGCCAGGCGATCCCCAGCTCCGGGTCGAGCGGGTGGACGCCGTGCTCGTGCCCGGGGCGGTAGGTGGTCGAGCAGAAGTACGTCACCGTGGCCGTCCCGGACAGCGCGCAGAACCCGTGCCCGAGCCCCTCGGCGAGGAACACCGCCCGCCGGTCGACGTCGTCGAGCTGGACCGACTCCCACCGGCCGTAGGTCGGCGAGCCGACCCGGATGTCGACCACCACGTCCAGCACCGAGCCCACCACGCAGGTGACGTACTTGGCCTGCCCCGGTGGTACGTCGGCGAAGTGGATGCCGCGCACCGCGTCGCGGACCGACACCGACAGGTTGGCCTGGGCCAGGTTGAGCGGGCGCCCGACCGCGGCGGCGAGCGTGTCGAAGCGGTACAGCTCCAGGAACGTCCCGCGGGCGTCGCTGTGCTGGATGGGAGTGACCTCGTAGGCACCCGCGATGGTCATCGGCCGGATCTTCATCGCGCTCCTCCGTACCGGTCGTGCTCCAGCAGCCGCAGCAGATAGTCGCCGTACCCGCTGCGGATCAGCGGCTCCGCGAGGGAGCGCAGCCGGGCGTCGGAGATGAACCCCGCCCGCCAGGCCGCCTCCTCCACACAGCCGATCTTCATGCCCTGGCGCTCCTCGATCACCCGGACGAACTCCGACGCCTGCACCAGCGAGGCGAAGGTACCGGTGTCGAGCCAGGCGGTGCCGCGGTCCAGCACGGTGACGGTGAGCCGGCCCCGGCGCAGGTACTCCTCGTTGACCGCGGTGATCTCCAGCTCGCCGCGCGCGCTGGGCACCAGCTCCTCGGCGATCCGGACCACCTCGTGGTCGTAGAAGTACAGGCCCGGCACGACGTAGGTGGACTTCGGCCGGTCCGGCTTCTCCTCGATCGACAGCACCGTCCCGCGCGGGTCGAACTCGACGACGCCGTACCGCTGCGGATCGGCGACCGGGTACGCGAAGACGTGCCCGCCGGCCGGCCGGGAATGCGCCGAGAGCTGGGCGCCCAGACCCACCCCGTGGAAGATGTTGTCGCCCAGGATCAGCGCGACCGGCTGGTCGCCGATGAAGTCCGCGCCGATGAGGAACGCCTGGGCGATGCCCTCGGGCTTCGGCTGTCCGGCATACGACAGTGCCAACCCGAACTGGCTTCCGTCGCCCAGCAGCCGCCGGAAATGCGGCTGGTCCTCGGGTGTGGTGATGACCAGGATCTCGTTGATTCCGGCCGAGACAAGGGTCGTCAGGGGGTAATACACCATCGGTTTGTCGAACACCGGCATCAGCTGTTTGGACACCGCCAGGGTGATCGGCCACAGCCGCGAGCCGGTACCGCCGGCGAGCAGGATTCCACGCACGCACGGCAGCCTAGACGGGCCGGCCCGACTACACTCCTTGACCCGTGAGGATTCTCGTCACCGGCGGCGCCGGTTTCATCGGGTCCGGCTACGTCCGGGCCCTTCTCGCCGACCGGTACCCGGGCGCCGCCGGCGCCTCGGTGACAGTTCTCGACCTGCTGACCTACTCGGGCAACCGGGCGAACCTTCCCGAGGTCCACCCCCGGCTGACGTTCGTCCACGGCGACATCGGCGACGCCGGGTTGGTCCGCGAACTCCTGCCCGGCCACGACGCGGTGGTGCACTTCGCGGCGGAGTCGCACGTGGACCGCTCGATCGCCGGCGCGGTCCCGTTCGTGACCACCAACGTCCTCGGTACCCAGGTGCTGCTCGACGCCGCGCGGGCGGCCGGGGTCGGCCGGTTCGTGCACGTGTCCACCGACGAGGTGTACGGGTCCATCGAGGAGGGCTCGTGGACCGAGCGGTGGCCGGTCGCGCCCAACTCGCCGTACGCGGCCTCGAAGGCCGGCTCGGACCTGCTGGCGCTCGCGGCGCACCGGACCCACGGGATGGACGTGGTGGTCACCCGCTGCTCCAACAACTACGGGCCGTACCAGTTCCCGGAGAAGGTCATCCCGCTGTTCGTCACCAACCTGCTCGACGGCAGGCCGGTGCCGCTCTACGGCGACGGCGGCAACGTCCGCGACTGGCTGCACGTCGAGGACCACTGCCGGGGGATCGAGCTGGTCCTGGAGAAGGGCCGCGCGGGCGAGGTGTACCACATCGGCGGCGGCACCGAGCTGACCAACAAGGAGCTGACCGCCCGGCTGCTGGCCGCGTGCGGGGCGGGCTGGGACATGGTCACGCCGGTACCGGACCGGAAGGGCCACGACCGCCGGTACTCGCTGGACATCACGAAGATCGGCGACGAGCTGGGGTACGCGCCCCGGATCGGGCTCGACGACGGCCTGGCCGCCACGGTCACCTGGTACCGGGAGAACCGGGCCTGGTGGGAGCCGCTCAAGGCACGGGACGCGGGCTGATGCGCTGGCTGGTCACCGGCGCTGGCGGGATGCTCGGCCGCGACCTGTGCGCGGTGCTCGCCGACGCGGGGCAGACCGAGGTCGTCGCGGCGACGCGGGACGTGCTCGACATCACCGACAGCGCCGCGTTCCCCGCCGCGCTCGCCGGGGTGGACACCGTCGTCAACGCCGCCGCCTGGACCGACGTGGACGGCGCCGAGGCCGCCGAGGAGGCGGCCACGCTCGTCAACGGGCTCGCGGTGGGCGAGCTGGCGCGGGCCTGCCGCGACGCGGGCGCCCGGCTGTTCCACATCTCCACCGACTACGTCTTCGACGGCACCGGTACCGCCCCGTACCCGGAGGACGCGCCGACCGCGCCGGTCAACGCCTACGGGCGCGGCAAGCTGGTCGGCGAGCGGGCGGCGCTCGACGCGGGCGGGTACGTGGTCCGGACCGCCTGGCTCTACGGGGCGCACGGGCGCAACTTCGTCCGCACGATGCTGCGGCTGGCCGCCGAGCGCGAGACCGTGGAGGTGGTGGCCGACCAGGAGGGCGCGCCCACGTGGTCGTACGCGCTGGCCGCCCAGGTGGTCGCGCTGGCCGGGGCGGCGGCGGCCGGTCGGGCTTCCCCCGGCATCTACCACGGCACCGCCGGCGGGCAGACGAGCTGGTACGGCCTGGCCCGCGCGGTCTTCGCCGAGGCCGGCCTGGACCCCGCGCGGGTGCGCCCGACCACCAGCGACCGGTTCCCCCGCCCGGCCCGCCGCCCGACCTACAGCGTGCTCGGCCAGGGGAGCTGGTCCGGTACCGGGGTCCCGCCGCAGCCCGGCTGGCGCGAGACGCTGACCACCGCCATGTCCCGTGCGCTCATCCCGGACGGGCGCTGAAGAAGCCTTGTGCTCGAAGCCCGGTAAGCCTAGGCTTACGGTTCGTGGAGGCTTACCGAGACGCCGGGCTTGGCGCCCTCGGCGACCCGACCCGGCGGGCGATCTTCGAGCGGCTCGCCCAGGGTCCGCGGTCGGTCGGTGAGCTGGCCGGCGAGCTGCCGGTCAGCCGGCCGGCGGTCTCCCAGCACCTGCGCGCGCTCAAGGATGCCGGCCTGGTCGTCGACCGGGCGGTCGGGACCCGCCGGATCTACCAGGTGAACCCCGACGGCGTCACGCGGCTGCGCGCCTACCTGGACCGGATCTGGGGTGACGCGCTGGCCGCTTTCCAGGCGGCGGCGGAACACCCGGACGAGCAGCGAGGAGAACCGGCATGACCATCGACGCGGTACGGCGGACGATCACTGTCAGCGCGCCGATCGAGAAGACGTTCCAGGTGTTCACCGGGTCGATGACCACCTGGTGGCCGCCGGAGCACCACATCGGCAAGGTGGACATGGCCGAGGCGGTGCTGGAGCCCAGGGAGGGCGGGCGCTGGTACGAACGGGGCGTCGACGGCAGTGAGTGCCAGTGGGGGCGGGTGCTGGCCTTCGACCCACCGACCCGGCTGGTACTGGCCTGGCACATCGGCGGGGACTGGCAGTACGACGCGGATCCGGCGCACGCCAGCGAGGTGGAGGTCGGTTTCGTCGACCTCGGCGACGGTCGCACCCGCGTCGACCTCGAACACCGGGAGTTCGAGCGGCACGGCACCGGAGGCGGCTCCGTCCACCAGGGCGTGTCCGCGTCCGGCGGATGGACCCTGTCGTTGGAACGGCTCGCCAAGGCCACCGAAGCGGCCTGAACCGGGGCAGTGGGGGCGCCGCCACCTGTACGCCCAACGTTCGGCGACATCTCACGGGGAGTTCGGTTGGGGTTCGGGCGGCCCCCCAATGGTGGTCCGGGTGGCGCAGGGACCAGAGATCAGCGTGGTCATCCCGACCCGGATGCGGCCCGAGCTGGTGCCGCGCGCCGTGCGGAGCGCGCTCGGCCAGACGCTGACGGACATCGAGGTCGTCGTCGTGGTCGACGGCCCCGATCCGGAAACCCGTGAGGTACTGGCGGAGTTCACCGATCCCCGGCTCCGGGTCGTCGAGCTGGACCGGTCGGGCGGTGCGCCGGCGGCCCGCAACGTCGGCGCGCGGCAGGCGGCCGCTCCGTGGACGGCGCTGCTCGACGACGACGACGAGTGGCAGCCGGAGAAGCTCGCGACCCAGCTCGCCCTGGCCAGGTCGGCGGCGTACCCCTTGCCGAGCGTCGCGAGCCGGCTGGTCATGCGTACCCCCCGGGCGGAGCTGGTGCTGCCGCGCCGGCTTCCCCGAGCGGACGAGCCGCCCAGCGAGTACCTGTCGGTGCGCCACGGGCTGTTCCACGGCGAGGGCTTCATCCAGACCTCGACCATCATGGCGCCGACCGAGCTGCTCCGGCGGGTACCGTTCGCCGACGGGCTGCGCCGCCTCCAGGAGCTCGACTGGACGCTGCGGTGCCTGCAGCTCGACGGCGTCGGGCTGGTGTACGCGCCGGAGCCGCTGGTGGTCTGGTACGCCGACGAGAACCGGCCGCGGGTGAGCTTCGACTCGCCGTGGCGGCAGTCGTTCGACTGGCTCAAGGAGAGCCGGTCCCGGGTCACCCCCCGGGCGTACGCGGCCCTCGCGATGAGCGTCGTCGGCTCGATGGCCGCGCCCACCCGCGATCCCCGGGTCTTCGCCACGGTATTCCGCGAGGCGGTGCGGCACGGCCGGCCCGGTGCCCTGGACTACCTGACGTTCCTGCAGATCTGGCTGGTACCGACCGGGCTGCGCCGGGCCGTGCGCGACTCGGTCCTGCGGCGGCGTCAGGACGGCGCCCGCTCGGCGTAGCGGTAGCAGGCCACCATCGTCACCAACCCCACGGCGGAGCCGGTGGTCAGCCCCCACGCCGCTCCGGGTAGCCGGTCCAGCGCCGCGCCCGCCACGAGCCCGGTGAGGCTGACCGTGGTGAACACGACGTACTGCGCGAACAGCAGGCGGGCCCGCTGCATCCCGCGCAGCGCCGCCGCGAACGGCAGCTGGACGAGGTAGATGGCCGGCTGGATGGCGATCGGCAGCGCCAGCGGAGCGATGTCGGCGAACTTGGGGATCCGTACCAGGACGGTGTGCGCCACCGGAACCACGACCGCGACCATCACCGCACCGAGTACCGCGAAGAACAGCGCGAGCACCCGCGTCTGCCGCCGCAGGCCCGCCGCGCCGGCCGCGCGGTCGGCCTGCGCCGCGAAGCGGGAGGCGCGGGGGACCAGCAGCCCCATCATCGCGGTGATGAAGTTCTGCACCGGCTGGAGCAGGACGGTCTGGGCCCCGCGCAGGCCGGACAGTTCGCGGGCGGAGAGCTGGCCGGCGACCAGGAAGCCGACCGCCTGGCCCTGGAACTGGCCGACCAGCGCGGTGGCGGTGAACCAACCCGCGAGATGCCGGGTCTCGGTGAGCCACTGACCGGGCCGGCCGCGCCATGGCCGGATCCGGGAGCGCACGAGGAACACGGTGGCCCCGGCCGTCGCGCCCAGGCCCCAGCAGACGAACAGACCCGGGGCGCCGACGGAGCCGGTGGCGTACAGGACGGCGACGGCCACGAGCTGGGTTCCGACCCAGACCGCGTCGATGGCCAGCGCGCGCTGCGGCCGGCGGTCCGCCAGGTACCCGTACCGCGCGGTGTCGTGCAGCAGCAGGGCCGGCAGGAACGGTGCCACCCAGATGAGGTCGCGCAGGTCGATGCCGCCCTTCGCCGGCACGGTGACCCACAGCAGGACCAGGACCGCGGCCGCCGACCCGGCGAGCGTGAGCGCGGCGCTCGTTCCGTTGCGTACCAGGCGCTCCTGCCGTTCGCCCTCGTACCGCGACGCGAGCGCCAGCAGGACCTCGCCGACGAAGGCCCGGTTGATCCCGATGACGAGGTACGCGACCCCGAGCGAGAGCAGCATGACCCCGGCCCGGCTCCGGTCGAGCAGGGCGAGCGCCAGCAGGTTGTTCGCGGCGTTGGCGAGCGCGATGACCGCCTGGTCGACCAGGCCGACGGTGGCCCGGCCGGACAGGCGCATCCGGTCGGATCCCGTCGCTACCACCGGCGCAGTGTGTCCACCTCGGGTGAACGGGAGGTTGACTGCTGTTCACCTGGACGTCATCGCGACGTCCGCGGCTCGTCCCGTACCGGCGTCAGGGTATCCGGATGCCCTTTCCGGTACGGGTTTTCGGCGCCGCCGGTGGCGCGGTCGTGGTGGGCGCGGCGGTCGTCGGGTTCGTCACCACCGGCAGCCCGGCAGCGGCGGTCCTGACGCTGGTCGCCGCCGCCATCGCGGTCGCCACCGCCGGGCTCGCGTGGTCGCTGCCCGGCATCACGTGGCGGGGACTCGCGATCGGCGGCCTCTTCAGCCTCGCGGGAATCCTCACGTGGACCGCCACGAAGCGGCCGATCGTCATCTGGGGCGTGCTCGCGGTCGCGGGCGTGGCGTTCGCGGTGTGGAGCTGGCCGTGGCCGGCCGGCCTGCGCCGGTTGCCGCGGCTGGGCAGCGCCTGGCTCGGCCTGTCGTACTGGCTGTTCGGCATCGTCGGTGCGGCCCTGGTCGGGCATGCGGGCGTCGGGCTGCAACGGCTCGCGTACGCCGGGGTCTTCACGCTCGCGGCGCTGGCCGTGCTCCCTCGACGGGATCGGCCCGGCCAGGATCTCACCGTCGGGATCGCGGCCGCGATCGTGCTGGCGGTCGCCGCGCTGCTCCTGGCCGGCTCGGGCAACCTGTTCCACAGCGTCCATCCGGTACCGAACAACGATCCGGCCACCCTGTTGATGCGCGACCGGTTCTGGGGCGGGCCGCTGCTGTACTTCCACCCGAACTCGTTCGCCGGACTGGCCGTCGTGGCCGCGATCCGGATCGGGCCGGACCGGGCCTTCGCCGCGTGGCAGCGGCTGGCCGCGACCGGCCTCGCCGGCTTCGTGCTGTACCTGACGAACTCGCGGATCGCGTTCGTCTTCTTCGCGGCCGCGGCGGTGGTGCACGCGGTACTCCTCTACCGGAGCAACCGGGAGGACCTGTCCAGGAAGTGGACCGCCGCACTCGTACCGTTCGTCGTGCTCGCGCTGGTGCTGGTGCTCTCCGGCGGCCGGGGCTTCCTGTTCCGGGACCGGTTCGGCAACGGCGACGCGACCAGTGGCCGGATGGACACCTGGCGGCAGGTGGCGACCGACTGGCGGCACGCCGGCTGGGCGGAGAAGACGTTCGGCGACGCCCGTACCTCCCGTGCCGTGGTGATCCGGGCCGACGACGGCGCCGCACCGGGCGCGCCCCGGCTGAAACTCAACACCGACAACGCCGCCGTCGGTGCGCTGCGGCGCGGCGGCGTATTCGGCGCGGCGGCCTTCCTGCTCGGCGTCGTCCTCCTGCTCCGGCACGCGCTGGCCCGACGAAGAACCGCCGCCTGGTTCACCATCGCCGCCCTCGCCGTGCTGCCCACCATCGCCACCGAGGACTGGCTGCTCGGCGGGACCAACGGCGCGATCTGGATCCTGCTGCTGGCCGGCGAGGCGCGCGAGGCGTACTCAGGCGCGCACGTAGAGCGCGACCGTCAGGTCGCGCACGAGCCAGAGGCTGGCGAGCTGGTAGCGGGACCGTAGCAGGGTTTCCTTGACCGTCCCGAGGTCGTGCAGCGGATCGGCCTGGGTGTGCACCCGGAGGACCCACATCCGGGGCGGGTCGGCGCGGTCCAGGCACGCGGCCGGGTCCGCGCACTCCGTGGCGGCCAGGCCGTCGACCCGCTGCGCGGTCACCGCGAACACGTCGCGCGGCCGGCGATCCGCCGGCACGTACCGGCTGACCACGTCCCGGGCCACCCACGGCGCGGACTCCTTCGACGAGAAGGCGATCCCGTCGCCCGCCTGGTAGTTGGCCGCGATGACGGCGCCGGCCCGGCCGGTGTCCTGGCTGTGCCCGTCCGGCTGCCGGATCGCGGTCTGCGTGGGCAACCCGAGCACCGCGATGGCGACGAGGATCGCGACCGCGCGCCGGCCGGCCAGCCCGCCGAGCGTGAGCGCGGCCAGCAGTACCCAGGCCGGCATGGTGTACAGGAGATAACGCGCCCAGAACAGCGACGTGAACTGCCCGATAACCGCGAGCGCGGCGACCGGTACCAGCGCCCAGGA
>JBKPCQ010000362.1:0-20143 GCA_046727455.1 Actinomycetota bacterium | reverse complement strand
GGTGATACCTCAGCCGCGCGGCGGCGTGACACCTCAGCCGCGCGGCGGCGTGACACCTCAGCCGCGCGGCGGCGTGACACCTCAGCCGCGCGGCGGCAGCGGGGGCCGGCCCAGGCGCGGCCGGTCGGCCGGGTTGGGCGTGTGTGCCGGGCGCCTCGACAGCTCCGCCAGCACCTCGCTGATCGCCCGGTCGAGCTGCGGGTCGACACCCTTCGTGTAGTCCTGCGGGCGGTACTCCACCTCGATGTCCGGGTCCGTGCCGTAGTTCTCCACCCGCCAGCCCACGTCGTCGAACGCGAACGAGTACTCCGGCTGGGTGGTGAGCGTACCGTCGGCGAGGGCGTGCCGGGGCCAGATGCCGATCACCCCGCCCCAGGTGCGCTTGCCGATCAGCCTGCCGAGGCCCATCTGCTTGAACGCGTGGCTGAAGATGTCGCCGTCGGAGCCGGCCGGCTCGTTGGTGATGGCGACCATCGCCCCGCGCGGCGACTCGGCCGGGTACGGCTCGGGCACGCCCCAGCGCGGGAAGTCGTACCCGAGGCGGCGCCGGGCCAGCTTCTCCAGCAGCAGCGCGGAGACGCTCCCGCCGCCGTTGTTGCGCAGGTCGACGATGAGCCCTTCGCGGTCGTACTCGACGAGGAAGCCCCGGTGGAACTCGGCGAACCCCTCGGCGCTCATGTCGGGCAGGTGCAGGTACCCGACCCGGCCGCCGGTACGGTCGTGCACGAGTTCCCGATTGGCGTCGACCCACTCCCGGTACCGGGCCGGCCGCTCGTCGGCCAGCGCCCGTACCGTGACCGTGCGCGGCGGTCCGTCGCCCCGGCGCACGGTGAGCTGCACCTCCTGCTCGGCCTGGTCGACCAGCAGCTCGCCGGGGGTGAGCGCGGCACCGACGGCGACCCCGTTGACCGCGAGCACCTGGTCGCCGGCCCGCACGTCGACGCCTGGCCGGTTGAGCGGGGAGGTCGCCTTCGCGTCCCACGGATCCCTCATGAGAACGTGGGCGATCCGGTGCTCGGTGGCCCAGTCCACACCGAGGAAGCCCTGCCGCGCGTTCGGCCCGGTCCGGTACGCGCCGCCCAGCTCGTACGCGTGTGACGTGCCCAGCTCGCCCTGCAGCTCCCACAGCAGGTCGGAGAACTCCGCCCGGGTGCTCACCCGGTCGACCAGCGGCAGGTACCGGTCGTAGACCTCGGCCCAGTCGATGCCGGACATGTCCTCGACCCAGAAGTGCTCCCGCTGCAACCGCCACGCCTCGCGGAACATCTGCCGCCATTCGGCGTCCGGTCGGACCGACACCTTCACCCGGTCCAGGTCCACCCACCCGCTGACCCGGCCGGGCTCGCCGTCGTCGGGCAGCTTCTCGGTCGCCTTCACCACGCGCAGCCGCCGGTCGGCGCGGTACAGCAGGGTCGTCCCGTCGGGCGTGACGGCGAAGTCGGCGATTCCGGAGACCAGCTCCTCGCACTTGTCGGTGGTGAGGTCGTAGGCGGACAGCACCCGGTCGCTGGGCGGCTCGGTCGCCGTCCAGTCGAGGTCGCGCGTGCCGGTGACCGGGTACGAGGTGAACAGCACCCGGTCCGGCCCGCCGGCCACCCGGTCGTACCGGCCCAGCGGCACCGGTACCGCGACGATCCGCCGCTCGATCCCGTCCACCTCGACCTCGACGGGCTCCGGCTCCGCCGGCTTGTCCACAGTGGACGGTGGCTCGACCCGCGGCACGAACGGAGCCGGCTCGCCCGCCCGCAGGGTCACCGCGTACGGCCGGTCGGCGAGCGGGAAGCCGTACTCCAGCTCCTGCATCTCGTCCGGTACCGGGTTGTACTCGCGCCGCCCGATGAAGTACAGGTACCGGCCCCTGGGGTCGAACGCCGGCCGGCGGTCGCGCCGCACCGGCCGGGTGACCGGCCAGGTCTCCCCGGTCTCCACCCGCGCCAGCCGGATCCCGGCGGTCTGCGCGCTCTCCGGGCAGGTGTACGCGAGCCAGCGCCCGTCGGCCGACCACGCCGGGTCCTCGATCCGCCCGTACGGGCTGTGGTCCAGCCGGGCGAGTGCCGGCTCCGCGCCGCGCAGGTCCACCACGAGTAACTCGTTGCGGTGGTTGGCGACCGCCACGAGGGCCCGGGCGGGCGCGGCCGCCAGCTCCACGACCCGGCCGACGTCGAGATCGGCCAGCCGGCGCGGCCCGTCCTCACCGAGCACCACCAGCGACTCCCGGTCGCTGTCGTCGCTGGCCGCCGCGACCAGCCCGGCGCCGCCGGCCAGCTGGGTCAGGAAGCGGTACCGGACGCCGTCCGGCTCGCCGTGCTGGCGCACCGCCCCGGCCCAGTTGCCGAAGCTGAACGCCTTGCCCCGCGTGGTGATCGCGAGGCGGGTGCCGTCCTGCGCCAGGCTGACCGTGTCGAGGTACCGGTCGGCGGGCACGAACTGGCGGTTGCGCTGGGTCCGGGAACTGCCGAGGTGCACGTCCAGCGGGTGCGGGTCGTCCCGCTCCGGGTCGAGCAGCCAGAGCCGCGCGCCGGCGTGGTACACCAGCCGCCGCCCGTCGCCGGACAGCCCCCGCGCGTAGTAGTCGTGGTGGTCAGTGTGCCGGCGCAGGTGGGTCCCGTCGGGCGTGCAGGAGTACACGTTGCCGACGCCCTCGTGGTCGGAGATGAAGAAGACCCGCTCGCCGATCCAGCATGGGCCGGTCAGGTTGCCGTCCAGCCGGATCAGCCGGTCGAACTCGCCGGAGCCGGTGCGGTCGACCCACAGGTTGCCGGCCCGGCCGCCCCGGTACCGCTTCCACCGCGCCGGGTCGTAGTCGGTCCACCGGCCGAGGACCACCGCGCCGCCCGGGCTGTACGCGATCGCGCCGGCCGGCCCGAGCGGGAGCAGCACCGGCTCCCCGCCCTCGGGGCGGACGGCGAACAGCCAGCGGTCCCGCAGCGGCCGGCCGGCGTCGGTGGCGTAGACGATCGCGCCGTCCGGGTCGAACCCGGCCACGATGGTGCGCCCGCTCTGGTACGTCAGCCGCCGGGCCTCGCCGCCACCGGCCGGCATCACGTAGACCTCGACCGGGCCTTCCTCGCGCCCGGCGAAGGCGAGCAGCGTGCCGTCGGGGGAGATCCGTGGGGTACCGGCCTCGGCGACCCCGGCGGTCAGCCGGTACGCCCGGCCGCCGGCCGCGCCGACCAGCCAGAGATCGTCCTCGCAGACGAACACCACGTCGTCGCCGTGGATCGCCGGGCTACGCACGTACCCGCTGTCCGGCATGGACGGCCTCCTCCACTAGGGGAACGTGGTCCCCAGCCTAGGAGGCCGCCCTCCTATGACGGCAGCCGGTCGATGTGGTACGGGTCGCCGTAGGTCTTCCACTTCAGCGGCGGCATCAGGTCGAGGTTGCCGGCCTTGAGGAAGACCCGCTGTTCGGTGTCCACCCGGCTGGTGTCGCTGTGCGCCTCCTCCTTCTTCATCGCGGCCTTGCGGGCGTCGAGGAACGCGTTGAGGTAGGTGACCTCGCTGCCGCCCTGGGCCGGGGTCTTGGCCTTCCGCATGGCCGTCTTGCGGATCCCGCCGAAGCTGACGGAGTCGGTACCCGGGCCGTGCATGACGATCGCGTCGTAGTAGCAGAACTGGCCGAGCGCGCGCAGCCCGTCGGCCTTGGCCTGGCTCACCGCCGGGTTGAAGTACACCCGGTCGCGCTCGTCGTCCTGGCACTTCTGGAAGACCGGGTCCTTGGCGGCGGTGCGCCAGTCCTTCGGGTAGTTCGGGTCCAGGCCCTTGTGCGAGGCGGTGCCGTTGACCTTGCGCAGGGCCGGCAGGTACTTGGCGAGGATGTTGCCGGGCTTGCGCTTCGCGTACAGCTCCACGAGGTCGAGCTGGTCCCCGGTACCGGAACAGAACCCGACGATCCCCGCGGTGTACCCGCGCCCGTCGTGGATGTCCTCGATGTATTTGTACTGCGCGCGCCAGTCCAGCGACGAGTTCTCCGCACTGGAGACCAGCTCGTTGGCGATCTCCTTCATGCGCGGGTCGTTGAGGTCGAGGCGGGTGGCCGCGCCGGCGGCCTCGACCACGACGATGGGGACGGACGCGGCCAGCGTCCCGGCGGCCATGAGGCCGAGCCGTCGGCGGGAGATGTTCACGAGGGGCTCCTGCTCCGCGAGAGAAAAGGTAGACTCCTTAACAGATAGCATTGAGCGAATATAGATGTCAACGAATGGCCGGCGGCCGGCCCTGGAAACCAGGACCGGCCGCCGGGATTGGGGGACGGAGAGCGTCTACTCGCGCGCGCAGCGCGCGCCGTTGAGGGTGAAGTTCGGCGGTACCGCGTTCGTCGTCCGGTCCCACCGGGCGGTGATGTCCACCACCGTGCTGCCCTGCGGCCGGATCAGCGGGCTCCGGTCCGGGTTGCGGACGGCGACGTTGCCGCCGCGCTGGAACGCCTCGCCACCGCGTACGTCGGTGAGCCGCTGCCCGTTGGCGAAGGCGAAGCGCACCGCCCAACCGTCGACCCGCCGGTCGCTCCGGTTGGTGATCCGCAGGCTGGCGTGGAACTCGTGGTATCCCACCGAGTCGATCTCGTACGTGACGCGGCAGCTCGCGGCCGGCAGGTCGTCGTCGGGAGTGAGGAACACGTCGTCGGCCAGCTCGGCACGGGGGATGTCGGTGTTCGCCGCGATCAGGTCGGCCAGGCTGTGCCGGTAGTCGATGCCGAACCGCTTCTTGATCAGGCTGAGCCCCGGGTCGTTGCCGTAGAAGAACCGGTCGCCGTCGCGCAGCGCCTGGAACTGCTTCGCCCAGATCGCGAGCTGCAGCTCGCCGAACTCGGTACCGGGAACGTGCGGCTCGGCCACCATGCCGACGAACGCGTCGACCCTGTCCACCGACCCGTACACCGCCTTGAGCCGGGCGGCCAGCGACGACCGGCGCACGCCCCGGGTGGCGGTGTTGTTGTCGGTGTCCGGCAGGGCCACCTTCCTGCCGTCGATGTCGGTGAGCTTCACGAAGTCCAGGCTTTTCGGGTCGTTCCCGGAAAGCCCCGGCGGGAAGGACTCGCTGGACTCGCCGGTGATCGCGCGGAACGAGGTCTTCGGCGGCAGCCCGTACGCCCGGCGCAGGTCGTTGTAGCTCGGCATGCCGTGGTCCCGGCCGCGCTGGACGTCGAGCGCGCCGAGGTCCAAGACCCCCTTGAAGCAGTCGGGCAGGCTCGGGTCCTCGAAGCACTGCGGGTTGCCGGAGACCGGGATCTGGAACAGCACGCTGCGCAGCGTGTCGTCGATCATCTCGTCGTTGTTGTACTCCGACTCGGCCCCGATCGCCTTCAGCATCGGGCCGAGCTGGATCTGGGGGAGCAGGTCGGGGTTGAACAGGGCGAGGTTCAGCGACACGGTGAGCGTGAGGTCCCTGCCGTCGCGCGTCACCTTGACGCCCTGTGCCTTGAAGCTCGCGAGCTGCTCCCTGGTGTACCGCGAGGCGTCGGTCTCCACCTCGATCTCGCCGTGGATCTGGCTGTGGCCCCGGTACCCGACCGCCGCGAACTCGTTGGCGAGGCTCGCGTCCACGCCGGGCCGGTACCCGGTGTAGGCGGGGAGCGCGACGCCCATCGCCGGCAGGAACTCGTGGTACGTGATGTACTGCTGCTCCGCGATCACGATCCGCCGGGCGATCTGGAACTTCTGCTCGCTCGTCAGCGACCTCGGCAGCAGTGACACGATCCGGTTGTGCTCGCGGGCGAAGAGCGTGTGGGTGGCGGACAGCGCGATGTTCTCGTTGGCCCGCACGTCGCCGGCCACCATGGCGCGCTCGGGGTGCGCGGCCAGCCGTCCGTCGACGGCCATGTCCGGGGCGGTCGCCGCGTCGCCGCGGCTGTCCCGCCGGGGCAGGAACCCGCCGGGGAGCATCAGCTTCGGCCCGTTGTCGCGCGGGCTGCCGTCGACCGGTCCCTCGCGCAGCCATTCGAGGCGCTGGTCGGTGCCGCCGTACACGGCCCACGCGTCGATGTACGAGCTGACCGTGTTGACCTGCTGGCGGGCGTTGGTGACGCCGGTACCGGAGGCCGCGGCGGAGCGGGTGAACGGCATGACGCCCAGGTTGTTGCTGAACCGCTCCAGCGGGTCCTTGCTGTCGAAGGGGATGTCGGCCGCGTCGCCGTTGTCCTGGCGCAGCCCGAACGTGTGGTCGAGGAACTGCCCCCAGGTCCACGCCCACTGCGTCACGCGGTGCTCGGAGAAGATGTTCTGGCCGAGGTCGCTGAAGATCCGGTTGCTGATCGCCCGGACGTTGGGCCCGTCCACCATCGCGCTGTGCCCGTCGGCGTAGGTGGCCGGCGCCACCCGGACGTAGTTGGTGCCCACCTTGCCCCGGTCCGGGTGGGCCACGTTGTTTCCGGAACCGTCCAGGCTCTGCACCTCGAAACCCAGGCCGGCGGAGGCATTCGGTGAGCCTGCGAGTAACGCTCCGGCCGCCAACAGTAATGCTGCGGATACGGCCGCGACAGTCCGCCTGCGCCGGACGGAACGGTAGTGCCGCGATACGTGTCGCCATCGTCTAGCTCGCATGCGCTCCTCCCACGGGGGCGCCGAGACCAGGGACTATGGGTGCCGGAAATGCGATTGGAGTTGGCGCCCATGCTCGTCCCGTGGAAAGCGCACGGTCAATAGAGAACAGTTGACGCGATTCCCCTAGGGGGCGGCACTCCATTGATTTTCGAGAATTGCTGGCAGCGTGTTACGGACAGATAACAGAACGCAATTCACCCGATCACCGATCGGTAAACGCCCATGGTACGGTCCGCGATGGCCGCCCAGGAGAAGTGGTCGAGGGCGCGCTGCCGGCCGGCCCGGCCCATCCCGGCGGCCCGCGCCGGGTCCGCGACCAGCTCGGTGATCGCCGCCGCCAGGTCCGCGACGAACCGGTCCGGATCGACGGGGGTACCGGTGCCGTCGGTGACCTGTTCGATCGGTACCAGCAGCCCGGTCACGCCGTCCTCGACGACCTCGGGGATCCCGCCGGTGGCCGTGGCGACGACCGCGGTCTCGCAGGCCATCGCCTCCAGGTTGACGATGCCCATCGGCTCGTACACCGACGGGCAGACGAACACCGTGCTGTGCGAGAGGATCTGCACGACCTCGCGCTTGGGCAGCATCTTCAGGATCCACCGGACGCCCGAGCGGGTCTTCTCCAGCTCGGCGACCAGCTCCTCCACCTCGGCGGCGATCTCCGGCGTGTCCGGCGCGCCGGCCAGCAGGATGAGCTGCGCGTCGGGGGGCAGCGAGCGGGCCGCGCGGAGCAGGTACGGCAGGCCCTTCTGGCGGGTGACCCGGCCGACGAACGTGACGCTCGGCTGGTCCGGATCCATCCCGATGCGCTCCAGCACGTCGGTGTCCGGGTCCGGGCGGTACTCCCCGGTGTCGATGCCGTTGTGCACGATCCGCACCCGGTCCGGGTCGACGGCGGGGTAGGCGGCGAGCACGTCGCGCCTCATCCCGGCGGAGACCGCGATGACCGCGTCGGCGGCCTCCACGGCGGTGCGCTCGATCCAGGACGACAGGGCGTACCCGCCGCCGAGCTGCTCGGCCTTCCACGGCCGCAGCGGCTCCAGGCTGTGCGAGGTCATCACGTGCGGTACCCCGTAGAGCAGCTTCGCCGTGTGCCCCGCCAGGTTCGCGTACCAGGTGTGGCTGTGTACCAGGTCGGTGCCTGCCGCGCCGGCCGCCATCTCCAGGTCGACGCCCATGGTGCGCAGCGCGGCGTTGGCCCCCACGAGTCCCGGCGGCGGATCGGCGTACCCGGTCACGCCCGGCTCGTCACGCGGAGCACCGAAGCAGTGCACCCGGACGTCGGCCAGCCGGCGCAGGTCCCGGGCCAGGTACTCGACGTGCACGCCGGCGCCGCCGTACACCTCCGGCGGGTACTCCCGGGTGAACAGATCGACACGCACGAGCCCACCCTAGTACGGCGCCCGGCTGGTGCCCGACCACTTCGGTGGCTTAGCGTCGATCGCATGGCACTCAAGGTGCTCTCGATCGTGCTGGCGGGTGGCGAGGGCAAGCGACTCATGCCGCTGACCACCGACCGCGCCAAGCCGGCCGTCCCGTTCGGCGGCCTGTACCGGTTGATCGACTTCGCGCTGTCCAACCTGGCCAACGCGGGGTACCTCAAGATCGTCGTGCTGACCCAGTACAAGTCCCACTCGCTGGACCGGCACATCACCCAGACCTGGCGGATGTCGCACCTGCTGGGCAACTACGTCACCCCCGTACCGGCACAGCAGCGGCTCGGCCCCCACTGGTTCGCCGGCTCCGCCGACGCCATCTACCAGAGCCTGAACCTGATCAACGACGAGCAGCCCGACTACGTGATCGTGTTCGGCGCCGACCACATCTACCGGATGGACCCCCGGCAGATGGTCGCCCAGCACGTCGAGTCCGGGGCCGGCGTCACGGTCGCGGCGATCCGCCAGCCGCTGTCCCTGGCCGACCAGCTCGGCGTGATCGAGGTCGGCGAGGACGGCCGGCGGATCGCGGCGTTCCGGGAGAAGCCGAAGGACGCGCAGGGCCTGCCGCACTCGCCCGACGAGGTGTTCGCCTCGATGGGCAACTACGTCTTCACCACCCGGGCGCTGTGTGAAGCCCTGTCCCGCGACGCCGCCGACCCGGGGAGCAAGCACGACATGGGCGGCAACATCATCCCGATGCTGGTGGAGCGCAACGAGGCCAACGTGTACGACTTCTCGGACAACGACGTGCCGGGCAGCACCGACCGGGACCGCGGGTACTGGCGCGACGTCGGGACGCTGGACTCGTTCTACGACGCCCACATGGATCTCATCTCCATCCACCCGGTCTTCAACCTGTACAACCTGGAGTGGCCGGTGCTGACCGACCACCCGCCGTGGCCGCCGGCCAAGTTCGTGCACGGCTGGCAGGAGCGGGTCGGCCGGGCGGTCGGCTCGATGGTCTCGCCCGGTGTGGTGATCTCCGGCTCGCTGGTGGAGAACTCGGTGGTCTCGCCGAACGTCCGGGTGCACTCCTGGGCGCACGTCGAGGGCTCGGTACTGATGGACGGCGTGGAGATCGGGCGGCGGGCGGTGGTCCGCAACGCGATCCTCGACAAGAACGTGAAGGTGCCGGAGGGCGTGGAGATCGGCACCGACCTGGAGGCGGACCGCAAGAGATACACGGTCTCCGATGGGGGGATCGTGGTCCTCGGCAAGGGTCAGGTGGTCGAACCCTGAGGGTCGCCTCCCCTTCCCGGCCGGTGCGGTTACGACGCCCGGATCCGTAGCGGCTGGCCGCCGGTCGTGGTCGTACGCACCAGGGTGTACCCCGTCGTGCGGTTCACCCGCAGGTCGACCGGGCCGGTACTGCGCTCGACCCGGCTGTCGACCCACTGCACGGTCTGGCCGTCGTCGACGGCGAAGGCCGGCCGGCCGTCGCTCTTCGCGAACTCCACGTCCACGTTGGTGAACGTGATCCCGGTGACGTGGCGCAGCCAGAACCCGTACGCCGGGCGGGTACCGAACTCGCGCGGCCGGTACAGGCTCAGGCCCTCGGGGGGTACCGCGTTCGCGTCGGACGCCTTGTGCCCGCCGGGGACGGTGAGCTTCACGTTGGTGAAGCTGACGTTCGCGATGCGCGCCCCGGGTGAGCCGACGAGCGTGCTCGCGTACTCCGGCGCACCCCGTACCGGTGCCGGCGTGGTGAGGTTCGTCCCGGTGACGTCGCTGATGGTGATGTTCGCGAGCTGGCCCGGCGGCGGGGTACCCGGGCAGCTACCGCGGCCACCGAGCCGGAGGAAGAACGGACTCGACACCCGGTTCATGGTGATTCCCGAGTAGTGCACGTCGGTGATGCGCCCGCCGTCGAGGGACACGATGCCGATCCCGGCCTTGCCGGCGCCGGTGATGGCCACCTTCTGGAACACCACGTCGCGGAAGTCACCACAGGACTCCACCCCGAACTGCAACGCGTTGTTCTCCGTCGACAGGATCGTCGAGTCGTGCACCCGGATGTGCTCGCTGACGAAGGTACGGCCGAGGGCGAAGTCACTCTTGAACGACAGCGCGTCGTCCTGCGCCTCGATCCGGGAGTGGGTCACCTCGACGTTGGCGGTGTTGATGAGGTTCACGCCGTCGCGGGATTTCGTGGCGAGCACCTTGACGCCGTCGAGAAGCACGCCGTTGCAGCCGTTCGTGAGGATCGCGAAGTGGCCGCCGCTGCGGAAGGTGACCCCGCGCACGGTGACGTTGGCGCACCGGGTCAGCGACAGCGCCTTGTCGCCCTTGCCGGCCGGTACCCCGTTCGCGGTGACGAGCGCCGAGCCGTCGATGGTGCCGCTGCCGGTGACCGCGAAGTTCGTGATGCCGTCGCCCCACATCAGCGCGTCGTGGAAGTGGCTGTGCCCGTAGTCCTGGTACCGGGAGAACGGGTTGGGCTCGGCCGCGTCCATCCCGCTGCCCGCGGCGCGGATCGTCGCGCCGGTGTCGAGCTGGAGGGTGACGTTGCTCTTCAGGTGGATGGTGCGGGACTGGTACGTGCCGCTGGGGAAGAGCACGGTACCGCCGCCGGCCGCGTTCGCGGCGGTGACGGCGCGGTCGATCGCGTCATCGTCCAATGTGGACCCGTTGCCTTTGGCACCGAAGTCACGCACGTTGAAGGTACCGGCGGCGTGTGCCGGTACCTGGGTGAGCGCGACGGCGGCGAGCGCGGCCGCGGCGACGGTGAGAACAACCCGGACGTTCATCGGCGGCCTCCCGGCGGCGTTGCGACCGCACGCCTGCGGTTCGCAGACATCGACGAACGTCGCACGATGCGGAAGACCCGGTCAAGGCACCCTTCCGCCGGGCGCGAGTAGGATGTCGACCTGCTCGGCCAGGGGCCGCCGCGCGGCCAGCCGGTTGTCAACCTCCAGATGCGGTACCGGCGGCGGCACGCCCGCCCGGATCGCGGCGACGAACGCGTCGAACCGGGCCAGCTTCCGCCCGTCGCGGGCGAGCCCCCGGGCGGCCAGCCGGGCCCGGAGGGTATCCGCGTCGGCGCGTACCCACACCAGCCGCACCGGTTCGCCGCCCAGCTCGGTCACCCACCCCGCCCACCGGCGCGGGTCGTGGATCTGCCCGGTGAACGGCCCGTCCAGGAGTACCGGCGCGCCCGCCTCCCGGATCTGCCGGGCGGTCGCCGCCAGCCCGGCGTACTCGTGCACCTTGACGTGCTCGTCGTACCACGGTCCCTCGCGCTCGCCCACCGGCCGGCCGGCCCGGCGCAGGGTCGCCGCCACGAACCCGCCGTACACGGTGTCCTTGTCCAGCCAGGCCGGTACCGGCACCAGCCGCGCCAGCAGCAGCCGCGCCACGGTCGACTTGCCGGCGCCGGGCGGCCCGGCGACCACCCACACCGGCGCGGGCGTCACAGCTCCGACAGGTGGACGTGGTTCATGTGGTTGCCGTTCGCGGTGCCGTCTCCCCGGTAGTAGTGCCAGCCGATGACCGGGTTCCAGATCGCGTGCCACCAGATGACGTACATCACCCCGAGCCGCTGGGCGTTGGCGATGAACCACCCGGCCAGCCGGTTGCCGTAGTCGCGGCTGGCACCCGTAGCGACGCCGCCGAAGCCGCCCGGGTCGGCGGCGAAGTCGCAGGCCCGCCCGAGCGGATGCTCGCCGCTCGCCTCGTAACGGAAGCACGCGGTGTAGTGGGTGAAGCCGGCCTTGCGGGCCTGTTCGAGCGCGTGCAGGGTGCGCGGGGTCAGGCAGCCGGTGGTGGTCGGGTCGGCCACCGAGCAGCGCTGTGCCGGCAGGCTCCCGTCCGGGTTGCGCGGCACCGGCTCGGCGGTGGCCGCCGGGACCGGTACCCCGGCGGTCGGCCCGTTGCCGAGCTGGTCCAGCGTCTTCTGCAGCGCGGCCTTCTGCTTCGCCATCTCGTCGGCCTGCGCCTGTGCGGTCTTGACCTCCCGGTCCAGCCCGGCCTGCTGCTCGTCGGCGGAGGCCAGCACCGCGGTGTACTCGCGGAGCTGCCGGTCCTCGGTGCGGCTGAGGGTACGCAGGCCGTCGGCCCGCTGGAGGACGTCGTCGGTGGAGGTGGCGTCGAACATGGTGGCCAGCGTGGTGGCCGGGCCGGCGCGGTACACCGCCGAGGCCAGCACGCCGATCTGGCTGGTCAGCTCCTTCAGGCGGGTGGTGCTCTGGGCCAGCTCCGCCTTGAACTGCGCCTGCTTGGCCTGCGCGGCCGCGAGCTTGGCCTGGGCGTCCTGGTACGCCTTGATGATCGCGCCGAGTTGGTCCTGGATCGTGGTCTGGGTGCCGTCGGTGCCCGGGTCGGCGTGCGCGGTGGCCGGCGCGACCAGCGCCAGTGCCGCCGCGACGAGCAGGGCCAACATTGGGCGGATCGCCTTCACTGAATGCACAGTCCTCCCGGGGGCAGGTGGGCCGGCGACAGCCTATCCGGGAACCGCGAAGACCGGACAGTTGAGAGGGGAACGGGTCCGCCCGGGACGGAAGGTGGCACCGCCCCGGGCGGCACTATCCTTCGATCCCGCCCGCGATCGGCCACACCCCTGTACCGACCGCAGCCACGACGTTACGCGGGAGCCGTGACCGCGGTGTCAAGCCGCCGTGTCGGCGTGGTTAATCGAGCCGCGGCCGCGCATTTCACTTAGGTGGTAGGAGGCTACCCGGCCGTACGGGGTGCGGATCGGCGAAGACGGGTCCATGCTTACGAGGTTGGCGCTTCCCCGGTCTTGCGCACGCGTCCGGGAACGCTACCGTTGACGGCACCTGGTTGCGTATTGCGAGGAGAGAATCACAATCAGCTAACTCGGTTGTGCCTGTGCCCGAACTTTCGTGGTAGAAAGTACGGGCTCGACGTTAGACCGAGGCTCACGTCCCCGAGCGGCGGCATGGCCGGCGCAGTCTGCCCTGCCGCGGGCTGACCTGGAGGTTCGATGTCCCCCCTGTCCATCACCGCGCGGACCGACGTCGGTGGAGCGGTGCACGTCCACCCGACCGGCGAGATCGACAGCGACAACGCCCACGAGATCCGGGAAGCGGTGAGCGCCGCGCTGACAAACGGCGAGCCCAGGATGATCAAGGTGGACATGGCCGGGGTGTCGTTCATCGACTCGGTCGCGATCGGTGCTCTGGTGTCGTGCTACCACACCGCCGCGGCGAGTGGTGTACGGCTCGTCGTGAGCAACCCGACGCCGTACGTGCATCGGCTGTTGTACGTCTCCGGGCTGCTCGGCCTGTTCGGGTCCCCGGCCCGCCCGCCGCACCAGCTCGACCCCGAACGGGTGTGATGCACCCGAGCGCCGACGTCACCGCCAGGTGTCGTCGGTGCCGACGGTGATGAGTCGCTGGGTGGCCCGGGACAGCGCGACGTAGAGGGTACGACGCCCGGCCGGTGACTCGGCCAGGATCGCGGCCGGCTCGACCACCACGACCCCGTCGTACTCCATGCCCTTGGCCTCCAGCGAGGTCACCGTCTGCAGCCGCGGATCGGCGAGACCGGCGAGCCAGCCCGCGACCTCGTCGCGCGTCGCCTGGGTCGCGATGACCCCGACGGTACCCTCGACCTCGCGCAGCAGGTCGGTCACCGCGTCACGGGTGGCCGCCGGGAGGCCGCCCGCGGACACGACGACATGGCGGGGCGCCACCCCGCTGCGCCGTACCGCCACCGGCAGCTCGATGTCCGGCTCGGCCTTGCGCACCACATCGGCGGCGACCGCGAAGATCTCGGCGGAGTTGCGGTAGTTGGTGGTCAGCACGTGCTCGCTGCGCCGGCGGGTACCGAGGGCGGCGTCGCGCGCCGTCGCCGTCTCGCCCAGGTCGCCGGCCCACGCCGCCTGGGCCGGGTCGCCGACGACGGTCCAGGTCGCGTACTCGCCCCGCCGGCCGATCATCCGCCACTGCATGGGCGACACGTCCTGCGACTCGTCGACCACGATGTGCGCGTACTCCCGGTAGTCCGCCGGCCGCTCGACCGCGACCGCGCGCGCGGCGGCCCGCCGGTCGGCGTACGTGGTGACCTCCCGGACACCGTGGACGGTGAACGGGTCGCCGGTCCGCCGGGGCGGGGCGGGCGGCGCGCCCAGCAGCTCGTCCAGCTCGTCGAGCAGGGCCACGTCCTCCACGCTCGGCCCGTGCTCGGCCAGCCGCGCGAGGGAGTCGGCCAGCGTGGCCGTCTCCGCACCCGACAGCACCCCGTTGCCGTACCGGCGTGCCGGGTCGGCGAGCCAGCCCAGCACGTCGACCGGGCGCAGCCTCGGCCACCAGGCGTGCATGAACGCGACGAACTCCCGCCGCTCGGCGATGTCCGCGGCGAACTCCTCCCGGGCCGGTACCGCCGGCGCGCCCAGCAGCGACACGGCCTGCCGCCACAACGCGTCCAGCAGGTGCCCGGCCGCCTTCGGCCGCACCGCGTTGCGCCGCGCGCCGCCGGAGAGCACGGTGTGCCGTACCCCCGAGAGGTCTTTCGCGGCCAGGCGTAGCAGCGTGCCCCGGTAGAGCAGGCGCAGCTCGGCCGGCGCGCCCGGGGCGTTGTCCCGGGCCGCCCGCGCGAGCACCCGCGCCATCCGCAGCGACCCCTTCACGACGGCCACCGCGTCCGGGTCGTGCCGGGTCGCCGCCACGCCGACGACGAGCGAGCCGAGCGAGGCGAGCGTCACGTCGTCCTCGCCGAGCGACGGCAGCACCCGCGAGATGTACGAGACGAACACCGGCGACGGTCCGACCACCAGTACGCCGCCGCCGGCGAAGCGCTGCCGGTCGTTGTAGAGCAGGTACGCCGCGCGGTGCAGCGCGACCGCGGTCTTGCCGGTACCGGGGCCGCCGCGCACGACCGTCACGCCGAGGGCGGACGAGCGGATCGCCTCGTCCTGCTCCTTCTGGATGGTCGCGACGATGTCCCGCATGCCGGTACCGGTGGTCCGGGTCAGCGCCGCGACCAGTGCGCCGTCGCCGACCACCCGCATCCCCGGCGGCGCGGCGGCCGGGTCGAGCAGGTCGTCCTCGATCCCGGTCACCTTGTCGCCGGAGGACTGGATCTGCCGGCGCCGGATCACGTCCATCGGGTCGACCGGGGTGGCCCGGTAGAACGGGGCGGCGGCCGGAGCCCGCCAGTCGATGACGAGGGTACGGGCGTCCGCGTCGCGCAGCCCGATCCGCCCGACGTACCGGGTCTCGCCCGTGGCGGGATCCGAGCTGGTACCGCGCAGGTCGAGCCGGCCGAAGACCAGCCCCTCGTGCTCGGCGTCGAGGATGCGCCGCCGCCGGGCGGCGTGGTACACCATGGCGTCGCGCTCCACGAGCGAGCCCGGCGGGCCGGCCCGGGCGATCTGGTACCCGGCCGCCTCGAACTCGGCGGCCTCCCGCTTGATCACTTCCAACCGGGCGTACACCCGGTCGACGTGACGCTGCTCAGCGGCGATCTCCTCGGCGGCGCCCGTTTCAGCTACCGGTGCCAGCCTCGACACTCTCCTTCTCGTACTCGTCGTGCAGCGCCCGGCGTGCCCGGCGGCGCAGCACCAGCGTGGTGACCGCGCCGAACACCACCGCGACGGCCAGCGCCACCCAGGAGAACCCGGACAGCCAGCGCTCCGCCACCTGACCGAGCGCCCAGATCGCGACCGCGGTGCCCGACGCCCACAGGATCCCACCGGCCGCGTTGGCGGCCAGGAACCGCGGGTACGGTATCCGCAGGGCACCGGCCAGCGGACCGGCCAGGATCCGCAGCAGCGCGACGAACCGGCCGAAGAACACCGCCCACACCCCCCAGCGCGCGAACGTCCGCTCCGCCTTGTTCAGGTGCGCCGGCCCGAAGTGCCGGGGGAACCGCCGGCCGAACCGCTCCAGCATGGACCGGCCGCCGCGCCGCCCGATGGCGTACCCGACCGAGTCCCCGATGATCGCCCCCATGCTCGCCGCCACCGCCACCCACGCGACGTTGGTGACGCCGGTCGCCGCCAGCAGTGAGGCGCTCACCAGTGCGATCTCGCCCGGCACCGGGATGCCCAGGCTCTCCACCCCGACCACCCCGCCGACCACCAGGTAGACGAGGATCGGGGGGAGAACGGCGAGCCAGTGCTGGACCTGCTCCATGGGCGGCACCTCCCGGCTCGTCGGCCTTTATACGCTACCCGCCGACGTCCACCCGCTGCCGTCCGTCCCGGCCCGGGTAGGGTGGCCTGCGACATGTCCCAGACCGAGCTGGTAGCCGTCCCACCCGCCACCGCCGGGAGCCGTACCGCGCGCCATCGCTGGCGCCGGCCGGCGTGGCTGGCTGCCGGGGCGGCGGCACTCGCCGGGGTGGCCGCACTGCCGTGGGAGTGGTCGTTCATCGACGACACCGGCGCGCTGGAGATCCTGCACGGGCAGCAGGACCTGTACGGTACCGTCCGCGGGATCCCGCACGCGGCGATCGGCTGGTACCAGCTCGACCTGGACTGGGGGCTGTTCCGCCCGGCCTGGTGGCTCTACGGCGCGGCGTTCTACGTGCTCCCGCCGGGGCCGGCGCACGCGGCCCGGGTGCTGATGCTGGCGCTGGCCGTGGCCGGCCCGCTCGTGCTGGTGGCCCGCGCCGGCCGGGCGGCACTCGTGTGGGCCGGTGCGGCACTCGCGGCGGATGTCAGCTTGTACCGGGGACTGTGGTACCCGTCCCTGCAGGAGCTGTCCGGGTTGTGCTTCGTCGGCCTCGGGCTGCTTGCCCGGCGCCGGCAGGGGCCGCGGATCCTGTGCTTCCTGCTGGCCGCCTGGTTCAAGACCCCGTTCGCGTGGCTGCTGCTCGCCTACGGTGCGCTGCTCCTGGCCCGGCGCGGCACCCGCTGGTGGGGTGCCGTGTGCGTGGCGCTCGGCGCCGGTACCGTCGTGGCCGCGGTCGACTTCGCGCGGACCGGAAGCTACACCGCGGGCCTCGCCTTCGACACCGGGCACCTGCTCGACAACGCCCGCACCGCCGCCGGGCAACTCGCCCCGTTGGCGGTGGTGCTCGTGGCCGGCGCGCTGGCCCTGCGGGTGCGGCCCCGGTGGCCGGCCGATCCGACCGGCCCCGCGCTGGTGCTCGGCGGCCTCGGGTACCTCGCGAACCTGCTGCCCTGGTACACCGGCGTCCACTACGCCAGCCCGTACCTGTACCTGATCGGTGCCGGCGCCGTGTTGACCCTCGCACCGACCGCCCGCCCGGCGCCCCGGTGGTGGACCGCCGTCGGGCTCGCCGCCGCGGTGGCCGTCGGGCTCGTCGCGGTGTTCGCGGGCGGGCGGTACATCTACCGGAACGCGGCGACCACGACGGGGCTGCGGGACTGCGTGCTCGGCCTGCCCGACGGGTCGGTGGTCGGGTACAACCGGCCCGAGGCGTGGAACCGGCTCAACGCGATCGTCCGGTACCACCGACCGCAGGCCCGTACCCGCGCCGCGCTGGTGCCCAACGGCGCCACCGTCGCGGACCTGGACTACTACATCTGGGAGCCGGAGTACGGCCCCGGTTCCCCCGCGCTGCGCACCGGCCCGGTCGTCTGCCGCACCCCGCTCGCCACCGTCTTCCGGATCCGGTGAGCCTTCAGCTCTCGAAGACGCCCGCGTCCACCAGGCGCTTCTCGGTGGCGTCCCAGCCATCGCCCGGATGCGCCGCGGCCAGCGCGGCCAGTTCGATCCGCAGCTTGGCGGTGTGGCCGGCACCGGCCAGCACCCGGATCTCCTCGATGAACGCCTCGGAGTCGGTGCGCAGGTGCAGGGTCTTGCCGTTGGTCAGGTTGCGGACGTAGGCGTGCCTGCCGTGGTTGAGCGGGATGAGGTACTTGAACTCACCCAGCACGTTGAGCGCGCCCGGCGCCCCGGCCTGACCGGCGCGAACCGACGCGCGGGCGGTCTTGGAGGTGTTGCTCGCCACGCGGGGACTCCTGTCCTGGAGCAGAGGGATCGGGAAAGCGCGCCAATTCTACCCGACCGCCGGGCCATCCTTTCGGGGGCCATTTCCGTCAGGCACTGGCGCCGCTTGCGTCACACGGGCATCATGAACATCGGCGATCACCGGATGCCGACAGGTCGTAGGGGAAGACGCACCTGTCAGTACCGGGAGGTCTGCCGTGCCCACGCGTGGCGTCGTGTACATACACTCAACGCCGCTCGCCGTGTGCCCACACGTCGAGTGGGCGATCGCGCGTGTCCTCTCCGCGCCCGTCAACCTCCAGTGGTCCGCCCAGCCTGTCGAGCCGTCCGCGCGCCGGGCCGAGTGCACCTGGTCCGGCCGCCCCGGTACCGGGGCCGAACTGGCGGCGGCGCTGCGGCAGTGGCCGATGCTGCGGTACGAGGTGACCGAGGAGCCGAGCCCGGGCGTGGACGGGCAGCGGTTCATGCACGTACCAGGCCGGGGACTGTTCTCCTCGGCGATGAGCGCCAACGGCGACCTGATGATCGGCGAGGACCGGCTGCGCGCGCTGATCGCCACCGCCCGGGGGCCGGAGGGGCTGGCGCACGCCTTGGACAAGGCGCTCGGTACCGCCTGGGACGCCGAGCTGGAGCCGTACCGGTACGCCGGTGACGGTGCCCCGACCACCTGGCTCACCCAGGTCGGCTGAGATATTGGCGCTCGCTCCGCTCGCGCGGCACCGAGGCTCCCCAGGCGCCGTCTTCCCTCCTCGCTGCGCTCGTCAGTCCAGACGACGCCCGCCTCGGTGCGAGCGGGGCGTTACAACGGGATGTTGCCGTGGGCGCCCCGGGCGGCCGGGGCGCCGGCGAGTGCCTCGGCGATGCGGCGCCGGGTCTCGGTCGGCTGGATCACGTCGTCGACCACGCCGATCTCCAGCGCCCGGTTGACCCCGCCGGCGATGCGCGACTGCTCGTCGATGAGCTGCGCGCGCACCGCCTCGCGCTGGTCGGGCGGGGTGGCGGCGAGCTTCTTGCGGTGCAGGATGTTCACGGCAGCGGCCGCGCCCATGACCGCGATCTCCGCGGTGGGCCAGGCGTAGACGGCCGTCGCGCCGAGCGAGCGGGAGTTCATCGCGATGTACGCGCCGCCGTAGTTCTTGCGGGTCACCAGCGTCACCCGCGGTACCACCGCCTCGGCGAACGCGTGCAGCAGCTTGGCGCCGCGCCGGACCACGCCGTCCCACTCCTGGCCGACGCCGGGCAGGTAGCCGGGCACGTCCACCAGCACGATGAGCGGTACCCCCAGCGAGTCGCACATCCGCACGAACCGCGCCGCCTTCTCCGCGGACGTGGCGTCCAGGCAGCCGCCCAGCCGCAGCGGGTTGTTCGCGATCACACCGACGGTACGCCCGGCGAACCGGCCCAGCGTGGTCACGATGTTCGGCGCCCACTTGCCGTGCAGCTCGACCGGGCCTGCTCCTGACCCCGCCGCCCCACCCAGGGGCTCGTCGAGCAGCGCCTTGACGAGCGGCTTCACGTCGTACGCGCGGTTGGCCTCGGCCGGCAGCAGGGCGGCGAGGTCGGTGCCGTCCGCGACGTCGGCGGGGGAGAGCCGGCCCTGGTGCCCGAGCATGGCGGCCAGCCGCCGGGCCGTGTCGATCGCCGCGCCGTCGTCCTTGGTCGTCACGTGCGCCACGCCGGAGCGCCGGCCGTGCGGCTCGGGGCCGCCGAGGCGCTCCATGTCCACCTGCTCGCCGGTGACGCTGCGGACCACCTCCGGGCCGGTCACGAAGATCCGGCCGCCGTCGCTCATCACGACGATGTCGGTCAGCGCCGGGCCGTACGCCGCGCCGCCGGCCGCCGGGCCGAGGACCACCGAGAGCTGCGGTACCCGCCCGGACGCGCGGACCATCGCGGCGAAGACCTGCCCCACGGCGTCGAGCGCGACGACCCCCTCGGCGAGCCGTGCGCCCCCGGAGTGCCATATCCCCACGACCGGTACCCGCTCGCGTACCGCCGTGTCGATCGAGTCGACGATGTGCCGGCAGCCCTCGGTGCCCATCGCGCCGCCCATGCGGGTCGCGTCGGTGGCGTACGCGATCGCCGGCGTACCCTCGATCAGCCCCCGGGCGGCCAGCGCGCCGGAGTCGTCGCGGGGGTGCAGCAGCCGCAGGGTGCCCTGGTCGAACAGCGACCGCAGCCGGACTTCCGGGTCTCGGTAGTCGACGGCCGCTTCGTCGGCGACGGGGGTGGTGGTCACGTTGTCCTCCGGTTCACGACTTGGTGAAGACCAGTACCGCGT
>JBKPCQ010000361.1:0-21935 GCA_046727455.1 Actinomycetota bacterium | reverse complement strand
GCCGGATGAGGCGCCCGCGGCGGTCCCGGCTGTCCCATGGTCGGCGACCCGGGCCGCCGGTCCGCGCGGCCACCCCGCCGCGGAAGAGGACGCGATGACCAGCGAACTGAAAGCCAGCGGGGCGACGCTCACCGCGCTGCCGGCGACCGAGACGACCGGGTCGGCCGCCGACCCCGCTACCCGGATGGCGGCCGGCCGGGCCGCCCGGGAGCGGGCGCCGCTGCCGAGCCATGCCGAGCTGGCCGCCGGTCCCGGCCGCCCGGACCCGGTCGCCATCCTGGAGGCACAGGCCGCCACCAGGATTCCCGAGCTGGTACCCATCCGGTACGGCCGGATGCTGGTGTCCCCGTTCACGTTCTACCGCGGCGCGGCCGCGGTCATGGCCGCGGATCTGGCCGCGACCCCGACCTCGGGCCTGGTGACCCAGGTGTGCGGGGACGCGCACCTGTCGAACTTCGGGGTGTTCGCCTCACCCGAGCGGCGCCTGGTGTTCGACGTGAACGACTTCGACGAGACCCATCCGGGGCCGTGGGAGTGGGACGTCAAGCGGCTGGCGGCGAGCCTGGCCGTGGCCGCCCGGGAGAACGGTCTGGGCCGCAAGGCCCGCGCCGGCATCGTCCTCGCCGCCGTCGGCCGGTACCGGCAGGCGATGGCCCAGTTCGCCGGCACGCGCGAGCTCGACGTCTGGTACGCGCAGGCCGACGTGGACGACGTGGGGCCGCAACTGGCGGCCCAGCTCAGCAAGGCGCGCCGCAAGCGGTGGGTCAAAGCGCAGGCGAAGGCGCGCACCCACAACAGCCTGACGGCGATGAACAAGCTCACCGCGATCGTGGACGGCCAGCGGCGGCTGGTCGGCGACCCGCCGCTCGTCGTACCGGTCGACCAGTTCCTGCCGGATGCCGACCGGGACGCGTTCGAGGCGCAGATGCGCCAGGTGCTGGCCGGGTACCGCCGCTCCCTGCAGTCGGACCGGCAGCACCTGCTCGACGCGTTCGAGTTCGTCGACATGGCCCGCAAGGTCGTCGGGGTGGGCAGCGTCGGCACGCGCTGCTGGGTCCTGCTGCTGACCGGGCGGGGCGACGACGACCCGCTGCTGCTGCAGGCGAAGGAGGCCGAGCGGTCGGTGCTCGCGGACCACGTCACCGGCGTGACCGGGCGGATCCGGTACCGCAGCGAGGGCCAGCGGGTCGTCCAGGGCCAGCGGCTCATGCAGGCGGCCAGTGACATCTTCCTGGGCTGGGAGAGCACCGACGGGATCGACGGCCGTAAGCGCGACTTCTACCTCCGCCAGCTCCGGGACTGGAAGGGCTCGGCGATCGTCGAGGACATGGACCAGGCCACGATGCGCCTCTACGGCGGGGTGTGCGGCTGGACGCTGGCCCGCGCGCACGCCCGGTCGGGGGACCGGATCGCGATCGCCGCCTACCTCGGCGAGGACGACACGTTCGACCGCGCGCTGGTCGAGTTCAGCGAGCGGTACGCCGACCGGACCGAGGCCGATCTCGCGGCGCTCGCTGAGGCCGCGCGGACCGGCCGGATCACGGCGGAGACCGGCGTCTGACCGGCCGGTACGTCCGGTCGGCCCTCATCCGGTACGGATGATGACGCTCCGCCAGCCGGCGGACACGCTGTCGCCACGGGCTGAGCTTTCCACGGGAGTAACCATGGTCGAGACCAAGGCCGTGCCACCCTCATCGAAGCCGGAGACGGCACGCACGCTCGGACTACGCCAGGCCACCGCGCTCATTCTGGGCAGCATCGTCGGCGTCGGCATCTTCAACCTGCCGTACTCGCTCGCCGGGATCGGCCCCATCAGCATCGTCGCCATGGCGCTCACCACGGTGGGTGCCCTCGCGCTGGCGTTGATGTTCGCGGCCCTGTCGCGCCGCCTGCCCGCCGACGGAGGGCCGTACGCCTACGCGCGCGTCGCCTTCGGCAACGGGATCGGCTTCACCAACGCCTGGTCGTACTGGATCACCGCGTGGGCCGGCAACGCCGCCATCGTCACCGGCTGGGTGTTCTACGTCGAGCACTTCGTCAACAAGAGCAGCGTCAAGGGGTGGTCGATCGTCATCGCCTTGATCGGGCTGTGGCTTCCCGCGGTGATCAACCTCACCGGCGTGAAGAACATGGGGGTGGTCCAGGTCTGGACCACCGTCATCAAGTTCATCCCGCTGGCCATCATGTCAACGGTCGGGCTGCTGTTCATCACCACCGACAACTACAAGCCGTGGAACGTCAGCGGGCAGACCACCATCTCGGCCATCGGCAGCGCGATGGCCATCTGCCTGTTCAGCTACCTGGGGGTGGAGACCGCCGCGGTGGCCGCGGCGAAGGTCCGGGACCCGGAACGCAACGTCCCCCGGGCCACGGTCCTCGGTACCCTGGCGAGCGCCGTCGTCTACCTGCTGTCCATGATCGCAGTGTTCGGCATCGTGCCCACCACCGAGCTGGCCAAGGACGAGAACAAGGCGTCGTACTCGATCGCGGCGAACACCATGGTGGGCAGCGGGCACTGGGCCGGCGACCTGGTGGCGCTCGCGGTCATCGTCTCCGGGTTCGGCGCGCTGAACGGGTGGACCATGATCTGCGCCGAAATGCCGCTCGCCGCGGCGAAGGACGGCCTGTTCCCCGGCTCGTTCGGCAGGATGTCCGGCCGGCAGGTACCCGCGTTCGGCATCATCTCCTCCACCGTGCTCGCCAGCATCGCCATGGTGGTCAGCTACCTGGGCACGAGCGGCGCGACGGTGTTCAACACGCTCGTGCTGATGACCGGCATCACCGCCGCCATCCCCTACGGGTTCTCCGCCCTCGCCCAGCTCAAGTGGCGCTGGCAGGACCAGCGGGCGATGCACACCCCGCGGTTCGCCCGCGACGTCACCGTCGCCGTCCTCTCCCTCGTCTTCTCGATCCTGTTCATCTGGTACTCGCGCAACACCGGCCAGGAGAACTGGTACGAGACCTGGGGCCCGTTCCTGATGGCCGGCGCGGCGTTCCTGATCGGGATCCCGGTGTACCTGTTGATGCGTTCCCGGATGACGCAGCCGACGCCAGTTCCCCCGTACCGCTGATCGAAAGGCCTGGCCGCCATGACCCTCCACGTCGATTCGGAAACCGGCAAGCTGCGGCAGGTGATCCTGCACCGGCCTGGGATCGAACTCAGCCGGTTGACCCCGGACAACATCAAGGGCCTGCTGTTCGACGACATCCTGTGGGCGAAGCGGGCGCGCGAGGAGCACGACGCCTTCGCGCAGGCGCTGCGGGACCGCGGGGTGAAGGTGCACTACTTCGGCGAGCTGCTCGCCGAGGTTCTCGACATCCCGCAGGCGCGCTCCTGGATCCTGGAGCGCGTCCTCACCGAGGACACCGTCGGGCCGACGCTCGTCGGACCGATCCGCCGGCTCGCCGAGCAGGCGGACAGCGAGCGCCTGGCCGAGTACCTCATCGGCGGCGTCCTGAAGCGGGAGCTGGCCGGCTTCACCGTGAACAGCCTGCGCTGGGAGCTCATGCACAGCGACGACTTCCTGCTCACCCCGCTGCCGAACCACCTGTTCCAGCGGGACAACTCGGCCTGGATCTACAACGGCGTCAGCATCAACCCGATGGCCATGCCGGCCCGGATGCGCGAGTCCATCCACAGCACCGCGATCTACCTGTTCCACCCGATGTTCACGGCCAGCGACTTCCAGATCTGGTACGGCGGCGACGACCGGCCGCACCAGCCCGCCACGCTGGAGGGCGGCGACATCCACGTCCTCGGCCACGGCGCGGTCATGGTCGGCCTGGGCGAGCGGTCCACCCCGATGGGCGTGGAGAACCTCGCCCGGAGCCTGTTCGCCCGGGGCGCGGCCAGCAAGGTCGTCGCCGTCGAGCTGCCCCACTCGCACGCGATGATGCACCTCGACACCGTGATGACGATGATCGACCGGGAGACCTTCGTCATGTACCCGTACCTGCAGGGCGCGCTGCGCTCCTGGACGGTCCGGCCGGCCGACAGCCCGGACGACCCGGACGGCCTCGACGTGGTCCGCAACGACGACCTGTTCGCGACGATCGCGGAGACGGTCGGCGTGGACAAGGTGATGGTGCTGGAAACCGACGAGGACGTGCGGGCGGCCCAGCGGGAGCAGTGGGACGACGGCAACAACTTCCTCGCCGTCGAGCCCGGGGTGATCGTCGGGTACGAGCGCAACGTGACCACCAACACCTACCTGCGCAGGCAGGGCATCGAGGTCATCACGATCGCGGGCAGCGAGCTCGGCCGTGGACGCGGCGGACCGCGCTGCATGACCTGTCCCATCGAACGCGACGCCGCCTAGGAGAGCGTAATGCCGGTCAATCTGCGCAACCGCAGCTTCCTCAAGGAACTCGACTTCACCCCCGACGAGTGGCGCTTCCTGCTCGGCCTCGCCGCCCAGCTCAAGGCGGCCAAGTACAGCGGCACCGAGGTGCAGACCCTGCGCGGCAAGAACATCGCGCTGATCTTCGAGAAGACCTCGACCCGGACCCGCTGCGCCTTCGAGGTGGCCGCGTACGACCAGGGCGCGCACGTGACGTACCTGGACCCGTCGGGCTCGCAGCTTGGCCACAAGGAGTCCGTGGAGGACACCGCCCGGGTGCTCGGCCGGTTCTACGACGGGATCGAGTACCGCGGCTTCGCGCAGGAGAACGTCGAAACGCTCGCCCGCCACGCCCGGGTACCGGTCTGGAACGGGCTCACCGACGAGTGGCACCCGACGCAGACCCTGTGCGACGTCCTGACCATGCGCGAACACACCTTCAAGCACGACAGTGAGATCGCCTTCGGCTATCTCGGCGACGCCCGCAACAACATGGGCAACTCGCTGCTCATCGCCGGAGCGATGATGGGCATGGACGTCCGCATGGTGGCGCCGGAGGTCCGGTGGAACCACGAAGACGTGATCAAGCAGGCGCAGCAGATCGCGGAGACGACCGGAGCGCGGATCACCCACACCGAGAACGTCGAGGACGGCGTACGCGGCGTCGACTTCCTCTACACCGACGTGTGGCTGTCGATGGGCGAGCCCAAGGAGAAGTGGGACGAGCGGATCGCCGAGCTGCGCCCGTACCAGATCTCGATGGACGTGATCCGGGCCTCGGGGAACCCCGCGGTGAAGTTCATGCACTGCCTGCCGGCGTTCCACGACCGCCGGACGAAGGTCGGCGAGGAGATCTACGAGCACACCGGGCTGGACGCCCTGGAGGTCACCGACGAGGTGTTCGAGTCGCGGTACTCGATCGTGTTCGACCAGGCCGAGAACCGCATGCACACGATCAAGGCGGTCATGGTCGCCACCCTGGGAAGCTGAGGACACCCATGCGCATCGTCATCGCGATCGGCGGCAACGCGCTGCTCGAACGTGGCCAGCGGCCGGACGCGGCCATCCAGCGGGAGAACGCGATCAGGGCGGTACAGGCCCTCGCCCCGCTGGCGGAGGAGCACGAGGTCGTCATCACCCACGGCAACGGCCCGCAGGTCGGCCTGCTGGCGCTGGAGAGCGCGGCGGACACCGCGCTCTCCCAGCCCTATCCACTCGACGTGCTGGGCGCCCAGACGCAAGGGATGATCGGGTACTGGTTGCTGCAGGCGCTGCAGAACGCGCTGCCCGGCCGGCAGGTCGCCGCGGTGGTCAACCAGACCCTGGTGTCGGCGGCGGACCCCGCGTTCCAGTCGCCGACGAAGTTCGTCGGGCAGGTGTACGACGAGGCGACGGCCCGCAGGATGCAGGCCGAACGGGGGTGGCGGGTCGCGCCGGACGGGCAGTACTGGCGGCGGGTGGTCCCCTCACCGATGCCGCAGCGCATCGTCGAGACCCGCGTCGTCCGCCTGCTGCTCACCTCCGGGGCGGTCGTGGTCTGCGCGGGCGGCGGCGGGGTACCGGTGATCCGTAACGAGAGCGGCCAGCTCCAGGGCGTGGAGGCGGTGGTCGACAAGGACCTGGCGACGGCGGTACTGGCCGAGTCGCTGGAGGCGGACGCGCTGCTGCTGCTGACCGACGTGTCGGCGGTCGTGCGCGGGTACGGCACGCCGGAGGCGGAGCCGATCCCGCGGGCCACCCCCGCCGCGCTGCGCAGGGAACAGTTCCCGGCCGGCTCGATGGGCCCGAAGGTCGAGGCGGTGTGCCGGTTCGTCGAGGTCACCGGTGACGTCGCGGCGATCGGGGCGCTGGAGGACGCCACGCTGATCCTCGCCGGCAAGGCGGGCACGGTGGTGACTCCGGCGGGCGACTACGGCGGAGCACACGACCTGAAGCCACCACGGTGAGCCGTTGAGGAGGTGGCCCGGGTTGATGGGGTGGGCGACCCTGTGGTGCGCCGCCGCGGTGACGGCGGGCCGGGCGGCGCTGGCCCAGACGGCGGAAGCGGCAGCGCCGCCCGAGTACGAGGCCGCGCCGCCGCGCCGCCCTTTCCTGATCATGAACCCGCGCTCCGGCGGGGGCAAAGTGGCGAGGTTCGGCCTGGTCCGGAAGGCCCGGGCACTCAACGCCGACGTGGCGCTGCTGGAGGGTTCCGACACCGTCGACGTCGCCGCGCTGGCCCGCGAGGCGGTCGACAACGGGGCCGACCTGCTCGGGGTGGCGGGCGGGGACGGTACCCAGGCCCTGGTCGCCGGCATCGCGGCCGACCGGGGGATTCCGTTCATGGTGGTCTCCGCCGGTACCCGCAACGACTTCGCCCGGGACCTCGGACTCGACGGCGAGGACCCGGCGGCGGGCCTGGCGGCCCTGACCGACGGTGTCGAGGTGCGGGTCGATCTCGGGCGGGTCGGCGAACGACCCTTCGTCAGCGGCGCCGCGTTCGGCGCGTACGCCGCTCTGGTACAGACTCGGGCGTTCCGCGAGGGCCGGATGTCCGCCGCGCTCGACCTGCTCCCCGAGTTGCTCGCCGCGCCGGACGTGCCGGCGCTGCGCCTGCGCGCCCACCGCACGGTGATCACCGAAGCCGGGGCGGTACTCGTGAGCAACAACCCGTACGGCTCCGAGGACGTCGCCGGACTCGGCCGCCGGAGCCGGCTCGACCGGGGCGTCCTCGGCCTCCTCGCGGTCACCCTGCGCAACGCCCGCGACGCGGTGAAGGTCGTCCGGGGCCGGCGGTCGGGGCTGGTCACCCTGGCCACGGACACCGAGGCCGTGGTCGAGGCCGACGCCCCGACGATTCCTGTCGGTATCGACGGCGAAGCGGTGTCGATGTCGACCCCGGTTCGCTGTGCGATCCGTCCCGGAGCCCTCCGCGTGCGCGTCCCGCGGCAGCGACCCGGCGCTCGCGCCGCCGCGGCCGGAACCGTCCGGGAACCCGGCCCGCCGCCCCGCCGGGTGACGCGATAACGACGCATCCCACCGATAACGGGCGTATCCCCCTCACACGTATCGGGTGATCCGGCGTCAGACTTTATATGCTGAGATGGAAGCGAGTGGTCGCCAGACGTGCGTCGGCGGCTGCTTGAGGCGCAGCACAAGGGGGCGAGATCCGGCAAGCGGCGGCCGGCACCGAGGGTTGCAGGGCGTTTCGTGGGATACCGACGGCCGCGGGCGGTACCCCGCACGCCGCATGCTCCCCTCCTGCTGGACCCCTGACGCGCGGGCCGACGCCCCGTGAGGCGACGCCCGGGGAACAGGGGGTGCGATGGTCCACGACGGCGTCTCGAGTTTCCTGAACGGCGCTCCCGGTTCTTCCAGTCCGACCGGTCGGATCGCGACCTTCCGGCGCCGTGGGCCGACATCGTCGCCGACCAGCCTGGCTCCGGCAAACCTGTCCCGGCCGCGGGTACCTCCGGGATTCGTTCCTCGTCCGCGGCTGGCGGAGATACTGGACGCGGGCAACGAGCGGGCTGTCACGCTGGTGAGCGCGGGAGCCGGTTGGGGAAAGACGCTGCTTGTCGCGTCCTGGGCGGGAGCGGCGGCGGTCCAGGGGCCGGTCGGCTGGCTCTCGCTCGACAGCGAGGACAACGATCCAGCCCTCTTCTGGGTACACGTGGTGGCGGCCCTGCGGAATGCCGGCGCGATCAAGGATGTCAAGGACCTCCCCGAATTCCGTTCGGGATCGTCGATCAACCTGGGGTTCGTCCGGCGGCTGGCCAACGGCCTGGCCCAGTTGCCACAGCGCGTGACGCTCGTCCTCGACGATCTGGACGAGGTCCAGGAACCCCGGGTTCTGAAGGATCTCTCGGTGCTGCTGCGCTCCCAGCCCGAGCAACTGCGGCTGGTGGTCATCGCCCGGACCGATCCGATCCTGCCGCTGCACCGGCTGCGGACGGCGGATGAGCTGACCGAGATACACGCCTCCGATCTTGAGTTCACCGCCGATGAGGCGGCGCAGCTGCTGGCCCATCACGGCCTGCACCCCGACGAGCGCGAGCTGCGGGTGCTGCTGGAACGGACCGAGGGCTGGGCGGCCGGCCTACGGTTGGCCGCGATCTTCCTGACCACGACCGGAGATCACCACCGCATCGAAGACTTCGCCGGCGACAAGGGCGCGGTCGCCGACTACCTCGTCGGGGAGGTACTCGCCCGGCAGTCGCCCGAAGTCCGGCAGTTCCTGCTGTACACGAGCATCCTCGACAAGCTGTCCGGCGAGCTGGCCGACGCGATCACCGAGGGGGCGCACGGCCAGCGGATCCTGGAGCAGCTCGAACGGGCCAACGTGTTCCTCGTGGGTCTCGGCTCCCGGCCGGGCTGGTTCCGGTACCACCACCTGTTCCGGGATCTGCTCCAGCACCAGCTGCTCCTCGACGAGCCCGAGATGATCCCGGTACTGCACCGCCGGGCGGTCGACTGGTATCTCGGCCACGGTGCCCCGATCAAGGCCCTGAGCCACGCCGTGGCGGCCGAAGACTGGCCGCTCGTCGGCCGGCTTGTCGCGGCCAGAGGCGCCCCGCTCATCGTCTCGGCCGATCGCGAGGCACTGGTGACCATCCTGGAGCGGATACCGCCCGAGTGGTTCGGGGTGACGGCCGAGCTGAAGATGTGCGCCGCCCTCCTGATGTTCCACGCGCGCGGGTACGACGCCGTCCTCACCCTGGTCGCCGGGGCGCGCCGGCTGCTGGCCGGCCGCACCGCCGCGGACCGGCGGCCGATCGAGATCGGTCTGCGCATGCTGGAGGTCGCCGTCGCACGACAGCGCAGCGACATGCGTGCGCTGATCAACGCCACGACGGAGACCCTCGAATGGCTGACCGAGGTGCGCTGGAACCGCCTGCCGTCGGCCCTGAGGTACCGGGCCATCGCCCTCAACAACAAAGGCGTCGCGCTGCTGTGGAGCGGCCAGCTGGAGAGCGCGGGCCGGTACCTCTGGTCCGGAATGACCGTGGCCCGGGCGACCGGCGTCGAGCTGGTCGAGATCAACGCGCTGGGCCACCTCGCGCTGATCGACGCGGTGCGGGGCAGCCTCCGCGACGCGGACGAGCACGCCCGTAGCGGCGCGGAACTTGCGGAGCGGCGCGGCTGGAGCGCCGAGCTGCAGGCCGTCCCGGTCTACCTCGCCCTCGCCCTGATCGCCCTGGAGCGCAACGACCTCGGCGAGGTGCAGCGGGGCCTCCGGCGCGCGTTCAACGCGTACCGCACAGACCCGGAGCCGGCCCAGTATGTGGGACTGCGGATCACGCAGGCCCGCATGCTGCTCGCCCGCGGGCAGGTCGAGGCCGCCCGCGCCCTGCTGGACCAGACGCGGCAGGAGGCGAGCCGGGTGCTGACCGCGCCGACCCTCTCCTGGTTGCTCACCCTCGCGCTCGCGGAGGTCGACCTCGTCTCGGGCCAGCGCGACCGGGCCGTCGAAGGGATCGGCACGCTCCCCGACCTCCCGGACCTCGCCGCCCGGAACCGGGTCTGGCAGGCTCGGGGCGCTCTCGCCGCGGGGAACCCCCGTGCCGTGGAGCCGCTGCTTGCACCGGTGCTCGACGCGCCGACCGGTACCATCACCTCGGTCGGGGCCTGGATCACCACCGCGCTGGTGGCCGAGACCCAGCGGCAGGGCAACCGTTCCGTCGAGGCGCTCGCCCGGGCCTTCGCGATCGCGGAGCCGGAAGAGTTGCGGCGGCCGTTCCTCACCACCGGGCGGCGGGAAATGACCGCCCTGGTCGAGCGGCAGGCCCTCCTGGTCGGGGACAACGCGGAGTTCGTGGGCAGCGTCCTGGCCGACCTACGGCCCGGCGCGGCGCAGGCCGACCGGCCCGCGCACGGCGCCGACCTCAGCGAGCGCGAGCTGGAGGTGCTCCGCTATCTGCCGACCATGTTCAACGCCGGAGAGATCGCCGACGAACTGCACGTCTCCGTCAACACCGTGAAGGCGCATCTGCGGGCCATCTACCGCAAGCTCGAGGTGTCCCGCCGCCAGGACGCGGTCGTCCGGGCCCAGAAGCTCGGGATCCTCTGACCGCTGGCCGGCGGATCCGCACGAGGCGGATTGCGGTCATCCGCCAGAGATGACGCTCCGGCACGGCGTGGTACCGACGCTCGTCCCATGCCGGCGACCGACAACCTCCTGCCGCCCCCGGGCCTGGCCGCCATCGACGCCATGTTCGTCCAGACCGCCCGCGCCGCGGTCTATACGGCTGGCCGGCTGACACTGGACGGGCTCAGCCGGTCCACGCTGTACTTCGCCGACCGGCCGCAGCGCGTGGTCGGGCACCTGCACAGCCAGTTGTTCATCGACCTGTGGCAGTCCGGCGTGCACAGCTTCGCCGACGACCCACCCAACGCGGTGCTCTCGTTCATCGAGCCCGGGACCACCGGCGAGGACGCCGGCGTCCCGGCCGATGCCGTCGTGGTGCTCTACGCGCCGGAGCTGGACGGCGACCAGCTCGCGTACTACGTCGACGTGCTGGACGGTACGCTGCCCGAGCGGTCTGGCGGCTGTGCCCTGTTCATCGACTCCTTCGGGCGGCCGGCGTCCCCGGCGCTCATGGCCACCGTGCGGCATCTGGACCGGTTCCGGCAGCGCATGCGGGACTGGTGAACGGGGTACCGCGTCAACCGCTCTGCCGGACCACCTGCAGGACGCTGTCCGCCGCGGACACGATACGGGCGCTGCCGACCAGCGGAGCGAGCGTGACCAGCAATGCCTTCAGTGTCGCCGGGGTGATCCCGACCTGGTCGGCCAGGATGATGTGGGCCATGTACGACGCCGGTGGTGCGTCGAGCGCGACGAGAGCGCCGATCCGCGCCGCCACGGCCGTCCGTTCGTCGAGATCGGGTTGGCTGAGCGCCCCGGTGTTCAGCCGGGCGAGTTCCGCCATCACCGGCCCCTCGCCTTTGGTGAGTTCCTGCAGCATCTCCTCAAGTTCGCTCTGCGCCGACACGGCTCCTCCTCCTGGAGAGACGGCCTACGGTCGGCTGTCAGTGTGGCGGCGTCGCCGGTGGTGCGGTTCATCCGTCCAGGGCCATTTCCCGCGGGCTCAGTGCAGGGTCCAGGTCACCGTGTCGGTGTAGGTGGTACCGCCGCGGGTACCGGTGGCCTGAACGCTGTTGGCACCCGGTGCGAGCGTGACGTTGGGCCAGCTGTAGATGTGGTTGGTCGACGTCTTCGCCGACCCCAGCGCGACGCCGTTGAGGGTCAGCGTGACGCTGTCCACGGTGCCGTACACCTTGATGGTGGTGACCGCGGTGGTGCGGTCGGTCCAGCGCCGGCTGGTGATGTAGACGAACGGCGTCGTGGTCCAGTTGGCCTTGTACCAGTAGAAGGCGTCCTTCCTGGTCTGCCGGTCGTAGGTCACCAGGCCCTTGTCGTTGCGCCCGTAGGTGTCGCCCTCGCTGCGCCGGTCCGACGCGAAGTCAAACATGTTCCAGACGAACGTGCCCCAGAGGTACGGCCGCGCCTGGATCTGCTGCCAGGTGGCCTCGTGCAGGAGCGCCTGGTACTCCTCCGGATGGAAGTCGGAGTCGGGCACCGGCTTGGGCGGGTTCTCCTGGTGCTGGAAGATGCTGGCGCCGGCGCCGTACTCGCTGATCGCGATCCGCCGGGTCGGCTGGGTGCTGTGCAGGTTGTCGACGAATCCGCCGAAGTCGTTGTACGAGCCGTAGTACCAGCCGTGGTACCGGTTGTAGCCGTTGACCTCGGTGTGGTTGACCAGGCCGCTGGTGATGGAGCCGTTGTGCGCGTACGTCGAGAACCGGTCGGGGTCCTCGCTGTTGACGATGCCGGCCAGCGTGTCCAGCAGGGAGTTGGTCGCGGTGTCGTCGGTGCGCTGCTCGTTGCCGATGCCCCAGAACACGATCGACGGGTGGTTGTAGTCCTGCCGGATCATCTCGCGTAGCTGCTGGGCGGCGTTGGACCGGAAGGCGGTGCTGTCGGTGATCGAGTTGACCAGCGGGATCTCCGCCCAGACCAGGTACCCGCGCTCGTCGGCGAGGTTGTACACCTTCTGGTCCTGCTGGTAGTGGGCGGTCCGCAGGGCGTTGACGCCCATCTCGTCCATCAGGTCGAAGTCGCGGGTGTGGTTGGCGTCGGTGATCGCCCAGCCGTGGTCGAGCAGGTCCTGGTGGCGGTTGACGCCGTGCAGCGAGAGGTGCGTCCCGTTGAGGAACAGGCCCTGGTTGGGGTCGACGGTCACCGACCGCAGCCCGAGCCGTTCGGTGACCGCGTCGGTGGCGGTACCGGCGACGGTGTCCCGTACCTCGACGTTCGCCTTGTACAGGTAGGGATCCGTCCGCCCCTGCCAGCGTCGGGGGTTGGCGATGGTGACCGTCTGCACGGTCTGGAGGCCGGTTCCCGCGGCCACGCTGACCGGGGTGGAGGTGGTGTCGGCCACGACGTTGTCGGCGGCGTCGGTGACCACAGCGTGGACGGCGACGGTACGCGCGGTCGCGCTGTTGTTCCACAGCTTCGTGGTGAGGTCGACCGTCGCCGACGCGGCGGTGACCGAGCGCTGGCGCAGGTACAGCCCGGGGCCCGCGTTGTCGAGCATCCGGACCGACAGCGGGTCGGTCACCATCAGGCTCACGTTGCGGTAGATGCCGCCGAAGAACGTGTAGTCCGCGCTCAGCGGCGCCACGTCCGGGTCGGGCGCGTTGCTCACCTTCACCGCGATGACGTTGTCCACGCCCAGCTTCAGTGCCGCCGTGGCGTCGAACCGGAACCGCGCGTAGCCGCCCTTGTGCTGGCCGAGGTACGTGCCGTTGACCCACACGTCGGTGACCGTGTTGGCCCCGGCGAACTGCAGCCACAGCTTCCTGCCGGAGAACGTCGTCGGCGGGGTGTAGTGCCGGCGGTACCAGCCGACGCCGCGGTAGTAGTTGTCGCCGCCGTCCTCGCCGTCCTTGGCATTCCAGGTGTGCGGGACGGTGACGGCGGTCCACGCCGAGTCGTCGAAGCCGGGGGTCTGCGCACCGGACACGTCCGCCTTGACGAACCGCCAGCCGCTGTTGAGGTCGACCCGCTGCCGCAGGCTCGGTGGGGTGTAGGTGGCCGCGTGGGCGGTCAGCGGTACCAGGACCACGAGCCCGACCGCGAGCGACGCGCAGGCCGCCGCCGCCATCGCGATCCGCCGGGACACACGTGCACGCATGGGGGTTCCTCCGCCGGGTAGAACACCAGTCGAGGCAACATACATCCGATGTCTATGTGTGTCCATACGGCGGTCGGCACGTGTTATCCGGTCGATTCCTGTCGTACCCTGCCGCCACACTGGGCGGCATGTTCCGAGCCACCCTGCCCGACAGCCACGAGGCGCGGCGCATCCTGGTCGGCACGGTCTTCTCGGCCGTCGGGCGTGGCCTGACGCTGCCGTTCCTCTTCGTCTACCTCAACCAGGTGCGGGGACTGCCCGCCGGCACCGTCGGTCTCCTGGTGGGCTGGATGGGCCTGGTCGGGCTGGTGCTCGCGCCGGTCGGCGGCAGCCTCGTGGACCGCTACGGCGCACGGCGTGTCGTGCTGCCGCTGTTCGCGGTGGAGGCGCTGGGCGCGGCTTCGCTCGTCTTCGTGCACGACGCGGTGTCCGCGCTCCTGGCGCTGACCGTGACCGCGATCGGCACGGCGGCACTGTGGTCGGGCCAGAACACGATCCTCGCCTCGCTGGTCCCCGACGATCAGCGCCAGCAGGTCTTCGGCCTGTCGTTCACGCTGCTCAACCTCGGCATCGGGATCGGCGGGATGGTGGCGGCGGCGTTCGTCGACGTCGCCCGGCCGGTCACCTTCCAGGTGATCTACCTCGGCGACGCGGTGAGCTACCTGGTACCGGCGGGCATCCTGCTGAGTATGCCGCAGGTCGGCCGCCGGCTGGCGGGAGCAGCACCCCCGGCCGCCCGGACCGGGCCACGCCGGGGCATCCGCTCCGGCGGATACCGCGACGTGCTGCGGGACAAGGCGTTCGTCCGGCTCATCCTGTTCGGCCTGACGCTGACCACGTGTGGCTACGCGCAGATCGAGGTCGGTTTCACCGCCTTCGCCACCCAAGTCGCCCATGTGAGCCCCCGGGTCATCGGCTGGGCACTGGCCGGCAACACGCTGATGATCGTGGGTGCCCAACTGTTCGTCCTGCGCTTCCTGCGCCACCGCAGCCGCACGTACGCGCTGGCGGCGGTCGGCGTGATCTTCGCCGGGTCCTGGCTGGTGCTGGCCGCGGGGGGCCTGGCCGGCCGGCACCACCGGGTGCTGCTCGCGGCGGTCGGCGTCATCGGTTGCGCCGTGGTGTTCGCCGTCGGCGAGACGCTGCTCTCTCCCGTCATGCCGGCGCTGACCAACGCGCTGGCCAGCGATGAGCTGCGCGGGCGGTACAACGCGATGACCTCGATCCTCTGGGGCATCAGCGGCATCGTCGGCCCGATCACCGCGGGACCCCTGATCGGAGCCGGCCGGGCGGGGGTGTGGGTGGCGGTGGTGGTGGCCGGCTGCCTCGTCGCGTCGACGCTCGCCGTCGGACTGCACGGCCGGCTCACGCCCGCGCAGGACGGACGGGTCCCGATGCCGGACGTGCCGCCGATGCCCGACCTGGTGGGACCGCCGCCCCCGGAATCCGCCGAAGGGGTCGGGCCGGCGCTGTCGGTACCCGCGGGGGATCGCTGAGGCGCCTGCGGTACGGCGGGCGTTCGTCGCACGCGGTCTTCTCTGACCTGCGACGCCCCGAGCCGGCTCCCCGCACCGGGAGCCGGCTCGGGCCGGGGAGGTCAGTCGTCCTCGTCCGGGTCCGCCGGGTCCGGCTGCTCCGGCTCGGCGTCCACACGCGGCTCGTCGACCCACAGGGCGCGTAACTGGCCCTGCATGAAGTTCGTGAGGCGCGCCCGGTAGTCCCGGTCGAACACCTCCAGCGCCTCGATCTGCCGCTGCAGCGCCTCACGCTTGGCGGCCAAGCTCCCGACCACGTCCTGATAGCGCTGCTCGGCCTGGTGCTTCAGCTCGTCGGCATTCTCTTGAGCGTCTTTGGCGATCTCATCCGCCTTGGCCCGCGCGTCGGACAGCACCTTGTCGGCGGTGCGACGGGTGTCGTCCGCGTGCGTCTTGGCGTCCTGGACTATTTGCTCCGCCGCCCCGCGTGAGTCGGACAGCGTCTTGTCGGCTTCCCGCCGGAGATCGGCGGCGTGCGCTTCGGCGTGGTGGACGATCTGCTCCGCCGCGGCGCGGGCGTCGGCGCAGATCTTGTCCGCTTGACGATGGGCACTGGCGACGTGCTCATCGGCTGTTCGCTGGGCCAGGGTCAGCACCTGGAGGGCCTGGCGCTGGGCATGGGGACCGGACAGGGCATCGGGAGGGGTATGAGTATCCATCATCGGCTCCGGGGACTCCGTGACAGGGGAGGCCCCTGCGAGCAGCCCTTTGACACGGCCTTTCATACCACTGTCAGTCACAGGACGACCTCCATCGTCAGACATTCGTGCGCTACACCTCTCCCCAGCCGGACCTCCCCTTCTCGACGGGATCGAGGAATCGGTGATGCCGTTGTCAGCGCAGGCGATCGTGCCGGAGCGCGGGCGCTGAGCGGCGGAATGCTACCAAGGCCGAGCGGCATCGTGCGAGTGGTGACGCTCCTCGTGGTCAGAGGACTACGGGGAGTTCGATTGAGCGGCAGTGGCAGCCACCTGCGCATCAACGGGTCAACGCGGTCCGCGGGCCGGTAGGCTTGCCGGCCATGGTGGAGGTCGTCACCGCGGCCGGGAACCTCCCGTCGCAGCGCCGGGTCGCCGGCGCGCTCGCGGCGGCCGGGGTGGTCGCGGGCGACCGGATCGCCCTGCTTCTACCCGCGTCGGGCGGCCTGCTCGCGGCCGTCCTCGGCGCGCTGCGGCGGGGTGTGGTACCCGTCCTGCTCGACCCGGCGCTGCCCGCCCGGGAGCGGGCGGACCTGCTCGCCGACTGCCGTCCGGCGCTGGTCGTCGCGGACGGCGCCGGACTCGCCGCGCTTCTGGCCGGGCCGCCGGCCGAGCTGGCCCCGGTGCCGCTGGCCCGGCCGATGCACTACACGTCGGGTACCACCGGGCGGCGCAAGGGAGTCTGGTCGGGCGTGCTGTCCGAGGCGGACGCGGCGGCGCTGCTGGCCGAGGAGACGGGGCTGTGGGGGTTCGACGCGGCCGACCGGCACCTGGTCTTCTCCCCGCTGTACCACTCGGCGCCGCTGCGCTTCGCCATGTGTACCCTGCTCGCCGGCGGGACCGTGCTGCTTCCGGGCCGGTTCGAGCCGGCGGCGGTGCTCGACGCGATCGCGAGGCACCGGCCGACGACCGCGTTCTGCGTGCCGACCCAGCTGCGCCGGCTCTTCGCGGCCGGCGAGCTGCCGCCCCTGACGAGCTTCCGGCTGCTCGCCCATGCCGGCGAACCGTGCCCGTACCCGCTGAAGCATCGCCTCGTCGAGGCGCTGCCGGCGGGTACGGTCTGGGAGTTCTACGGCTCCACCGAAGGGCAGTTCACCGCCTGCTCGACGGCGGAGTGGCAGGCCCAACCCGGTACCGTCGGCCGGGCCCGCCCGGGACGGACCCTGCGGGTCGCCGGAGACGGCAGCATCTGGTGCGGCGTACCGCCGTTCGCCCGGTTCACCTACTGGGACGACCCCGTCAAGACCGCGGCCGCCTGGCACGGCGACGAGTTCACCGTGGGCGACGTCGGCCGGCTCGACGACGAGGGGTACCTGTACCTCGACGGCCGGCGGGAGGATCTGGTGATCACCGGTGGGGTGAACGTGTACCCCCGGGAGGTGGAACTGGTCCTCGGCGAGTGCCCGGGGGTCGAACAGGTGGCCGTCTTCGGGGTGCCCGACGACCGCTGGGGGCAGCGGCTGTGCGCGGCGGTGGTCGGCGAGGTCACGCCCGCGCGGCTGGACGGCTACGCCCGGACCCGGCTGCCGCCGGCCCGCCGCCCCAAGGACTATTTCCTGGTACCGGAGCTGCCCCGGACGGCCACCGGAAAGATCCGCCGGCTCGACCTGCCCGCGTTCGTCGGCGGTGGCGGCGAACGTCCCGGGTGACCCGGGCAGGAGTCCCTCGCCCGTCCGGTACCCGGCGCGGGACAGTGGAGGTATGCCGGCGACCCTGGACGGGCTGAGCACCGCCGAGGTCGCCCAGCGGAGCCGGGCCGGCCGGTCCAACGCTGTCACCCACCGGTCCAGCCGGGGCGCCTGGGCCATCGTGCGGGCGAACGTGCTGACCCGGTTCAACGCGATCATCGGCGTGCTGCTGGCGGTGGTGCTGGTGTTCGGTGCGCCGCAGGACGGGCTGTTCGGTCTGGTCATCGTGGTCAACAGCGCCGTCGGCATCGTGCAGGAGCTGCGGGCCAAGCGGACGCTGGACGCGCTGGCGCTGCTGGAGCGGGCGCCGGTGCGGGTACGCCGGGACGGTGCCGAGGTGGCCGTGCCGCCGGAGGAGGTGGTGGCCGGCGACCTCGTGCTGGTGGGCACCGGCGCGAAGGTACCGGTTGACGGCGAGGTCGTCGCGGTGGACGGGTTGGAGGTCGACGAGTCGCTGCTGACCGGCGAGGCCGATCCGGTGCCCAAGCAGCCCGGGGACGGGGTACTGTCGGGCAGCTTCGCGGTGGCCGGCTCCGGCGCCTTCGTCGCCACCCGGGTCGGCGACGACGCGTACGCCAACCGCCTGGTGGCGCAGGCGCGCCGGTTCGACCTCGCCCACTCGACGCTGATGGCCGGCATCAACCACCTGCTGCGCATCATCACCTGGGTGATCGTGCCGGTCGGGGTGCTGCTGGTGATCAGCCAGCTGCGCAGTGCCGGGCAGCTCGCCGACGCGATGGTGGGCAGCGTCGCCGGGCTGGTACCGATGATCCCTGAGGGTCTGGTGCTGATGACCTCGGTGGCGTTCGCCGTCGGGGTGATCCGGCTGGCCCGGCGCCGCTGCCTGGTGCAGGAACTGCCCGCGGTGGAGGTCCTGGCCCGGGTGGACACGCTGTGCGTGGACAAGACCGGCACGCTGACCGCGCCGGGAATGGACCTCGCAGGCATCGAGGCGGCGCACGGGGACGAGGCGCGGGCCCGGGCGGTGCTCGGGGCGCTGGCGCGGGTCGAGGCCACGCCGAACCCGACGGTACGGGCGATCGGGGCGACGGTACCGGCCCCGGCCGGGGACTGGACGGTGACGGCGAGCGTGCCGTTCTCCTCCGCCCGCCGCTACAGTGCGGCCACCTTCGACGGGCACGGTACCTGGGTCCTCGGCGCGCCGGACGTGGTGCTGCCGGCCGGCGACCCGCTGCGGGACCGGGCCGGGTCGGTCGCGGGGACCGGGCTGCGCGTGCTGGCCCTGGGGGAGGCCACGGACCCGGATCGTCCATTGTGGACGGTACGCTCGGTCGCCCTGGTGACCCTACGCCAGCGGCCGCGCCCGGAGGCCGCCCCGACGCTGGCGTACCTCGGTGACCAGGGGGTCGCGGTCAAGGTACTGTCCGGCGACGCGCCCGCGTCGGTCGGCGCCGTCGCCTCGGCTCTCGGCCTGCCCGGCGCGGCGGACCCGGTCGACGCCCGCGACCTCGGCGACGACCCGGGCCCGGAACTCGACCGGCACAGCGTCTTCGGCCGGGTCGGCCCGCAACAGAAGCGCGTCTTCGTCGCCGCGCTGCGCCGCGCCGGGCACACCGTCGCGATGACCGGCGACGGGGTCAACGACGCGCTCGCGCTCAAGGAGGCCGACCTCGGGATCGCGATGGGCTCGGGCAGCCCGGCCACCCGCGCGGTCGCCAAGGTGGTGCTGCTCGACGACAGCTTCGCCGCGCTGCCCCGGGTACTGGCCGAGGGGCGCCGGGTGCTCGGCAACATCGAGCGGGTCGCCAACCTGTTCCTCATCAAGACCGCGTACTCGCTCGTGCTCGCCATCCTCGTCGGCGTGGCCCGCCTGCCGTTCCCGTTCCTGCCCCGCCACGTCACCCTGGTCGGTACCCTCACCATCGGTGTACCGGGCTTCTTCCTCGCCCTGGCGCCCAACGCCGAGCGGGCCCGACCCGGGTTCCTGGGCCGGGTACTGCGGCTGGCGGTACCCACCGGTCTGGTCTGCGGGCTGGCCGCGTTCACCGCGTACGGGCTCGCCCGGCTGCACACCGCGAGCGACCAGCCCGCGGACCGCAGCGCGGCGACCCTGACCCTGTTCCTCGTCGCCGCCTTCGCCCTCGCGCTGATCGCCCGCCCGTACACCTGGTGGCGCGGGGCCCTCGTCGCCGCGATGGTCGCCGCCTTCGCGCTGGTCGCCGCGGTACCGGCCACCGCCCGGTTCTTCGCGCTCGACTACACGCAACCGGTCACCGTCGCCATCGCGCTCGCGATCGGCGCCGCGGGCATCCTCGCGCTGACCGTGCTCCAGGCCGTGCCGAAGGTCCTCCGGTGATCCGCCGTAGGGCCCTGGGCTCCAGGGCCGTACCCGGAGAATGATCACGGCATGACCGAGAGCAGCAGGAGACGCGGGCGCCGGCGTGGCGCCGGCGGCGGCGGCGGCGACGCCGTCTACGGTCTGGGTCTGATCGGCGCCCTCGTGTACTACATCCAGCACGCGGACGGGTTCTGGGGCGTCATCCTCGGGATTCTCAAGGCCCTGGTCTGGCCGGCCTTCGTCGTCTACGACCTGCTCAAGCACCTCGCCGGCTGACCCGGGACCATCGGCCCTTGGTGGAGGCCGCACCGACGCGTTCTCCGAGGAACAGATCCAGCGGGAGATCGAGCAGTTGCGACAGCGCGCGTGATGATGGGTCCATGGTGACGCTGCTGGCGGGCGTGCGGGCGGATCTGGGGTTGACCGGCGACGGCGGGCTGCGGGTGACCGGGGAGCCCCGGCCGCCGGTACTGTCGCGGCTGGCGGTCGCCGACTGCGCGGTCGCGTCGGTGGCCGCCTGCCTCACGGCAGCCGCTGACCTGGCTGGCGAGCGCACCGGCCGGCGGCCGGACGTCGCGCTCGACACCGCACACGTCGCCGCGGCGGTGCGCAGCGAAGCCTGGCTACGTGACACCGCAGGGCGCGGCGCCGACCGCTTCGCACCGCTGTCCCGGCTGTGGTCGGCGGCGGACGGCTGGGTGCGGACCCATGCGAACTATCCCTGGCACCGCGCGGCCCTGCTGGCCGCCCTCGGCGTCGCCGACGGTCCCGACGGCGACGTTCAGGCGCCGCTGGCCGGCGCCATCGCGCGGCGCCCGGCGCTGGAGGTCGAGCGCATCGTGTACGACGCGGGCGGGCTGGCGGTCGCGGCCCGCACCCGCGCACGGTGGCAGGCCGATCATCCGGTGGTACCCGCGCCGCTCGTGGCCGTGGCGCCGCTGGGTGCCGGAGCCCCGCCGCTGCCGCCGGGCGCGCCCGGGGGGCTTCCCGCGTCGGGCGTGAGGGTGCTCGACCTGACCCGGGTCATCGCCGGCCCCGTCGGTACCCGGATGCTCGGTGCGCTCGGTGCCGACGTGCTGCGCGTCGACGATCCGCGCCGGCCGGAGCTGCCGCTGGCCGCCGTCGACGGGGTGGTCGGCAAGGCGAGCACCGCCCTGGACGCCAGTACGCCGGACGGCCGTGAGGTCCTGCACCAGCTTGTCGACCGGGCCGACGTCCTGGTGACCGGCTACCGGCCCGGCGCGCTGCGCCGCCTCGGTCTGGACCCCGACCAGGTAGCGGACCGGCACCCCGGTACCATCGTCGTCACGCTCTCCGCCTGGGGACCGGCCCCGGGCTGGCGGACCCGTCGCGGGTTCGACAGCCTGGTGCAGATCGCCACCGGCATCGGCTGGGCCACGAGCACCGACGACACCCGCCCCGGCGTGCTGCCCTGCCAGCTGCTCGACCACGCCACCGGGTATCTCGTCGCCGCCGGCACGCTGGCCGCGCTGGTCCGGCGCGCCCGTACCGGCGACGCCGCGCACGCCTCGTTGTCCCTCGCCCGCACCGCGCAGTGGCTGCTCGACCAGGGCGTCCGGCCGGCCGGCCCAAGTGTGGACGACGACGAGCAGCGGCGCCAGGCCGACGCGTACCGGATCGCGTTCGGAAACGGATGGAGCGGCATCAGCCCGCCGGGGCGCCTCGACGGCCAGCCGCTGACCTGGCCGCACCTACCGCCCGCCTATGCCCAGGCACCACCCGCCTTCAGCTGACCGCCCTCACCGGGCCGCCGCCCGGACGCGGGCGTAGTGACGGCGGGCGCGTTCCCGGTTGCCGCAGTCGGCCGTACTGCACCAGCGGCGGGTATGGCTGCGGCTGCGGTCGAGGAACAGCCAGCCGCAGCCGGCGCCCTCGCAGCGCCGGACGGCAGACAGGGCGGCGCCGTCGGACAGCAGGTCGAGCGCGGCGAGCGTGAGCCGGCGCGGGACGTCGCCGGGTGTGTCCACCGGCACGGTCCAGTGCAGCGGCAGAGCCGGCGCCAGTGCGGCGTGCCGTACGGCGTCGACCAGCACGGGTCGCAGCGCGGCGAGGTCCGGTGCCCCGCCGTCCACGACCGCCGCCAGGACGGCGTGCAGGGTCTCGCGGAGCTGGCGTGCCGCGCGTAGCGCCGACTCGGCGGCCGCCGGGTCGCGACGGGCGGCCCGGGCGAGCGAC
>JBKPCQ010000360.1:0-3606 GCA_046727455.1 Actinomycetota bacterium | reverse complement strand
GGCCCGCCGGGCGCGGCCGGCCCGCCCGGGACAGTCACAGCGGCCGGCCCGGCCGGGACCGTCACAGCGGCCGGCCCGCCCGGGACAGTCACAGCGGCCGGCCCGCCCGGTGCGGCCAGCGCGCCGGGCGTGGCCGGTCCGAGCATCGTGACCAGCAACAGAATCGCGAGCAGGTCGAGAATCCGACGAAGCATGCCGGGCAGCGTGGCCCCGCCGGCCGGTACCGGCAACCGCGGGCCCGCCCGTCTGTGGACCGCGAGGGTACCTGTGGATGGTCAGTCGGGAGGCTCCCCGGCCTCCGCCAGCCGCTCGTGCAACCTCGCCCGGATCTCCTCGGGCGTGTACGCGCGTCGCCGCCGCTCCGCCCGGGCGATCACCACACCGGTGGCCGCCACGCCCACGAACGCGGCCAGCCCAACTACCTTCCACCACCGCACGTGCATAGGCTACGCGAGTGCCCGGTACCCTGATCACGCTGGACGAGGCCATCGACCTGACCCGTACCGGAGATGTCTGGCTCTTCCGCGGCCGTACCCCCGCCGACCGCGCGATCCAGCTCTCCACCAACAGCCCGGTCAACCACGTCGGCATGTCGGTCGTCCTGGACGACATGCCGCCGCTGATGTGGCACGCCGAGCTGGGCCGCTCCCTGCCCGACCTGTGGACCGGTACGCACCAGCGCGGCGTGCAACTGCATGATCTGCGCAGGGCGGTCGTGGTCTGGGGCAACCGGTACGGCCAGCGGGCCTGGCTGCGCCAGCTCTGGCAGCCGGTGACGCGGGAGATGGAGGACGCGGTGCTGCGGACCATCGCCCGGCTCGACGGCACGCCGTTCCCGTCCACGGCGCGACTCGCCGGACGCTGGCTGCAGGGCCGGCTGCCGAAGATCCGGACGGCGGAACGGGCCGACCTGGAGACCGCCTACTGCGCGGAGGTCGTCGCGATCACGTACGAGGAGATGGGCCTGCTGCCCAGGGGCCGGCGCCGGTCGCAGTGGTACGACGCCGGCCGGTTCTGGAGCGGCGACGACCTGCGGCTGACCGGCGACGCGCGCCTCGGTGGCGAGATCGCGGTGGAGATCCCATCGAGTTAGGCGAGCTTGCCGAGCCGGGACACCGCCTCGGCCAGCACCTCCGGTCGCTTGCAGAACGCGAAGCGGATCACCCGCCGCCCCGCCTCCGGGTCGTCGTAGAAAACCTGGGTCGGTACCGCCACCACGCCGCACCGCTCCGGCAGCGAGCGGCAGAACTCCACGCCGTCCACGCCGCCCAGCGGACCGATGTCGGCGGTGACGAAGTAGGTGCCCTCCGGCCGGTACACCCGGAAGCCGGCCTCATCGAGGCCGGCCACCAGGAGGTCCCGCTTGGCCAACAGGTCGTCGCGGAAGCCGGTGAAGTACGACGGCGGCAGCGTCAGCGCGTGCGCCACAGCCGGCTGCAGTGGCCCGGCGTTGACGAACGTGAGGAACTGCTTGACCCGCAGCACGGCCGAGACCAGCGGGGCCGGGCCGCACGCCCAGCCGACCTTCCAGCCGGTACAGGAGAAGGTCTTGCCCGCCGAGGAGATCCGCAGGGTCCGCGCGCGCATCCCCGGGAAGCCGGCGAGTGGCCGGTGCGTCCCGTCGAAGACCAGGTGCTCGTACACCTCGTCGGTCACCGCGTACACGTCGTGCTCCACGCACAGTGCCGCGATCAGGGCCAGCTCGGGCACGGTGAAGACCTTGCCGGTCGGGTTGTGCGGGGAGTTCAGGAGCACGAGCCGGGTACGCGGGCCGAATGCCGCGCGGAGCTGGTCCGGGTCGAACGTGTAGCGCCCGTGCGCGCCGGGGCGCAACGTCACCGGCCGGCGTACCGCGTGGGCCAGCGCGATCGACGCGGCGTAGGAGTCGTAGTACGGCTCGAAGCAGATCACCTCGTCACCCGGCTCGCACAGCGCGAGGATCGCCGCCGCGACCGCCTCCGTCGCCCCGGCGGTGACCACCACCTCGCCCTCCGGGTCGTAGTCGAGCTGCCAGTACTCCCGCTGGTGAGCGGCGATCGCGGTGCGCAACGCGGGGATGCCCGGGCCGGGCGGGTACTGGTTGTGGCCGCCGTGCAGCGCCTCCGCCGCAGCGTCGAGCATCGAGGCCGGACCGTCGGTGTCGGGGAAGCCCTGGCCGAGGTTGACGGATCCGGTACGGACGGCGAGTGCCGACATCTCCGCGAAGATGGTCGTGCCGAACGGTCGCATCCTGGCCACGAGTGGATCCATGCCCGCCAGCCTAGGGGGACCCCGTCGGGAACAAACCAGGGTCCCGACACTGGCGCATCGGTACCGGTTCCCCTACTTTCGACGGCGTGGATGGAACTCGTGGCGGATACCGGGACGAGCAGGAAGGTCGCTGGTTTCCCGGTGACCGAGGGTACGGAGAGCGGTACGACGAGGAGCGGTATCGCGGCGAGCGCGACCGCGGCGCGGTCGGTCCCCGATCCGGCGTGGACCTGCCGCCGGTGCCGTACCCGGCCGAGCCGCCGCCGTACGTCCCGGAGCCCTACGCCCCGGAGGTCCCGCCCGCCCGCGAGCCCGCGTTCCCCGCGCAGTCGCTGGGCACCCTGCCCTCCGAGCCGTCGGTAGCGCCCGGACCCGTCCCGTCGTACCAGGGTCCCGGCTCGGGCCCGGAGGCGCCGGAGCAGACCGGCGGGTTCCGCACCGAGTCGATCGACCGGGCCGCGCTGCGCCGCCCGCCGGGCGCGCCGACGCCGCGGCCCACGGTGTACCGGGCCCGCCGCGCCGGGATCGCCGGTGCGATCGGCGGGGTGGCGATCGTCGCCGAGCTGTTCCTGGTCCGGGTGCTGCTATCGGGTGAGTTCGGCCACCTCGTGGCGCCCGGTGCGGTACTCGCCGGAGTGTTCGCGATGACCGGGATCCCGTTGGTCGCGATGGGGCTCTACGGGCTGATGACCGGGGCGGCGGCGGCCGGGCCACCGGAGCGCGCCTGGCTGCGTACCCCCCTGGCGTACCTCCCGGTCGGGCTCGCCCTCCTGATCGTCGCCGGCCTGGCGGCGGGCTGACCCGACGCCCGGCGGAGCCGGCGCGTACACTCGTCTGCGGCGACCACCTCGTGTGGTCGACCTCGCGCGCCCTCCCCACCCTCCGGTGAGGCGACGGCCGCCCTGGTCCCGGCGCACCACGGGTGCGGCGGGCGGACCACGGCCGGCGACCGGGCGCCAGGCGGCGGCCCGACCGGACCGCCGGACAACCAGGACTAGGGAGCTTGTCGCCGTGGCTGTGGTAACCATGCGCAAGCTGCTGGAGAGCGGTGTCCACTTCGGACACCAGACCCGGCGGTGGAACCCGAAGATGAAGCGCTTCATCTTCACCGAGCGCAACGGCATCTACATCATCGACCTGCGCCAGACCCTCGACTACATCGAGAAGGCGTACGACTTCATCAAGAACACCGTCGCCGAGGGCGGCACGATCCTCTTCGTGGGCACCAAGAAGCAGGCCCAGGAGGCGATCGCCGACCAGGCGTCGCGGGTGGGCATGCCCTACGTGAACCACCGGTGGCTGGGCGGCATGCTGACCAACTTCCAGACGGTCTACAAGCGGCTGCAGCGGATGAAG
>JBKPCQ010000359.1:0-7797 GCA_046727455.1 Actinomycetota bacterium | reverse complement strand
CAACCTGGGTACCCGTGACGTGGCCAAGGCCGTGTCGCTGGGCTTCCAGGCCTCGGAGGACTCCGAGAGCAACTACGAGCGGATGAAGCAGAAGGTCAACGACGAGCTCAAGCAGCACTTCCGGCCCGAGTTCCTGAACCGGATCGACGACACCATCGTCTTCCACCAGCTCAACGAGGGCGAGATCCTCCAGATCGTGGACATCATGATCTCCCGGATCGAAGCCCAGCTCCGCAACAAGGACATGGCCCTCGAACTCACCGACACGGCGAAGCTGTGGCTGGCGAAGAAGGGTTGGGACCCGGTCATGGGCGCCCGGCCGCTGCGCCGGACGATCCAGCGCGAGATCGAGGACTCGCTGTCGGAGCGGATCCTGTTCAACGAGATCCGCCCCGGCCAGATCATCGTCGTCGACTGCGAGGGCGACCCGAACAACGTCGAGCAGTCCAAGCTCATCTTCCGCGGCGCGGACAAGCCGGCCACGGTACCGGAGACGGTACCGGCCAACCTGACCGTGACCGAGGAGTAGCGGCGGCACGACGGCCCCCGATCGCACGGTCGGGGGCCGTCGGCTGTTCAGGCGATGTCGGCTGTCAGGCGATGTAGTCCTCCAGCAGGGCCGGGGTGAGTCCGGCCTGGTGGATCGCGACCAGCGCGGCGATCACGTCGTTGACGAAGGCCGGCCGGAAATGCATCAGGATGATGTCGCCGGGTTGGATGCGGTGCTCGGCGGTCTGGTACGCCACGACGCCGTAGTTGACCGTCTCGGACCAGTAGAACGCCGCCTTGAGCCCGCAGTCGTGGACCACCCGTAGCGTGGTCTGGTCGTAGTTGCCGAACGGCGGGCGGAACAGCTGCGGCGTCCGCCCGAACGTCTGCTCCAGGGAGGTACGCCCGTCGCAGACCTCATGATGCTGGAACCCGTACGCGGCGCCCTTGAGGCTCGGATGCGTCACCGTGTGGTCCTCGATCACGCCACCGGCGGCCTCCAGTTCCTTGAAGAACCCCGGGTTCTTCGCGGCGACCGCCGAGATGAGGAACATCGTGAACGGGATGTGCGCCGCCCGCATGAGCCGCGGGTCGTCGGGGAGCTGGAACCATCCGTCGTCGATGGTCAGGAAGGCCACCGGCTGGTTGACCGGCAGCCGTTTGTAGATCGGCACGGACGGGCCGGCCGGTACGGCGATCGGCTGCGGCTGCGGAGCGGGTGGGAACTTCGGGATCCGCGCCGCGAGCGCGGCTCCGGAGGGTACCGGCGCCGATGGCGAGGCTGACCCGCCCGGGTCGGGGGTGAGGTCATCGCCGCCGGTCTGTACGTTCGACATGTCCGGCGGCCCCATGAACCGGGCCCGGCGGGCCGGCGGCGCGCCGGCGCACGCGGTCAGTGCCGCCATCGCCAGTGCGAGCAGGACGACAATGGGGGTGAGCCGGCCGCGGGAGGGTCTTGCCACCGGCCGAGCCTAACCAGCCGGGTTCCGTTCCGCCGTCCCATGACCATCCGGCAGGGCGTAGCGGTGCCCGTCGAGCGCGCTCACCAAACCGTCCCCGACCAGGCTGGACAGCGCTCGGGCGCGCTGGATCGCATCCGGCCAGGCCAGGTCGAGCCGGGACACCGGTACCGGCCCGGTCGCTTCCCGCAGGACGGCAAGGAGCAGCCCGCGCACCTGCCGGTCGGTACCCGCGTACCGCTGCGGCCGCCGGCTCGGCCCACGCAGCGCCGGGCGGCCGGCGCGGCGCCACTCGCACGAGCCACCGAGCGGGCAGTCCGGGCACCGCGGCGCACGGGCGGTGCACACCAGGGCGCCGAGCTCCATCAACGCCACGCTGGCCCGCGCCGCCCGGGCCGGCTCCTCCGGCAGCAGGTCGGTTACCGCGGCGAGGTCGGCGGCCGTCGTCACCGGCCCCGCGTCGGCCTCGCCGGAGACCGCCCGCGCGACCACCCGCCGCACGTTGGTGTCCACGACCGGCTGGCGCTGGCCGAAGGCGAACGCGGCCACCGCCCGCGCGGTGTACCCGCCGATACCGGGCAGCGCGAGCAGGTCGGCCAGGTCGCTCGGGACCGCTCCGCCGTGGCGGGCCACGATGGCCGTCGCGCAGTCGTGCAGGCGGAGGGCCCGGCGTGGGTACCCGAGGCGGCCCCACGCCCGGATCGCCTCGGCCGGCGGATCCGCCGCCAGGTCCGCCGGGGTTGGCCAGCGGGCAAGCCACCGGTACCAGACCGGTTCGACCCTGGACACCGGCGTCTGCTGCAGCATCACCTCGCTGACCAGCACCTCCCATGGCCCGGTCCCGGCGCGGCGCCACGGCAGCTCCCGGGCGTGCGCGTCGAACCAGGCGATGAGCCGATCCGCGACGGTGTCCATGACGTGCAGCCTGCCAGGGCCGGGTTGGCGGGCTGCACCCGGCTGCGGCACACTGCGCAGCGTGAACGAACTCGCGATTACGGTCGTCGGCCAGGACCGGACTGGCATCGTGGCCGACGTTTCCGGAATCCTCGCCGGCCTGGGGCTCAACCTCACCGACTCGACGATGACCCTGCTCCGTGGCCACTTCGCGATGATGCTGATCTGTGTCGGGGAACCCGGCGCCGACGAGGTCCAGCGGGCCTTACAGCCGGTGACGGGCGACGGCGACCTGATCGTGACGGTACGGCCGGTGCCTCCCGAGCCGACGCCGACCGTGCCTGGTACCCCGTTCACGCTGCTCGTGCACGGCGCGGACCGGCTGGGGATCGTGGCCACGCTGACCCGCGTGCTGGCCGACGCCGGTGGCAACATCACCGACCTGACCACCCGGCTGTCCGGCATGCTGTACCTGCTCTCCGCCGAGGTGGACCTACCGTCCACAGTGGACGTCGACGAGCTGATGGCGGAACTGGACGAGGTGGCCGAGCGGCTCGGCGTCGACGTGACCCTGCGGACCGCCGAGGCGGACGTTCTGTGAGCGAGCGAACCATGGGCTCAGTGATGTGCGAACGCATCGTCGAGCGGGGCGAGGCGATGGCGTGATCTGGAACGGGCCGCCGGGGTCGGTCCGGGTGGTGGTGCGGGCGCCGGATCCGGTGCTGTCCCGCCCCGGGGAGAAGGTCGACCCGGCCGACCCGCGGATCACCGCGCTGGCCGCCGACCTGGTCGCCACGATGCGGGCCGCGCGGGGGTGCGTCGGGCTGGCCGCCCCGCAGGTCGCCGAGGCGGTACGGGTCTTCGCCGTCGACGTCACCGGGCACCCGAAGACGCGTACCTGCCACGGGGTGTTCGTGCTGTGCAACGCCGAGGTGGTCGAGGCGAGCCGGTGGCAGAAGGCGCGCGAGGGCTGCCTGTCGGTACCGGACCTGACCGGTGACGTGAAGCGGGCCGGCCAGCTCGCGGTCACCGGGCAGCTCCCCGGTACCGGCGACACGGTCACCCTGACCACCGACGGGTTCGAGGCGCGGGCCGTCCAGCACGAGCTGGACCACTGCGCCGGCCTGCTGTTCCTGGACCGCGCGGCGGGGCCACACGCGATCTTCGCCCGCAAGGTGTATCTCTGATCCCCCGGCGGCGCGTCGCCGTGATCCGCTTCCGCTTTCGCTCTACCGTGAGGGAATCATGAACCTGACGGTTGGCCCGCTTCCCCCGGCCGTCTACTGGCGGCGCCGGGCTCTGGTCGCCGGCGGTCTCCTGCTGCTCATCCTGCTGGTGGTGTACTCGTGCGGCGGGTCGAGCGGCTCCGGCGCCCCCGGCCGGCACGCGAGCACCGCCACCCCGGCGACGGGCTCGCCGCGGCCGACGACCTCGCAGCCGCACCCCCAGACCGCGGCGTCACCGTCGACCGATCCGAGTGCGGCCACCGACCCCGGCGATCCGGCCGGTCAGCCGCCCGTCACCACGGCGACGCCCCCGGCCGCTGCCGATGCCACGACGGAGATGTGCGCCGACGCCGATATCCTGCTGACCCCGTCGGTCCAGCAGATCACCGGCGGGACGTACCGGTACGAGCTGACCTTGAAGATCAAGAATACGTCGACCCGGGCCTGCAAGCGCGACGTCGGCTCGAACCCCCAGGAGCTGCACGTCGTGCAGAACGGCCAGACGGTGTGGTCCTCGGACTCCTGCCAGGGCGCCTCGGGCCAGAACAACGTCGTCACCTTCGGACCGGGTATCGAGGACACCTTCAAGATCGGCTGGGATGGCACCGCCGGCCAGAAATGCAGCGGCGGTACCCCGCTGCCCACCGGGACCTACCAGATCGTGGCGAAGCTGGACACCAAGGCGAGCGCGCCGGTGACCTTCACGATCACCGGCAAGTAACGCTCAGACGTACCGTTCCAGGATCGAGGCTTCGGCCAGCCGGGAGAGTCCTTCGCGAACGCCCCGGGCCCGGGCGTCGCCGACGCCGTCGACCGCCTGCAGGTCCTCGACTGTCGCGCCGAGCAGGCGCTGCAGCGAGCCGAAGTGGTCGACCAGCCGGTCGACCACCGGGGCGGGCAGCCGGGGTACCTTCGCCAGCAGCCGGAACCCGCGCGGCGACACGGCCACGTCGAGCGCGTCCGACGCGCCCGGGTAGCCCAGCGCCTTGCCGACGGCGACCAGGTCGATCATCTCGGTCGGGGACAGCGCGTCCAGTTCCAGCAGGGCGTCCTCAAGCTGCCGCAGCCCGCTGCCGGCCGGTACGTAGTCGCGGATGACGAGGGTACGGTCGGCGTCCACGCCGGCCATCAGCTCCTCGAGTTGCAGGGCGAGCAGGCGGCCGTCGGTGCCCAGCTCGACCACGTACCCGGCGATCTCGTCGGCGATCCGCCGGACCATCTCCAGCCGCTGCACCACGGCGACCGCGTCCCGGACGGTGACCAGGTCCTCGATCTCCAGCGCGGACAACGCGCCGGAAACCTCGTCCAACCGCAGCTTGTACCGCTCCAGCGTGGCCAGGGCCTGGTTGGCGCGGGACAGGATGGCTCCCGAGTCGTCGAGGACGTGCCGCTGGCCGTTGACGTACAGGCCGATGATGTGCATCGACTGGCTGACCGAGATGACCGGGTACCCGGTCTGCTTGGCGACCCGCTCGGCGGTACGGTGCCGGGTGCCGGACTCCTCGGTCTGGATCGACGGGTCCGGCATGAGGTGCACGTTGGCGCGCACGATGCGGGTGCCGTCGGAGGACAGCACCACGGCACCGTCCATCTTGCACAGTTCGCGCAGGCGGGTCGCGGAGAACTCGACGTCGAGCGGGAAGCCGCCGGTGCACAGCGATTCCACCGCGCGGTCGTGGCCGAGCACGATGAGCGCACCCGTGCGCCCGCGCAGGATCCGTTCCAGGCCGTCGCGTAACGCGGTGCCGGGCGCCATCAGTGCCAGGGTGGCGCGCAGGGGATCGCTGCCGGCGCTGCCGCCGGCCCAACTGCCGGGGCCGCCCCCGGGACGGAACGCCAGGCCGGCGCCCGGCCTCGGAGGGCCCGGCCGGATGGCGTCGCGGTCGATCGGCACTCGAACAGTCTACGGATCGCGGTTTAACTCGTAACCGTCCGGTGTGGTCGGTCACGAGCGGTCCGGCGGGTCGGCCGAGGCCCGTGCCGCCCACTGGATCGCCGTGCGGACGTCACCGACCTCCCGGACGGTCATCCCGACCGGCCCGGCGGCGGTACCCGAGCCGGGTGGCACCAACGCGTACCGGAAGCCGAGCCGGCCCGCCTCAGCGAGCCGGCGCGGGATCGCGCCCACCCGGCGTACCTCCCCGGTCAGCCCGACCTCGCCGAGCGCCACGAGGTCGGCGGCGAGCGGAAGCTGGTGGGTCGCGGACGCGACGGCGAGCGCCATGCCGAGGTCGGCGGCCGGCTCCACCACCCGGATCCCGCCCACCGTCGCCGCGAACACCTCCCGGTCGTGCAGCTTGGCGCCGGTGCGGCCCTGCAGGACCGCGAGCACCATCGCGAGGCGCGCCGAGTCCAGGCCGGACACCGTGCGCCGGGGCGAGCCGGCGACCTGGGCGCCGATCAGCGCCTGGACCTCGGTGACCAGGGCCCGCCGGCCCTCCATCGCGACGGTCACGCAGGTGCCTGGCGTCGGTTCGGCGTACCGGGTGACGAACAGGCCGCTCGGGTCGGGCAGCCCCACGATGCCGCCCTCGTGCATCTCGAAGCAGCCGACCTCGTCGGCCGCGCCGAACCGGTTCTTCAGGCCGCGTACCAGGCGCAGCGCCGAGTGCCGGTCGCCCTCGAAATGCAGGACGACGTCGACCAGGTGCTCCAGCACGCGCGGCCCGGCGACCTGGCCGTCCTTGGTGACGTGACCGACCAGCACCGTCGCCACGCCGCTCTCCTTGGCGACCGCGACCAGCGCGGCGGTCACCGCGCGGACCTGGGTCACCCCACCCGGGACCCCTTCGGTGCCGGGCGCCGTGATGGTCTGCACCGAGTCGACGACGAGCAGCCCCGGGCGAACCGCGTCGAGGTGCCCGAGCAGCGCTTCGAGGTCGGTCTCGGCCGCGAGGTAGAGCCGGTCGTGCAGCGCGCCCAGCCGCTCGGCCCGCAGCCGGACCTGGCTGGTCGACTCCTCCCCCGAGACGACCAGCGCCGGGCTGCCCGAGCCGGCCGCCCACTGCTGCGCGACGTCGAGCAGCAGCGTGGACTTGCCGACTCCCGGCTCGCCGGCGAGCAGCACGACCGCGCCGGGGACCAGCCCGCCGCCGAGCACCCGGTCCAGCTCGCCCACCCCGGTGGGCCGGTACCGCGCGGGCTCGGCGCTGATCGTGGCGATCGGGCGGGCCGGCTCCAGCGGCGCGCGGGCGGTGACCGCGCGCAGCGTGCCGGACAGGGCCGCGCCGCCGGTGGAGTCGATGACCGAGCCCCACTCGCCGCATTCGGGGCACCGCCCGACCCACTTGGGCGGCCGGTGCCCGCAGGCGTCGCACTCGTATGCCGCTCGCGCCCTGGTCATCGCCACGCGCGCAAGCTACCCCGGAGGTACGACAGGAAGGTCAGCTCGACCGGGGCAGCGGGCTCGCGGGCGGTGCCACCGGAAGCAGGACCGGCGGGCCCTGGTCGCCGATCGCGAAGGTGTCCCCGCCCGACCCGGTGAAGTGGAAGACCGCCTGGATCGCCTGCTGGTTGCCCAGCGGCTCGGGCAGGTCGACGACCTGGACGTAGTTGGCGGCCCGCTTGCTGAGCTCGACGCAGCCGGCCGGCGGGATGGTCAGGGAGAACCGGGCCGAGCCGGTCGGGCTCGCGCTGGGCGAGGGCGACGGCGACGCGCTCGGCGATGCCGACGGCGATGCGGAGGCCGAGGGCCTGGCCGAACCGCTCGGCTCGGCGGCAGGCGAGGACGCGGTGCTGGTCGGCGCCGGTGCCAGCGAGGGGGAGCGGGGCACGACGCACGGCACGGCGGTGTTCTCGCCGGGGAGCGCCGTCACCTGTACCGGCAGGTTCTGGCCGCCCGCCACCTCGAACGCGCTCAGGCCGACGAGGCTGATCGGCTCCTGGGTGTTGTTGAAGACCCAGAACGCCAGCCGCGCGCGGGCCCCCGTCGGGTACCCCTTCGGCCCGAGGTAGTCGACCAGGGCGTTGCGCACGAACACCAGCCGTCCGGGTGCCTGCGCGTTCGCGCCCGGCACCGCGGGCTGGATCTGTGCCGTCTGCGCGATCTGCCCCGCGCTGCACGCGCTGAGCAGCACGGTGGCAAGGGCTCCGGTGACGGCCAGGCCGCCTGCGACCAGTGGCCGACGGATCGAGCGGGTCACGGCGCTCCTCCTCGAAACTCCCGAACGCGGTACAGCGTAGTGGTCGTCCAGGTCGGGGCTCGCTCAGGCCCCGGTACCCGAGATCAG
>JBKPCQ010000358.1:0-31692 GCA_046727455.1 Actinomycetota bacterium | reverse complement strand
GCCCCTGCGGCGGCCCCGCCGCCCGCACCGGTCCCGGTCCCGGTCCCGGTTCCCGTCCCGGTCCCGGTTCCCCTCCCGCAGCCGTCTCCGTCGCCGTCACCGTCGCCCTCTCCGCCGCCACCGACCTCGGTGTCGTACGAGGCCGAGTCCTCGGCGAACTCGATGCCGGGCACGCGCGTGTTCACGTGCTCGGGTTGCTCGGGCAACAAGAAGGTCGGCGACATCGGCAAGGGCATGGGTTGGTTGCGGTTCAACGGGGTCAAGTCGGCGGCCGGTGGATCGGTCGTGGTGGTGATCGCCTACGTCAACGGCGGCAGCGGCAGCCGGAGCGCCCAGATCAGCGTCAACGGCGGCACCGCGGCCACGTTCAGCTTCGGGCGTACCGCCGACTGGAGCACCACCGGCTGGCTCGCCGTCCGGGTCACCCTCAAGGCCGGCAGCAACACGCTGCTCTTCACCAACCCCACCGGTGCCGCGCCGGACTTCGACCGGATCACCGTGCTGAGCTGACCGGCCGAGCTGCGATCTTGGTCACTTTCATCGATGCCGCGCGGGCCGGCGCGGGAAGAATGCCATGGGGTCATCGGGTTGAGCCGGTTGGTACCCGGGCACGGGTAGAGATCGGTGCACCAGGGAGCGGAATGTGAGACGGCTGCGCATGGCGTGCGGGATCGCCAGCGGATCACCGCGCCGGGTCGCCATCCTGTCGGTACACACGTCACCGCTGCACCAGCCGGGTACCGGCGACGCGGGCGGGATGAACGTCTACATCGTCGAGGTCGCCCGCCGGCTGGCCCAGGCCGGAGTCGAGGTGGAGGTCTTCACCCGGGCCACGTCGGGAGACCTGCCGCCCTGTGTCGAGATGGCCCCGGGGGTACTCGTCCGGCACGTGGTCAGCGGCCCGTTCGAGGGGCTGGCCAAGGAGGACCTGCCGGCACAGCTGTGCGATTTCACGCACGAGGTGCTCCGGGCGGAGGCCGGCCGCTCGCCGGGCTGGTACGACCTGATCCACTCGCATTACTGGCTGTCCGGCCAGGTGGGCTGGCTCGCCAAGGACCGGTGGGGGGTACCGCTGATCCACACCGCGCACACCCTCGCCAAGGTGAAGAACCGCCGGCTCGCCGACGGGGACCGGCCCGAGCCACCGGCCCGGGTGATCGGCGAGGAGCAGGTGGTCGGCGAGGCCGACCGGCTGGTGGCGAACACGCCGATCGAGGCCCGCGAGCTGATCGACCTGTACGGTGCGCCGCTGGACCGGGTCGCGGTCGTCGCGCCCGGGGTGGATCTCGACCGGTTCACCCCGGCGGCGCTGGGCCGGGAGACGGCGGTACGCAGCGCTGCCCGACGCCACCTCGGCCTGCCGGAGCGGGGTCACGTCATCGCGTTCGTCGGGCGCATCCAGCCGCTGAAGGCGCCCGACGTGCTCCTCCGGGCGGTCGCGCGGCTGCCCCGGCAGCTCGTCGACCGGCTCACCCTGGCGATCGTCGGCGGCAACAGCGGCAGCGGCCTCGACCTGGCCGGCCTCGCCGGGGCGCTCGGGATCGGGCACGTGGTGCGGTTCCTGCCGCCGCAGAGCCGGGACCGGCTGCCCGAGCTGTACCGCGCCGCCGACCTGGTCGCGGTACCGAGCTACAACGAGTCCTTCGGGCTGGTGGCGCTGGAGGCGCAGGCGTGCGGTACCCCCGTCGTGGCCGCCGCCGTCGGCGGCCTGGTGACCGCGGTGCGCGACGGGATCTCCGGCGTCCTCGTGGACGGGCACGACCCGGCGTCCTGGGCTGGGGTGGTGGGTGACCTGCTGCTGGAGCCCGGCCGGCGGTCCCGCCTGGCGCGCGGCGCCATCGCGCACGCCCGACAGTTCTCCTGGGACCGTACGGCCGCGAGCCTGCTCAAGGTCTACCGTGAGGCGGTGACCGAGCACCGCAGCCGCGTGGCCGAACTGGTCGCCGTGCGATGACCACCGAGAAACTGATCGAGTCCACCCTGGACGAGCGCGGGCTGGAGTGGGAGCGCACCGGGGACCGCTCCTTCGCCGTCACCCTGCCGGGGACGCACAAGCTCAAGACGATCTGCAACCTCATCGTGGGCGAGCACGCGCTGCGCATCGAGGCGTTCGTGATGCGGCAGCCGGACGAGCGGCGCGAGGAGCTGTGGGCCTGGCTCCTCCAGCGCAACGCCCGGATGTACGCGGTCGCCTTCGCCATCGACAAGGTCGGTGACGTCTACCTGACCGGCCGGATACCGCTACACGCTGTGACGGCGGACGAGCTGGACCGGCTCCTGGGCGCCGTCCTGGAGTACGCCGACGAGAACTTCGACAGCATGCTCGCGATCGGCTTCGGGGAGGCGATCCGGCGGGAGTGGGCGTGGCGGGTCAAGCGCGGTGAGCCGCTTGACAACCTGCGCGCTTTCGAACACCTGGTGAACCCTTCGTGACCATCCTCTCCTGTGGACGGTGGTCACGTTCTGTGAGAGATGCGACAGAGAAACCGCTTGAGCGCGGTACGCCGTCGCCGTAAGTTAAGTCTCGATCGGACCTCTGGTCCGGGGGTGGCGGAGCGTTGGGGGACGTGGGGTACGCCACCGGACGGCGGACGTGGCCGGCGCGGACATGGTTCCCGCACGGCCCGGCCGCCGTCGCACGTTATGGACCGGCACGGCTGGCGTGCCGCCGCCCGGCTGCCGGATCCCGGAAGGCGTGCGGGAAAATGTCGCAATGACCATCGGAACGCTCGTGCTGCTCCGTCACGGCGAGAGCGAGTGGAACGCGAAGAACCTCTTCACCGGCTGGGTCGACGTGGACCTGTCGGCGCGCGGCGAGGACGAGGCCCGCCGCGGCGGCGAGCTGCTGCGGGCCAGGAACCTGCTGCCCGACGTGGTGCACACGTCAGTCCTCAAGCGGGCTATCCGCACGGCGGAGCTGTCGTTGCACGCGGCCGACCGGGCCTGGATCCCGGTCCGGCGGAGCTGGCGGCTGAACGAGCGACACTACGGCGCGCTGCAGGCCAAGAACAAGAAGCAGACCCTGGAGGCGTACGGCGAGGAGCAGTTCATGCTCTGGCGCCGCTCTTACGACGTACCGCCGCCGCCGATCGCGGACGACGACGAGTACTCGCAGTTCGCCGATCCGCGCTACGTCACCCTGCCGCCCGAGGCGCGTCCCCGCACCGAGTGCCTCAAGGACGTGCTGAACCGGGCACTGCCGTACTGGTACGACGCGATCGTGCCGGACCTGCTGGCCGGCTGGACGGTCCTGGTCGCCGCGCACGGCAACTCGCTGCGCGCGCTCGTCAAGCACCTCGACCAGATCTCCGACGAGGCGATCGCGAAGCTGAACATCCCGACCGGCATCCCGCTGCGGTACGACCTCGACCCGACCACCTTGCGCCCGCTCACGCCCGGCGGGGAGTACCTGGACCCGGAGGCCGCTGTCGCCGCCGCGGCCGCGGTGGCGAACCAGGGCCGCTGAGCGCGCCAGTTACACCGCCCCGGCCATCTCGCCGGTGACGAAGTACAGGACGGCGCGGCCGGCGTTGACCGCGTGGTCGGCGTACCGCTCGTACCAGCGGCCCAGCAACGCGCTGTCCACCGCCGGCTCCACGCCGTGCCGCCAGGCCGTGCCGAGCATCAGGCCGTAGAGCTGCTTCTGCAGTTCGTCGATCTCGTCGTCGTCGTGCTCCAGCTCGGCGGCCCGCTTGGCGTCGGCGGTGCGGAGCACGTCGATGACCTTGCCGGCCATCCGGTCGCTGGCCGCTGCCATGTCCCGGATCACCGGGCGCAGCTCCTCGGGCACGGCGCGCGCCGGCATCCGGCGCAGCGCGATCTTTGCCACGTGCACCGCGAGGTCGCCCATCCGCTCCAGATCCGTGGCGATGCTGAGGGCCGTCACCAGGAGCCGCAGGTCCGAGGCGACCGGGGCCTGGCGGGCGAGCAGGTCGTACACCCGGTCGTCCACCCGGCGGCACAGGGCGTCGGTCTCGGCGTCGGCGGCGACCACCTCCTCGGCCTCGGTCCGGTCGGCGTCGAGCAGGGCGACGCTGGCCCGGCGCATCGCCTCCCGGACGCTCTCGGTCATCTCGATGAGCAGGTGCGTAACCTCGGCCAACTCGGCCCGGTACTCCTCCCGCATGTCGCCCCCAAGGTCGTGGCTACGGCGTGACGCTAGGTCGGTGGGGCGTCGCACCGGTGAACCTGGATGAACGAGATCCGGCCTACCGGTGAACATTCATCGACGCCCGCCGGGTATGTCCACCCGCGCGCAATGCTTAGGTTAACAACACACCTACGATCTGCTCGTGGAGTACGCGCTTGCTGGAGGGCTGCTAGCAGTCGCTTCGACAGGCGTGGCCGCCGGAGCCGCAGGGAGTCTGGTCGTGATGCGTCGCCGCGCCGCCCAGGACGATGGCAAGGCCCGTCCGGGCGTGATCCCCCTGGATGCTCCGGATGGTGAGGAGGACCTGCCGGCGCCGGTACGGCGGGTGGCCGCCAAGGGGCTCGGCCGGCGCAGCCTGGACGCGCTGCGGGTCGGGGTACTGGTGCTGGACGCGGAGGACCGGCCGGTGCTGGCGAACCCCTCGGCCAAGGAGATGGGTCTGCTGCGCGCCGGTACCGGCGTCGGCGGCCCGCCGGTCGCGCACACCGTGGTCCGGACCCTGGCCGGGCAGGCCCGGCGTACCGGCGCCCGCCGCGAGGTCGAGCTGGACCTGCCCCGGGGCAACGGCCGGGACCCGCTGGGCGTCCACATTAGGGCGGTCGCGCTCGGCGACGGCCACGTCACGATCGAGGCGGCCGACGTCACCGAGGCGCACCGGGTGGCCCGGGTCCGCCGGGACTTCGTCGCCAACGTCAGCCACGAGCTGAAGACCCCGGTCGGCGCCGTCCAGCTCCTCGCCGAGGCGCTGCTCGACGCGACCGCGGTGGCGGCCGACTACACCCCCGAGGAGCTGGCCGAGACCGAGATCCTCCAGGACCTCGCCGCGGCCCGCCGGTTCGCCGAGCGCATCCAGCACGAGTCGACCCGGCTCGGCCGGCTGGTCAGCGAGCTGCTGGACCTCGCCCGACTGCAGGGCGGCGAGCCGCTGCCGGAGCCGGCTCCGGTGTCGGTGGACCGGATCGTCGCCGAGGTCATCGACCGCACCCGGACCCCGGCGTCGGCCAAGGGCCTGGAGGTCGCCTTCGTGGGTACGCGCGGGCTGACCGTGTACGGCAGCGAGAGCCAGCTCGTCGCCGCGGTGGCGAACCTGGCGGAGAACGCGGTCGCGTACTCACCCGACGCCGAGGACGGCCGGGCACCGGGGCGGGTCACCATCAGCGCCCGGGGTGGCGAGGACCGGGTCGAGATCGCAGTCACCGACCAGGGGATCGGCATCGAGCCCAAGGACCTGGACCGGATCTTCGAGCGGTTCTACCGGGCCGACCGGGCGCGCTCGCGCGCCACCGGGGGTACCGGCCTGGGGCTCGCGATCGTGAAGCACATCGCGACCAACCACGGCGGTCGGGTCGACGTGGTCAGCACCGTGGGCGTGGGTTCGACATTCACCTTGCGGCTGCCGGCGCGTCCCCCCGATGCCTTCCTGGCGCTACCACTATCGATTGAGATCGCGGCAGAATCCGCCGGAGTGAAGGGATCCGCCTAGTGGCCCGCGTGCTGGTCGTGGAGGACGAGGAGTCGTTCTCCGACGCCTTGTCCTACATGCTGCGTAAGGAGGGCTTTGAGGTCTCGGTCGCGGCCACCGGCACCTCGGCGCTGACCGAGTTCGACCGGACCGGCGCCGACATCGTGCTGCTGGACCTGATGCTCCCGGAGATGTCGGGTACCGAGGTCTGCCGGCAACTGCGTTCCCGCTCGCACGTACCGATCATCATGGTCACCGCCCGCGACTCGGAGATCGACAAGGTGGTGGGCCTGGAGATCGGCGCCGACGACTACGTCACCAAGCCGTACTCGCCCCGGGAGCTGGTCGCGCGGATCCGCGCGGTACTGCGCCGCCAGCTCGGCAGCGACCCGGCTGAGCAGAGCCCGCCGACGCTGGCCGCCGGCCCGGTACGGATGGACGTCGAGCGGCACGTCGTCACCGTGTCCGGCGCGGCGGTACCGTTGCCGCTCAAGGAGTTCGAGCTGCTGGAGATGCTGCTGCGCAACGCCGGCCGGGTGCTCACCCGGGGACAGCTCATCGACCGGGTGTGGGGCGCCGACTACGTGGGCGACACCAAGACACTCGACGTCCACGTGAAGCGGCTGCGCTCGAAGATCGAGCCGGAGCCGTCCAACCCGCGGTACATCGTCACCGTTCGGGGGCTGGGCTACAAATTCGAGCCGTGACAAACGTGTCGGCCCGGGACGCGAGTCCCGGGCCGACACGTTCCTGCCTAGCGGGTCAGCGAGCGACGATCTTCGGGGTGGTGCGGGTCAGGCCGGGCACCTTGGTCGCGGTGCCGGCGTGGTGGCCGGTCGGCGCCTGGTGGGTCAGTAGTGGCGCCTGGCGTCCGTTGCCGGTGCCCTGGATGGGCTGGAAACTGGTGTAGTCCCACTGGCCGGGCAGGCTGATCGCGTCGCCGATCGGCGCGATGAGCGTGTCGGGCAGGGCGAGGAACCCGCCGAGCATGATCGCGTCCCACATGGAGCCGGAGTTGTTGTTCAGGTAGGTGGCCAGCGGGCCGTACAGCCCGGTCGGGTCGGTGAGCAGCAGCGGCCCACCCTCGGCGCCGATCATGGCGCCGCCGGTCAGCGCGTCCTGCCAGCCGCGGTTGGTGGCGATCGCCGACACGAACGGGGAGAAGAAGAAGAACTGGGCCAGCAGCAGCGCGGTGTCCTTCTCGTTCGGCCCCACCAGCGGGAAGTAATCGATCGTGTCGCACGCGGGCCAGCTTGGCATCAGCCTGGCGATGCACGCCGAGACCAGCGCCCGGTCGCCCGGGCCGCCGCCGGTCACGATCGCGGTGCCGGTGACCGGGTCCGGGTTCAGCGTGTTGAGGTAGGCGGCCGAGGTGGCCGGCATGGTGTCCCCGTTGGTCAGCACGATCACCGTGCCCGGGTTGGCGCCGGCGGCCGCGCCCGCCGCGAGGGCGTCGAAGAAGTTCGCCCCGGTGGCCACGATCGCCGTCTTCGGGACCGGAGTGATCACCTTGTCGATGGCGATCGCGGTGTCGTAGTGGGTGTTGCCCCAGATCCGGTTGACCGTGTACCCCAGCCCCTTCAACTGGTCCTCGATGCCCTGCGGCAGCGCCAGCACCCCGCCGAGCAGGTAGATCGTGCCGGTCGGGCCCAGCACCCGCTTGATCTCGGCCAGCACCCGGGTCTCCACCGAGTTGGTCGGCGCGGTGATCAGCAGCGGCGCCTGCCTGTCGATGGCCAGCGCCGAGCCGACCAGCGCGTCCAGGTAGGTGTCGCTACGCGACAGGACGACCGCCTTGGCCGGTACCCGGTTCGGGTCGCTACCGCCGAAGTCGTCGTAGTTCCACTGCGAGGTACCGATCGCGGTCGCGGTCCCGTCACCGCCCCACACCCGAACCACATGGTTCTTGTTGATCGGCTGCCAGGCCGGGTCGAGCCCGTCAACCCCGAGCGGCGTCACCGCCTTGGTGTCGACCTTGATGGTCTTGAGCGGGTGGGAGCCCGAAGTTTCCGCCTGGTAGACGACGCTGGAACCGTCCGGAGACCACTTCGGCGTCGTGGCACCGTCGGTCTCGCTGGTGAGCACCGCCGGGTTGGCGCCGTTGGCGTCGGCGGTCCAGACCTGGTCCGGGACCGTGACGTTGTTCTCCGGGTGCGCCGGCACGACATACGCGAGCTTCGTGCCGTCCGGGGAGAAGTCCGGCATCCTGCCGCCCGAGACAAGCAGCGCCGGGTTCGTCGGCGAGCCGGGAACGAACTTGTAGATACCTACCGGCGTGGACCCGTTGTCCCGCTCGAACGCGACGCCGTTGGTGACCGATACCGCCGGGGACACGTCCTGGAAGCTCGTCGGGTCGGGGTTTTCGTTGAAGTCGCCGGCCACGCCGGAGCCGTCGCTGGCGGCCAGCCGCAACTTCCCGTTCTGGCTGAAGATCAGGAAGTCGCCGAACGGAGTCCAGATCGGATGCCCGATCTGCGTACCGGTCGTCACCTTCACCGGCCCGCTACCAGCCGCGGTGACGGTCCAGATCTCGGAGCCGCTGCGGACGAAGGCCACCCGGCTACCGTCCGGGGCCCACTCCGCCTGCGCGGCCCCGTCGACGATGTGCGCGGAGTTGGATCCGTCGGGGTTGACACCAAAGATCGTGGTGCTTGCCGGGAGCTGGTAGCTGATCTTGCCGACGACGCCCTGGACCGTCGCCCGCGCCGGCAGGACGGCCGTGACGGTGACCACCGTCAGAGCCGCCAAACCAGCGGTCACTAACCCTGCAATCACTCGTCGCCGGGATGATCCGAGCAATCGAGTCCCCCGAAACCGTCGCATGACGACTCCTCCTGAGCAGATGCTGAATGTCGCCAGAGAGTGGCGACGCGACGCAGCCTAGCCTCAGCAGGCGAAGATCGTGGTCCCTTTCGGAAACGACGCCGGCGACAATTACACCCCTCCTGCTACCCCCGCCTGCGGGGGCGCGGCGCGCGCGGTGAGGCCGGTTCGAGCCCGCCGGGCTCCGGATGGGCCGGCGGCTGTGCCGGCGTCGCGGGGTGCGGCGCGACCAGCCCGAGCCTGCCCCGGGCGTCGCACAGCTCGCGCAGCTTGCCGTAGGCGTCCTTGCCGATGAGCGCGGTCAACTCGGGCCCGTACGACTGGTACAGCGGCTCGCCGCCGACGTGCGCCTCCGGCGACGAGGTGCACCACCAGTCGAGGTCGTGCCCGCCCTCGCCCCAGCCGCGCCGGTCGAACTCGGTGATCGTGGAGACCAGCACCTTCGTGCCGTCCGGCCGCTTGACCCACTCCTGGTCCCGGCGGATCGGTAGCTGCCAGCACACGTCGGGCTTGTACTCCAGCGGATGCACTCCGTCCCGCAGCGCCTGCGCGTGCAGCGCGCAGCCCCACCCGCCCGGGAAGTCCGGGTCGTTGAGGAACACGCACGGCCCGCCGTCGCGGGTGGCGGTGCGCCGGGCCGGACTGCTCCCGTCGATCGTGTCCACCTCGGTGTAGTTCTTGAAGCCGCGCCGGTAGTGCTGCCACGTCTGTGGGGTCAGCTTGCGGGCCGCCGCGCGCACCCGCTTCTCGTCGTCGGCATCGGTGAAGAACGCGCCGTGCGAACAGCAGCCTTCGGCCGCGCGGCCCTTGATGATCCCGTGACAGGTCTTCCCGAACACGCAGGTCCAGCGGGACAGCAGCCACGTCAGGTCGGCGCGGATGACGTGCTGCGGGTCCGCCGGATCGGCGAACTCGACCCACTCCCGGGGGAAGTCGAGACCGACCTCGCGGCTGCGCGGGTCAGCCGGGTCGTCGACGGCGACGTGGATGGCCATCGGGTTAGCGTATGCCCTATGCGACTCGGCGTGCTCGACGTGGGTTCCAACACCGTGCACCTGCTCGTGGTCGACGCCCACCTCGGGGCCCATCCCTGGCCGGCCCATTCGGAGAAGTCCGTGCTGCGCCTGGCCGAACAGATCAAGCCGGACGGGCGGTTGTCGAGGGAGGGCGCCGACGCGCTGGTCGCCACGGTCAAGGACGCCCGCAGGTCGGCCGAGCGGTTGCGGTCCGACGACCTGCTCGCGTTCGCGACGTCAGCGGTACGGGAGGCCACGAACTCGGCGGAGGTGCTCGCCCGGGTACGGGAGGAGGCCGGGGTCGAGCTGCGGGTGCTGTCCGGCGAGGGCGAGGCGCGGATGACCTTCCTCGCGGTACGGCGCTGGTTCGGCTGGTCGGCCGGACGGCTGCTGGTCATCGACATCGGCGGCGGGTCGCTGGAACTCGGCGCCGGCATCGACGAGGAGCCGGACCTGGCCCTGTCGGTACCGCTCGGCGCCGGGCGGCTGACCCGCGAGCGGCTGCACGCCGACCCGCCGGAGTCGGCTGAGGTCGACGCGCTCATCGAGTACGTCCAGAAGACCATCGAGAAGCCGGCGCGTACCCTGCTCGCCTCCGGCTGGGACCGCCCGGTGGTGACCTCCAAGACGCTGCGTACCCTGGCCCGCCTCGCCGGTGCGGCGCCGTCGACCGAAGGGCCATGGGTCCAGCGGGTACTCACCCGGACCGGCCTGCACCAGGTTCGCAGCTTCATCCAGTACATCCCATCGGCGCGGCTGGCCGAGATGGACGGGGTGAGCGCGAGCCGGGCGCACCAGCTCCACGCCGGGGCGATCGTGGCCGAGGTGACGATGGAGCGGCTGGGCATCGACGCCGTGCAGTTCTGCCCGTGGGCACTGCGGGAGGGCGTGATCCTCCGCCGCCTCGACATCCTGGAGAGTTAGCCGGCCAGCAGGTGGTCCCGGATCCGGATACCGACGGCGTGGACGTGTGCGAGCTGGCGCGGGGTGAGCAGGTCGACCAGGTTGGCCCGGACCGCCGCGACGTGCCCGGAGGCGGCGGCGGCCAGCTTGTCCCGGCCGGCGCCGGTCAGCTCGGCGTGGGTACCCCGCCGGTCGTCGTCGCACTCCACGCGGCGGACCCAGCCGGCCCGCTCCAGCCGGTTGACCGCACGGGTGGTACCGCTGCGGGTGGACAGCGTCGCCTCGGCCAGGTCGCGCATGCGCATCCGCCGGTCGGGTGCCTCGGACAGCGTGACCAGTACCTGGTAGTCGAGGAAGGAGAGCCCGGCCTCGGTCTCCAGTTGCCGGTCCAGCGCCTGGATCAGCAGCCGGGTACTGTCCAGCCAGGCCCGCCAGGCGGCCTGCTCCCGGTCGCTGAGCCAGGCCACCTCGTCCACGGCGGCGAGTCTAGCGAATGGTTGACACCGCAACTTAATCCCGAGTTGCCGTTCCGGCCGGAGTCCCGGGAGCGGGCCGGGACTACCCTGGCGCTGTGACACCTGTGCTCCTGTCCACCTCGTCGGTCTTCCCCGAACCGACCTCGGCGGCGTTCGCCATGGCCGCCGCGCTCGGATACGACGGGGTCGAGGTCATGGTGTGGACCGACGCGGTCAGCCAGGACGCCGGGGCGCTGCTCGGGCTGTCCCGGCATTACCGGGTACCGGTCCGGTCGGTGCACGCGCCCTGCCTGCTGGTCACCCAGCGGGTGTGGAGCCCCGACCCGTGGGAGCGGCTGCGCCGGGCCGCCGAGCTGGCCGGTGCGCTGGACGCGACGACGGTGGTGGTACACCCGCCGTTCTCCTGGCAGCGCGACTACGCGCGGACCTTCCCGGAGGGTCTGGCCCGGCTCCAGGAGACGTACCCGGGCATCCGGTTCGCGGTGGAGAACATGTTCCCGGTACGGATGGCGGGCCGGTTGTTCGTGCCGTACTCACCCGGCTGGGATCCGACCAAGGTCGGCTTCGACGCGTACACCCTGGACCTGTCGCACTGCGCGGCGGCGCGCAACGACGCCCTGGCGCTGGCCGACGCGATGGGTCCGGCGCTCGCGCACGTGCACCTCGGCGACGGCACCGGCGAGGGGCGCGACGAGCATCTGGTACCGGGTCGGGGCAACCAGCCGTGCGCTCAGTTACTGCGGTCGCTGGCCGGCCGCGGCTACCGTGGCTCGATCGCGGTCGAGGTGTCCACCCGGCGAGCGGCCAGCCGGACCGAGCGCGAGAACGACCTGGCCGAGGCGCTCGCCTTCGCCCGCGCGCACCTCGCGGCACCGTCCACAGTGGACGTGTAGTCAGACCGGGGTGAGGGCGCGCTTGCGGGCGCGGTGCGCGGCTACATGTGAGCGGGTCGCGCAGCGCTCGGAGCAGAACCGGCGGCAGCAATTGGACGAGGTGTCCAGGTAGACGTTGCCGCACCGCTCGTCGGCGCAGACCCCGAACCGGGCGCTGCCGTACTCGCACAGCCAGACCGCCAGCCCCCACACCGCGCCGGCCAGGTATTCGGCGGCGACCGAGGAGCCCCGGCTGGCCACGTGCATGTGCCAGTCGGCCGCGTCGTGGCCGGAGATGCGCGGCTGCACCGGGTGCGCGTCCAGCAGCGCGTTGAGCGCCGCGACGGCTTCGCTGTCCCGGTGGTCCGCCCCGAGTTGGAAGACCTCGCGCAGCTTCTTCTGCGCCCGCCTGAAGGTCGCGGCATCGCGGTCGGCGGCCTCCTCGGCCATCCAGCTCTCGTCCCGCAGCAGGATCCTCAGGTCGTCGAGTCCGTCCAGGGGCGTGTTGACAAGGTCAACGGCGCGGTGGGCGTACGCGTCGAAGTTCACCCGACAAACGTAGACGCTAACGGGTCACCTCGTCACTACGTGCGGCACGAACCGGGCGTACCCCGCCATAGTCGGCCCGGCCGACTCGCGGAACCCCACGCCGGCCGCCCGGCTCCGCCCGGTCGAGTCGGTGACCAGCCAACTGCTGATCCCCACCGACCTCCCGTCGAACACCGGTAGGGGTGGTACCTCCCGGGGGGTGTCCCGGTCGGCGGGCAACAGGTAGGGGTGGCCGGGGTTCAGCTCCCATAGGAGGGCGTGCAGCGCGGGGCTCGCCAGCAGCAGCTTCCAGGCCGGCTCCAGCCAGTTGACCCGGGTGGTCTCGGCGAGCGCGAGCGGACCGTACGGCTCCTGGAGCATCGCGGACCAGGGGTACAGCTTGAAGCAGGTGAGGACCGGCTCCCCGCGGTCGTCGACGAACCGGCGCCCGTCCCAGCCGATCGCCCGCATCGGCAGCATGTGTACGGACAACCCGGCCTGCTGGGCGGTCTCCGCGAGGTACCCCACGGTGACCCGGTCGGCGCCGGTCGGCTCCAGGTCCGACCATCCACAGTGGAAGGACTTCTCGCCGAGCCGGCCGGCGACCGCGTGCCAGCCGCCGACCAGCCGCTCGTGGAGCTGGTTCCACTGGTCCTGGTCGGGCCGGGTCTGCTCCAGCCAGTACCACTGGCAGATCGCCGCCTCGACCAGCGCGGGCGGTACGTCGGCGTGGCACTCCAGCAGCTTGGGCGGGCCCGCGCCGTCGTACCACAGGTCGAGGCAGCCGAACAGGCTGGGCGCGCCCGAGGCCAGCGAGCGGCGCAGTGCCGGGGCCGCCCAGTCCGGGATGCCGAACTCGGCCCACCGGGCGTTGCGCGCCACGTGCCGGGCGGCGGCGAGGCACAGCCCGTACAGCTCCTCGGTGGCCGCCTCCAGGCCGCGGACCTCCGGCATGGTCAGGGTGTAGCAGGCGGACTCGTCCCAGTGCCCGAGCGCCCGGGGTACGTCCGCCTCGGCGTAGCTCAGCGCGTGCTCGCGGAGGATGTCCTGCCAGCCGGGGCGTGGCGCGCTGCTGATCCGCTGCATACCGCCGGCCCTCCCATACGGCCCATCCGCGGCAGAGCGTAACCGACTCCGGTCCTCCGCCAGTTGACCGGTCGGCCGACCCGGCCGGCGTTAGGCTCGCCACATGCTCAGATCCGTGATTCTCGCCGCCGCCGGGTCGTCCCGGATCGAGCGGATCGTGGAACGCGCCCCGATCAGCCGGGACGTGGTACGCCGGTTCATCGCCGGCACCGGTACCGACGACGCGCTGCGCTGCACCCGCGAGCTCGTCGACCAGGGCCTGCGGGTGAGCCTCGACTATCTCGGCGAGGACACCCTCACCGCCGACCACGCGGCCGCGACCAAGGACGAGTACCTGCACCTGCTCAAGGCGCTGGCCGACGCCGGGCTCACCCCGGCGGCCGAGGTCAGCGTCAAGCTCTCCGCGCTCGGGCAGGTGTTCGACGAGACGCTGGCCTACGAGCACGCGCACGAGATCTGCGCCGCCGCGGCCGCCGCCGGTACCACGGTCACGCTGGACATGGAGGACCACGAGACCACCGACCAGACCCTCGACGTGCTGGCCCGGCTGCGCCGCGACTTTCCGGCCACCGGCGCGGTACTCCAGGCGTACCTGCGCCGGACCGAGGGCGACTGCCGGGAGCTGGCGACCGAGGGCTCGCGGATCCGGCTGTGCAAGGGTGCCTACGCCGAGCCCGAGTCGGTGGCGTACCAGTCCGCCGTGGACGTGGACAAGTCGTTCGTACGCTGCCTCAACATCCTGATGGCCGGGCCCGGGTACCCGATGGTCGCCACCCACGACCCGCGGCTGATCGCGATCGCCGAGGACCGGGCGAAGTGGTTCGACCGCACGCGGGGCGGGTTCGAGTTCCAGATGCTCTACGGGGTCCGGCCGGACGAGCAGCTCCGGCTTGCCGGACAGGGGCACACGGTCCGGTCATATGTTCCATATGGCACGCAGTGGTACGGGTACCTCATGCGCCGGCTCGCCGAGCGCCCCGCGAACCTCGCGTTCTTCCTCCGGGCCCTCAGGTCAAGGAAGTAGGGTCGGCGTGTCGGACCAATTGTGCGGAAGGATCGCGCAGGTCACTCATGGACCGGTACCGTTCTAGTTACACGGGAGTCGCCCTGCGGAGCGAATCAGGAGGCGCAGCGATGAGTGCAACACCGCACTCCGACGCTAGGCTGGCGGAAGTGAAGTTCCTGACCGTGGCCGAAGTCGCGGAGCTCATGCGGGTGTCCAAGATGACGGTGTACCGGCTCGTGCACTCGGGTGAGCTGACCGCGGTCCGGGTGGGCCGGTCGTTCCGGGTGCCGGAGCACGCCGTGCACACCTACCTCCGGCAGGCGTTCCAGGAGACCGCGTAAGACCCGGTTTCCGCGATCGGCGACCGGACGGCTACGCTGGACCCCGCAATCGCTGGCTGGCCAGCGAGGATATCAAGAAGGGGACTAGACGTATGGGCTCGGTGGTCAAGAAGCGCCGCAAGCGCATGGCGAAGAAGAAGCACCGTAAGCTGCTGCGCAAGACCAGGGTCCAGCGTCGTCGTCTCGGCAAGTGACCATCCGTCCGGTACCTGACCCCCACCCGTCCCGGGTGGTGCTGGTCACCGGCGTCTCCCGGTACCTGGGCGCGCAGGTCGCCGCCCGGCTGGCCGCCGAACCCGGCATCGAGCGCGTGATCGGCCTTGACGACCGGGAGCCGGCCGGCGAGCAGGCGACCGTGCTCGCCGACACCGTCGAGTTCGTCGGGGCCGACACCGGTACCGCCGGAATGGCCGCGCTGCTCGCCGACCGCGGCGTGCAGACGGTGGTCCACCTCGCCATCTCCTCCGTCGCCGACCCCAACGCGGGCGGCCGGGCGGCGATGAAAGAGCAGAACATCATGGGCACGATGCAGCTCCTGGCCGCCTGCCAGCAGGCGTCGGAGCTGCGCAAGGTGGTGTTCCGGTCGTCGACGGCCGCGTACGGCGCCTCGTTCCGCGACCCGGCCGTCTTCACCGAGGACACCGAGCCCCGGGCCATCCCGCGCGGCGGCTTCGCCCGCGACGTGCTGGACATCGAGGGGTACGTGCGCGGCTTCCGCCGGCGCCGGCCGGACGTCGCGGCGACGGTGCTGCGGTTCGCGCCGTTCATCGGCCGGGGCGCCAACACCAGCCTGACCCGGTACTTCACCCGACCCGTCGTGCCCACCGTGCTCGGCCGGGACCCGCGACTGCAGTTCATCCACGTCGACGACGCGCTGGAGATCCTGTACCGCTCCGTGGTCGAGGACCACCCCGGCACCTACAACGTCGCCGGCGCCGGGGTGATCACGCTCTCCCAGGCGGTCCGCCGGGCCGGTCGCATCGGGGTACCGATCCCGGAGCCGGCGCTGTCCGCGATGGGGCGGGGTGGCGGCAACTTCAGCCTCGACCAGCTCGACCTGTTCGTCCACGGCCGGGTGGTGGACACCAGCCGGCTGATCCGCGAGTACGACGTCGAGCCCCGGCCGACCCCGGTCGCATTCGACGACTTCCTGCGCGGCATCGGGGGCGTCCTGCCGCGGGACGCGATCGCGGCCCTTGAGCACAGCATCCTGGCCGGGCTCCGCAGCAGCCGGGCCGCCCTGAGGTGAACACCTGATGACGGACTTCGAGAGCCGATCGCTTCCGGCGGTCGCGCCGGTCAAGCCGGGCGCGCCACGCGCGGGCCGCACCGTCCGGCGGGTCAGCCCGCTGGTATCCGTGCCCGCGCCTTCGCCCGAGCCGCTTCCGGCGCCCGTGCCGGAGGCGGAGCCGGACGTCTGGGACCGGCGGGTCGCGAACGCGCTGGCCTTCCTCCGCCGCCGGATCACCGGGGAGTACGAGGTCGACGAGTTCGGCTTCGACCGCGAGCTGACCGACGCGGTGATCAACCCGTTGCTCCGCCCGCTGTACCGGGACTGGTTCCGGGTCGAGGTGCGCGGCGTCGAGAACCTGCCGGACAAGGGCGGCGCGCTGGTCGTGGCGAACCACTCCGGCACCATCGCGCTCGACGCGCTGATGCTCGCGCTGGCCGTGCACGACGAGCACCCGGAACGGCGGCACCTGCGCCTGCTGGGCGCCGACCTGGTGTTCCGGATCCCGTTCATCTCCGAGCTGGCCCGCAAGCACGGCAGCACGCTCGCCTGCAACCCGGACGCCGAGCGGCTGCTGCGGGCCGGCGAGCTGGTCGGCGTGTTCCCCGAGGGCTTCAAGGGGGTCGGGAAGCTCTACCGGGACCGGTACCGGCTCCAGCGCTTCGGGCGGGGCGGGTTCGTGGCGGCCGCGATGCGCACCGGGGTACCGATCGTCCCGGCCTCGATCGTCGGGGCCGAGGAGACGTACCCGATGATCGGCAACTTCAAGCCGCTGGCCCGCCTGCTGGGCACGCCGTACTTCCCGATCACGCCTACCTTCCCCTGGCTCGGGCCGCTCGGGCTGGTACCGCTGCCGTCGAAGTGGTACATCGAGTTCGGCAAGCCGATCCCGACCGAGCCGATGGCTGAGGACGCCGACGATCCGCTGGTCGTCTTCAACCTGGCCGACCAGGTGCGGGAGACCATCCAGCACACCCTCCACCAGCTCCTCGACGTCCGCACCGCCGACGGAGCCAAGGAGGATTAGCGCGCCAAGTTACCGCCGCGCCCGGCGGCGGATGGCGATCGTGGCCAGGACCGCGCCGAGCACGAGGGCGGCGCCGCCGGTTGCCGGTACCGCCAGCTTCGCCGCCTTGCGTCCGGTGCGGAAGTCGCGCACCTCCCAGTTACGCCGGCGGGCCTCGCGGCGCAGCGCGGTGTCGGGGTTGACCGCGACCGCGTGCCCGACCAGCGACAGCATCGGCAGGTCGTTGGCCGAGTCGCTGTACGCCGTGCAGCGCGCCAGGTCGAGCCGCTCCTCGGCGGCCAGCGCGGTGATCGCCTCGGCCTTGGCCGGGCCGTGCAGCAGGTCGCCGACCAGCCGGCCGGTGTAGACGCCGTCCTCGATCTCGGCGACGGTACCCAGCGCGCCGGTCAGCCCCAGCCGCGCAGCGATCACCCGGCCCAGCTCGACCGGGGCCGCCGTCACCAGCCAGACCCGCTGCCCGGCGTCCAGGTGGAGTTGGGCGAGTGCCCGGGTGCCGGACCAGATCCGGTCCGCCATCAGCTCGTCGAAGATCTCCTCGGCGAGCCGGTGGATGTCGTCGACCCGCCAGCCGGTGATGAACGCGAGAGCGGCCTGCTTGGCCTGCGACATGTCGCCGCGCTGCTCGGTGGCGAGCAGCCGGAACTTGAGCTGCCCCCACGCGAAACGCACCAGGTCGCCGGTGGTGAAGTACCTGCGGGCGGCCAGCCCCCGGGCGAACCAGTAGATCGACGCGCCCTGCATCATCGTGTTGTCGACGTCGAAGAACGCCGCGGCGGTCGGGTCGGGCGGGACGGTCAGCGCCGTCTCCAGCTCGGCGGCCGCCCAGCCGGCGAGTACCTCGTGCTCCGACGATCCAGCCACGGCGGCCCTCCCTTCGCTCCCTGCGAGGGTATCCGGACCGGGAGACGGTTCGGGGAATCTCCGGAGCTAGCGTCCGCCGCCGAACGGCCGACCCCGGATGTCCTCGCGTTCGGCGGTCGCCATGAGCAGGGCACGCAGGCTGGTCCGGAAGTCGGCTCCGGGGTCGGCGAGGGCGCTTGTGCCACGGGCCAGGTACCCGGTCAGCCGGACGTACCCGGCCAGCTCCTCGTCGTGGGTGTCACCGGCCGGTTCGTCCAGGAGCCGGGCCAGGCGCTCGGCCCGACGCCGATGGAACAGCCAGATGATCACCGCGGCACCCCCTCCGATGTACCAACGCGCCGGTCCGGCGCGGGTTACGGGTGCTCAGGGTCGGACGCCCTCGGGCAGCAGCCGGGCGAGCGCCCGCACGGCCCGGTACTGCAGCGCCTTGACCGCGCCCTCGTTCCGGTCCATCGCGCGCGCGGTCTCGGCCACCGAGAAGCCCTGCAGGAACCGCAGCACGATGCACTCCTGCTGCTCAGGGCTGAGCCGTCTGACCGCGCCGAGGAGGGCGACGTTGGTGAGGTGGTCGAGTACCGCCGCCTCGGGGCTGCTCTCCGGCTCCCGGTCCACGCGGTCGGCGTCCAGTACGTCGGCCGTGGTGACCTCCACCCGGTACCGGCCGGATTTGAAGTGGTCCGCGACCAGGTTGCGGGCGATCGTGACCAGCCACGCGCCCAGGTCGCGGCCCTGCCAGGTGACGGTGCCGATCCGCCTGAGCGCGCGGAGGAAGGTGTCGGCGGTGAGGTCCTCGGCGAGCTGGCGGTTGCCGACCCGGAAGTGGATGAACCGGAACACGGTGTCCACGTACCGGTCGTAGATCAGGCCGAACGCCTCGGCCTCGCCGGCCTGGGCCCGTTCGACCAGCGCCCACACCTCGGTCAGCTCGTACGAAGCGGGTGCCACGGAGGCGAAGTATCGGCGGACGGCCGGTCGAGGTGTCGGACACCAGGTGCGACCCTACCGGCGTGCCGGGTCCTGTGCGAGACTCACCCACCGTGCAGGTGCGCAACGTTGCCGACCTGGTCCGGCGGGCAGCCCACGAGGCTGGCGCCGGCAAGCCGGCGCTGATCTGGCAGGACCAGGCCGTGACCTGGGGTGATCTCGATGCCCGGGTCGACGCGACGGCCCGGACGCTGCGGGGCCTCGGCCTGCCGGACAGCTCCGGGCACCCGGCCCGGGTGGCCATCGCGTTGCCGAACGTGCCGGACTTCGCGGTCGCGTACTTCGGCACGTTGCGGGCCGGGCTGGTGGCGGTACCGGTGAACCCGGGGTACACGCAGCGTGAGCTGCATCAGGTGCTGGCCGACTCCGGCGCGGCGGTACTCGTCGCGACGCCCGCCGTGCTGGACGCCGTCGAGCTGCCGGTGGCGCACCGGTACACCGCCCCGCCGGAGGAGGCGGACGGGCCGCCGGTCGATCCGGCAACCGGCGGTGCGGACCTCGCGGTCCTGATCTACACCAGCGGTACCGAGGGCGCCCCGAAGGGCGCGATGCTGTCCCACCGCGCGCTGCTGGCCAACCACGCGCAGGTCGCCGAGGTGGTGCCGCCGCCGGTCGGCGCCGACGACGTGCTGCTGCTCGCCGTGGCGCTCTTCCACGCGTACGGGCTGAACTCCGGCCTCGGCGCGGTCGCCTACCACGGCGCGACCGGCGTGCTCATGGAGCGTTTCGACCCGGCCGAATCGCTCAGGCTGATCTCCCGGCACCAGGTCAGTGTCGTCATCGGCATCCCGCCGATGTTCATCGCCTGGTCGCTGCTGCCCGATTGCGGCGACCGGTTCGCCTCCGTCCGGGTCGCGGTGTCCGGCGCGGCCCCGCTCGACCCGTCCGCCGCCAACCGGTTCCTGGCCGCGACCGGGCACCCGGTGTTCGAGGGGTACGGGCTGACCGAGACCGGCCCGGTACTGACCACGACGCTCGCGTCGCCGACCCCGAAGACCGGTTCGATCGGCCGGCCGCTGCCCGGCGTGTCGATCAAGCTGGTCGCCGCCGGGGGCGAGGAGATCGAGCTGACCGAGGACGACTTCGACGACGACGCGCCCGGCTCCCCGGGCACCGATCCCGGCGAGATCGTGGCGCGCGGGGACAACCTCTTCTCGGGGTACTGGCCGGACGGGCGGGACGGACCCGGGCCGGACGGCTGGTGGCCGACCGGCGACGTCGCGTACGCCGACGCCGATGGCGACCTGTTCCTCGTCGACCGGCTACGCGAGCTGATCCTGGTCAGCGGCTTCAACGTGTACCCGTACGAGGTCGAGCAGGTGCTCCAGAGCCACCCGGCGGTCGCCGAGGCGGCGGTGCTGGGCGTGCCGCACCCGTACACCGGCCAGACGGTCAAGGCGTTCGTGGTGACCAGCGCACCGGTCGCCACCGAGGAGCTGCTCGCGTTCTGCGAGCGCAACCTGGCCCGGTTCAAGTGCCCGACCGCGATCGAGTTCGTCCCGTCGATGCCACACTCGGTGACCGGGAAGGTACGTAAGGCGGCGCTGCGTGGTTAGAGTGACGCTGATCACCCGGCCCGGCTGCCACCTGTGTGAGGTGGCGGTGCAGGCACTGGACCGGATCGGCGAGCCGTGGACCGAGCTGAACGTCGAGTCCGACATCGAGCTGGAGCGCGAGTACGGCGACCGGGTACCGGTCGTGCTGCTCGACGGGGTGGAGCACGGGTACTGGCGGGTCGAGGAGGATCGGCTGCGGCGCGATCTCGCCCGGTAATCCAGCGGCCGCCGGCTGGACCGCGAGCTACGCTCGCTTTCCGTGGCGCACCTCGTCTGGGACTGGAACGGCACCCTGCTCGACGATCTGGCCCTGGTGGTCGAGGCGACCAACGCCTCCCTCGCCCTGTTCGGCGGCGGCCCGACCTCGCCCGATGAGCACCGCCGGGAGTTCCGCCGCCCGGTGTCCGCGTACTATGCCCTGGCGCTCGGCCGCGCGGTGGACGAAACGGAGTTCGTCCGGCTGGACCGGACCTTCCATGACGCGTACAGCGCCGGGCTGCCCACCTGCGCGCTGGCCGCCGACGCGCACCCGGCCCTGGCGGCGTGGCCGGGTACCCAGTCGCTGCTGTCGATGTGGTTCCACGACAAGCTGGTACCGACGATCGACCGGTACGGGCTGACCGGGTACTTCGCCCGGGTCGACGGGTTGCGCGCGACCGTCGGCGGAGGACCCAAGACCCCGCACCTCGAAGCCCACCTGGCCGCCCTCGGGCTCCCCGGAGCGGAGTGCGTGCTCATCGGCGACTCGGTCGACGACGCGGAGGCGGCCGCGGCGGTCGGCGCCGCCTGCGTGCTGTACTCCGGCGGGTTCACCGACCCCGACCGGCTGCACGCCACCGGCCGGCCGGTGGCGGGCACGCTGACCGAGGCGGTCGCGCTCGCGGCCGGGCTGGGCGTACGTTATGGATCATGGCAGGGGAGGTAAGCGCTTCGTCACCCGATCCGTTCGTCGTCGCCGGGCTGAAGGTCCTGGCCGAGCGGGGCGCCGCCGACCTGACCGTGCGCCGGGTGGCCGAGGTGGCGGGCGCGTCCACGATGGGCATCTACACCCGTTTCGGCAGCCGGGCCGGGATGCTGGAGGCGATCTACCGGTACGGGTTCGAGCGGCTCGGCGCCGCGCTGGCCGAGGCCCGCGACGCGGCGCCGCCCGGGGAGCGGGTCGTCGCGCTCGTCCGGGCGTACCGCCGTTTCGCCCTCGCCAACCCGCCGCTCTACGCCCTGCTGTTCGAGCGGCCACTGCCCGATTTCGACCCTTCGCCCGCGGCGCGTACCGAGGCGCTGGGCCGGACGTTCACGCTGCTGGCCGACGAGCTGGCCGGCGACGTCCGGCGCGCGTACCTGGTGTGGACGGCGGTACACGGCGCGGTCAGCATCGAGCTGACCCATGCCCTGCGCAGCCCGCTGCCGGGCTTCTTCATCGACTTGCCGGCCGAGGGCGAGGAGATCCTCCTCGACAGCGTCCGAGCGCTGTTATCCGCCTAGGTAGGTCAGCACCGCCCGGACCCGCCGGTGCTGCTCGTCGTCCGGCGGCAGGTCCAGCTTGGTGAAGATGTTCTTGACGTGCTTCTCCACGGCGCCGTCGGTGACCACGAGCCGGCGGGCGATCGCGGTGTTGGACAGCCCCTCGGCCATCAGCGACAGCACCTCCCGCTCGCGCGGGGTGAGCGCGTCGAGCGGCCCCCGGCCGCGGCGGGTGACGAGCTGGGCGACCACCTCGGGGTCGAGGACGGTACCCCCGCCGGCCACCCGGGCCAGCGCGTCGAGGAAGTCGGCGATCTCGGCGACCCGGTCCTTGAGCAGGTACCCGACTCCGCCACGCCGGTCGGCGAGCAGGTCGTCGGCGTAGGACACCTCGACGTACTGGGAGAGCACGAGCACCGGCGACCCCGGTACCAGCGAACGGGCTTCCACGGCCGCGCGCAGCCCCTCGTCGGTGTGCGTCGGCGGCATCCGCACGTCCACGATGGACACCTCCGGCCGGTGGGCGACGATCGCCTGGACCAGCGACGGCCCGTCGCCCACCGCCGCGACCACCTCGTGCCCGTTCTCGGTCAGCAGCCGGACCAGGCCCTCCCGCAGCAGGACCGCGTCGTCGGCCACGACTACCCGCATGGCAGCTCCGCTCGGATCTCGGTGGGCCCGCCGGCCGGGCTCGCCACGCCCAGCGTGCCACCCGCCGCGCGGACCCGGTCGGCCAGCCCGGCCAGCCCGTGCCCCTTCGCGACGTTCGCGCCGCCCCGGCCGTCGTCGACGACCGCCACCTGCAACCGCCCGTCGACCCGGCCGACGGCGACCGCGCAGGTGGTCGCCTGGCTGTGCTTGGCGACGTTGGTCAGCGCCTCGGCGACGACGAAGTAGGCGGTGTTCTCCACGACCGGGGGCAACCGCCCCATGTTCGGGTCGATGGACAGGTGGACCGGGATCACCCCCCGGACGGCCAGCGCGTGCAGCGCGGCGGCGAGCCCCCGGTCGGTCAGGATCGGCGGCGCGATCCCCCGGGACAGCGCGCGAAGCTCGTCGAGCGTCTCGCGGGTCTGGCCGAGTGCCTCCTCGATCGTGGCCCGCGCGGCTTGCGGGTCGGTGTCGAGCTGCTGGCGGGCCCGGCCGAGGTCCATCGCGAGCCGGACCAGGCGCTGCTGCGGGCCGTCATGGATGTCGCGCTCCAGCCGGCGCAGCGCGGTCGCCTCCGCCGAGACCGCCGAGTCGCGTTGTTCGGAGATCTCGGTGACCTGCTGCTGCATCTCCGCGACGCTGGTCAGCAGGGCCCGGCTGAACTGCGCGGACAGCAGGGCGAACAACCGGACGACGAGCGGGAGGGTGACCAGGAAGAACAGCCCCGCGAGGGTGGTCAGGGCGATCCGCCAGGGGGCGGTGTCCGGCAGGCCGAGCAACACGTTGAGGTCCCGGTTGTCCGGGGGGCGGGGCAGCGCCCAGTCCCAGGCGCCGTAGGTGATCCCGAGCGCGCCGGCCCACCAGGTGACCACGAAGCAGAACCCGATCGTGACGATGATCCAGGAGAAGATCGCGTGCAGGAGGTCCAGCCAGGACTGGCCGTCCCCGAACGGGGTGAACAGCCTGCGCCAGAAGCCGGCGCCGGCCGGGGCGCGGCGGTACCGGGGCCGGGGCGCGGGGCGGCGCAGGACCGGGCCGATGCGGACCCGCTCCAGGTCGGCGAAGCCGCGGGCCGCGAAGAACGACGCCAGGATGATCGGTACGCCGACCACGGTGACCAGCATGCCGACACCGGTGGAGAAGAGGGTCAGCACTACCACGAACGCGATCAGCGCGATGGGGAAGCCGAGCAGGAGGTACGCGCTGTCGACACCGACCTGGCGGATGAGCTTTCGCATGGCCCTACGGTAGGGAGCGGCGGCCCGGATATCCCATCCCGCCGACCGGTCTCCTGCTGGTAGGGGTGCCCATACCCGCGTCAAGATCGCGATTTGTGCACGACTTCACAAGTGCTTACTCTGTGACGGAGAACCCGCAGCAAGTCGCACGGAGCCCCATGAGTCAGCAGCGCAGCGAACGGTCACTTGAGTCGGCGGTGGACTTCCCGGACCTTCCCGACGCGACCGTGGCCCGGCTTCCGGAGTACCTCCGCGCGCTGCACGACCTCGCCCACGCCGGTGACGACGTGGTGTCCAGCGAGGAACTGGCCACCGCCGCCGGGGTCAACTCCGCCAAGCTGCGCAAGGACCTGTCGTACCTGCGTTCGAACGGCACCCGCGGGGTGGGGTACGACGTCGGCCAGCTCATCGAGAAGATCGAGTGCGTGCTCGGCCTCAACCAGCACCGCGCGGTGGCGCTGGTCGGCGTCGGGAACCTCGGGCACGCGCTCGCCGGATACGCGGGCTTCGGCTCGCGCGGCTTCCACATCGCCGCGCTCTTCGATGCCGACCCGGCCCGGATCGGCGAGGAGATCAACGGGCTGGTCGTCCGGCACATCGACGAGCTGTCCGACGTGGTGGCCCAGGAGGGCATCTCGATCGGGGTGATCGCGACACCGGTACACGCCGCGCAGTCGGTGACCGACGCGCTGATCGCCTGCGGTGTGACCAGCATCCTGAACTTCGCGCCGTGCGTGCTGTCGGTGCCGGACAATGTCGACGTGCGTAAGGTGGACCTGGCAATCGAGCTGCAGATCCTGTCCTTCCACGAGCACCGCAAGGCCGCTTTCGTCGCCTTGCCGGGAACGGCGGTCGGCTCATGAACCTCATGGTCGTCGGCGTGTCCCACCGGACCGCGCCGGTGCCCGTCCTGGAACGGCTGGCCGCCTCGCCGGCCGATGTCCCCCAGCTCCTCGCCGATCTGCTGACCGGCGAGTTCGTCGGCGAGGCGCTGCTGCTGTCCACCTGCAACCGGGTCGAGGTGTACGCCGGGGTGAGCGGGTTCCACGGCGGGCTCACCGAGATCGTCGCGGTTCTCGCCCGCCGGGCCGGGTGCACCCCGACCGAGCTGGCCCCGTACGCCTACGTGCACTACGACGCCGAGGCCGTCCGGCACGCGTACCAGGTGGCGACCGGCCTGGACTCGATGGTCGTCGGCGAGGCGCAGATCCTCGGGCAGTTGCGCGACGCGTACGCCATCGCCGCCGAGCAGGACTCCACCGGGCGGCTGCTGCACGAGCTGATGCAGCAGGCGCTCCGGGTCGGCAAGCGGGCCCACTCGGAGACCGGTATCGACCGGGCCGGGCAGAGCATCGTGTCCGCCGCGCTCTCGCTCGCGGCGGGACCCGATCTCGCCGGCCGTTCGGCGCTCGTGATCGGGGCCGGCGCGATGGGCGCGCTCGCGCTCGCGACGCTGCGCCGGGCCGGCGCCGGGCCGCTGTACGTGACCAACCGGACGCCCGACCGCGCCCACCGCCTCGCCGAACTGCACGGGGCCATCCCGCTGCCGGCGGTCGACCTGTCCACTGTGGACATCGTGGTGTCGGCGACGACCTCGCGGGGGTACGTCATCGGGCCGGCCGAGGTAACCCGGCCGGTCACGATCGTCGACCTCGCGGTGCCGCGCGACGTCGACCCCGCCGTGACCGAGCTGCCCGGCATCCGGCTCGTCGACCTCGAACTACTCGGGACCGCCCTGCGCGACTCGGCAACGCTGAGCGCCGACCGGACCACCGTCGAGGCGATCGTCGCCGCCGAGGTCGAGGCGTTCCGCACCTGGCTGCGCGGGCTGGACGTGGCGCCCACCCTGGCGGCCCTGCGCGGCCGGGCCGACCAGCTCGTCGAGACCGAGCTGCGCCGGCTGGCGCAACGCCGCCCCGAGCTGACCCCGGAGCAGCGCGCCGACGTGGCACACACCCTGCACCGGGTGGTCCAGCGGCTGCTGCACCAGCCGACGGTACGGGTGCGGGAGCTGGCCGCCGGGCCGGGCGGGGACCGGTACCCGGAGCTGCTGCGCGAGCTGTTCGACCTGGACGTGCCGTCCGCGGCCGCGGTCGCCGAGGTCCCGGAGGTCGAGCAGTGAGGCTCGGTACCCGGGCGAGCGCGCTCGCCCTGGCGCAGGCCGGCCTGGTCGCGCGCGCCATCGAGGAGCGCACCGGCGAGCCGGTCGAGCTGGTGCACATCGCCACCAGCGGCGACCGGTCCAGCGCGCCGGTCGTGCAGTTGGGCATCGGGGTCTTCGTCTCGGCGCTGCGCGACGCGCTGCTGGCCAAGGAGATCGACGTCGCCGTCCACTCGTACAAGGACCTGCCCACCGCGCCGGCCGACGGGTTGCACGTGGCGGCGGTACCACCGCGTGAAGACCCCCGCGACGCGCTCGTGGCCCGCGGCGGCCTGACCCTCGCGCAGCTTGCGCCAGGAGCCCGGGTGGGCACCGGGGCGGTGCGCCGGATCGCGCAGCTGCGCGCCCTCGGCCTGCCGATCGAGACCGTGCCCATCCGCGGCAACGTGGACACCCGGCTGGGCAAGGTGGCGAGCGGGGAGCTGGACGCGGTCGTGCTGGCCCGCGCCGGCCTGGCCCGGCTCGGCCGGGCGCACGAGGCCACCGAGATCCTCGACCCCGCGCTGATGCTGCCGGCCCCGGCGCAGGGCGCGCTGGCGGTGGAGTGCCGCGCCGACGACGATCCGCTGCGCGCTGCACTGTCCACATTGGACGATCCGGTCGCCCGCGCGACCGTGGAAGCCGAACGGGCGCTGCTGGCCACGCTGGAAGCCGGTTGCAGCGCACCCGTCGCCGGTCTCGCCGAGCCGACCGGGGACGGGCAGATCCACCTGCGCGGTGCGGTACTGAGCCTGGACGGGCGCGTGGCCGTCCGGCTCTCCCGCACCGGAACGCTCGCCGACGCGGCGGCGATCGGCCATGGGCTGGCCGAGGAGCTGCTGCGCGCCGGCGCCGACACCGTACTGGGAGTACAGCCATGACCCGTACCCGCAAGCCCACCGGCCACGTCAGCTTCGTCGGGGCCGGCCCCGGCGACCCGGGCCTGCTCACCCGCCGCGCGTGGGACGCGTTGACCAACGCCGACCACGTGGTCTACGACCGGAGCGTGCCCGACGGGCTGCTCGCGGCGATCCGTGCGGCCGCGCCGCCGGATACCCAGTTCTCGCCCGCCGAGGGCGCGTCGGGTGACGTGGCCAAGGTGCTGCTGTCCGCGGCCCGGTCCGGGCTGCACGGGGTGCACCTGGTCACCGGGGACCCCTTCGGGCACGAGGCCGTGGTGCGCGAGGTGCAGGCCGTGGCGCGGACCGCGGTTCCTTTCGAGGTGGTACCGGGGATCGGCCAGGCCGCCGGGGTGGCGACCTATGCGGGGGTACCGTTGACCGGGGTGCGGGCCGCCGCCGACATGGACGACGTGTCCACTGTGGACTTTCCGGCGCTCGCGGCCGCCGCCGCTTCGGGTTCCGCCGCCGTCTCCGTGGCCGCCGGCGATCTGGCGGGCGTCCGGGATGCGCTGCTCGCCGCCGGCATCGACGCGGCGACTCCGATCGGCATCACCGGTGACGGCACCGGCGAGACGCAGCACACCACATCGTCCACTGTGGAGAGCATGGTGTCCGCCGCGCTCGGCTTCACCGGGCGGGTGGTGCTGACTCTCGGCGCGGCGGTGACGACGCGGGACAAGCTGTCCTGGTGGGAGAACCGGCCGCTGTACGGCTGGAAGGTCCTGGTACCGCGCACCAAGGAGCAGGCCGGCGCGATGAGCGAGCGGCTGCGCGGGTACGGGGCGATCCCGTGCGAGGTACCGACGATCGCCGTCGAGCCGCCGCGCACCCCGGCGCAGATGGAGCGCGCCATCAAGGGCCTGGTCGACGGGCGCTACGCCTGGGTCGTCTTCACCTCGGTCAACGCCGTGCGGGCGGTGTGGGAGAAGTTCGCCGAGCACGGGCTGGACGCCCGGCACTTCGGCGGCGTGAAGATCGCGTGCATCGGCGAGGCCACCGCGGCCGCCGTGCGCGACTTCGGCATCCAGCCCGAGCTGGTACCGGCGGACGAGCAGTCCAGCGAGGGCCTGCTCGCCGAGTTCTCGCCGCACGACGAGGTGCTCGACCCGGTGGGGCGGGTACTGCTGCCGCGCGCCGACATCGCGACCGAGACGCTGGCCGCCGGGCTGACCGAGCGCGGCTGGGAGGTCGACGACGTGACCGCGTACCGGACCGTGCGTGCCGCGCCGCCGCCGGCCGAGATCCGCGACGCGATCAAGTCGGGCGGGTTCGACGCGGTACTGTTCACCTCGTCGTCGACCGTACGGAACCTGGTCGGGATCGCCGGCAAGCCGCACGCCCGTACCGTCGTCGCCGTCATCGGGCCGAAGACCGCCGACACGGCCATGGAGTTCGGGCTGCGCGTCGACGTGCAGCCGCCGCATGCCTCGGTGCCGGACCTGGTGGAGGCGCTGGCCGCCTACGCGGTGGAACTGCGGGAGAAGCTGGCCAGCATGCCGGCCAAGCAGCGGCGCGGCACGAAGGTCCAGGCACCGACGGCGCTACGGTTCCGCTGAGGGGTCCTGGTGGGGAGATCGTCGTTTCCCGGCAGATCCCGCAGTCTCGCTGCGGGATCTGCCGGGAACTCGTGATCTTCCGGGTCGATCTCGCCGTCAGTCGAACTCGCCGTCCTTCACAGCCCCGACGAACGCGGCCCACTCGGCCCGGCTGAACACCAGCACCGGACCGTCCGGGTTCTTGGAGTCACGGACCGCCACCACACCCGGCAGGTTGTCCGCGACCGCGACACAGTCGGAGCTGCCACCACCACCGCTCCGTATGCTCGTGCGCCACACGGCGCCGGATAGATCAGTCATGGTGCGAACTCCTCAGCAACCACCGTGATCAGCGCCCTTGATTCTGCCTCGTCAAGGGCGAGGTGTTCAACGCCATTCCAGGCGGTTACGTAGGCCACGACCTCGGACTGCTTGTCGGCATACTGCCCTCCGGTGAGCCCCTCGCTGTAGACCGTGGAAGGCTCCGGCTCGCGGGCGTAGCCATGATCCTGTTGCTCGCGACAAGCGCCGGCACGCTGGTCGTCGGGCTCGCGGCCGGATGGGCGCTGCGCGGTCCGGCGAAGTGGCGCCTGGTTTGTGGGTACCGCCTGACCTGCGGTCGCTGCCGATGACCCACCCGCACTGGTGCGATCGCGTCCACTGCGATCCGGGCGCCCACCGGAGCCGGCCGGTTTCCATCGACCGGCTCCGGACCATTCGCGCCAACCTCTACGCCCCGGCCGCCTCGCCGGATGTGGCGTTCGTCGAGGTCCATTGCGGCGCGACCGTGCTACCGGCCCGGGAGGCGTACGGCCTCGGCCGGATGCTGATGATGCTCGGTCGCGTCGCCGAGGAAGCCGAGGAGTCTCCGTGACGGGTCAGGTGATGAAGAACTGTTCCCAGCCGCCGATCGAGGTGGCACGGGCCCTCAGCCGGCCGTCCCAGCCGAACTCGGCCGAGACGTAGTCGCCGTTGGCCAGCGACTGGAACACGAACGTGAAGCAGTCCGTGGGCAGGGTGTACTGCAGCCGCCACTGGTACCCGGTCGCGGCGCTCTTGCACCACAGGTTGAACTGTTCCCAGGCGCCGAGCGACGTGATGCTGGTACGGGAGCGCAGCAGCCCGTAGTTGCTTCCGGTGTAGCCCAGCTCGGCGGCCACGACCTTCTGGTTCCCCCGGTCCAAGATGATCCAGGCGCCGAGGTCCCAGCAGTACAGCAGGTTGTACCGGCGCTCCACGGAGGTGGAGCTGGCGACCAGCCGGGCACCGTTCCAGTACTCCGTCGTGACGTGCTTGTTGTTTCCCCAGGGCTGGTACTGGAACCCGACCCCCGGGTAGTACTCGTAGCTGCCGCACGAGGCGGACGTTGTGGCGGCCTGCGCCTGCGGTACCGCCAGCGTCAGGACCCCCGTGAGCGCGGCGACCAGTCCGACGACGAGTACCGCACCTCTCCTCCGCATTCGCATTGCTGTCCCTTCTCTGGGTGGTGGGCGGAGAGCCCACCACCCACGGTCCGCCCGGCGTGCGCGGGCGGATAGGTTGCGGGACGACCTTGGGACAACAACGGGATGGCGGCGCGCCCTACACTGGTCGCGCGGACACCGCTCACGGGGGAGGTGGTGGATGTCCGGTCACAGCCTGCTCGCCGCCGAGTTGCGGCGATTACGGAACCGCTCGGGCCAGAGTCTGCGCGAGCTGGCCAACACCACGTTCGCGAGCGACTCGTCCCTGTCCCGCTACCTGGCCGGGCACTCCGTGCCGCCCTGGCCCGTGGTCGAGGCATTGTGCCGGATCGGCGGCGGTGATCCGGCGCAACTGCGGACGCTGTGGGAGCAGGCGCGCAAGACGCGGCCGGGGACGGCGAGCGTACCCTGGGTTGGTCCTCGGGTGGAAAGGATCCCTGCGGTGACCTATCCAGACGTGCGGCCGCGCCGGCTCCGGCGCACCGCCGCACTGCGCCGGCTCGTCGAGGAGACCACCGTCGCACCGCGCGAACTGGTCCTGCCGATGTTCGTCAAGGAAGGGCTGACCGAACCGCGACCGGTGACCTCGCTGCCCGGCGTCGTACAGCACTCCCGGGAGTCGCTGCGCAAGGCCGCGGTGGCTGCCGTCGAGGCCGGGGTCGGCGGGCTGATGCTCTTCGGGGTACCGGCCACCCGCGACGAGGACGGCTCCGGAGCGACCGAGCCGGACGGCATTCTCAACGTGGCGATCCGCGACGTGGTGGCCGAGGTGGGCGACGCGACCGTGGTCATGGGCGACCTGTGCATTGACGAGTTCACCTCGCACGGGCACTGCGGCGTGCTGGCGTCCCACGGCAGCGTGGACAACGACGCCACGCTGGTGCGGTACCGGGACATGGCCGTCGCGCAGGCCGCCGCCGGGGTCCACGTCGTCGGGCTGTCCGGGATGATGGACGGCCAGGTCGGCGCGGTGCGCTCGGCGCTGGACGCGGCCGGATACCCGGACACGGTGATCCTGGCCTACGCGGCCAAGTACGCGTCGGGGTTCTACGGGCCGTTCCGCGAGGCGGTCGAGTCGGCGCTGACCGGCGATCGGCGCGCGTACCAGCAGGACCCGGGCAATGCCCGGGAGGCGCTGCGCGAGGTCGCGCTCGACGTCGCCGAGGGCGCGGACATCGTGATGGTGAAGCCGGCGCTGCCGTACCTCGACGTGGTGTCGGCCGTGGCCGCCGCCGTCGACGTACCGGTCGCGGCGTACCAGGTCTCGGGTGAGTACGCGATGGTGGAGGCGGCCGCCGCGAACGGCTGGCTGGACCGCGACCGGGTGGTTCTGGAGACGCTGACCGCGATCCGCCGGGCGGGCGCTCAGATCATCCTGACGTACTGGGCGGCGGAGGCGGCCCGGCTGCTGCGCGAGCGGAGCTGACCTCGACGTCCGACTCCCGTACCACCCACGCGGCGACCTGCGTACGGCCGGCGAAGCCCAGCTTGCGCAGGATGTTCTCCACGTGGCTCTCGGCAGTGCGCTGGGAGGTGCCCAGCCGTCCGGCGATCTGCCGGTTCGTCAGCCCCTCGCCGATCAGCTCGGCCACCTGCCGTTCACGGCGGGTGAGCGCCGGCTTCGGGGCGGGTACCGGCGCGGGTACCACCGCGGCCGGGGGCGGTTCGACCGCCGCGGGCTCCTCACCCAGCGCATACCCGGCCGCCTCCGCCGGCGTCATCGCCGCACCACGCGCGAACTCGGCCGCGAAGCCGGCCGGGCCGAGCGCCGCCCGCGCAGCGGCCACACCTGCCTCGTGAACGCGCAGCCGCTCGGCTCCGTCGAGCACCGGGCGGTCCGGCCGCAGCCGCATCCGGTCGGCGGCGCCGAGGAGCACGGCGGCGCGCTGGTGGTCGCCGGCCCGGCCGGCCAACCGGGCCGACCGCTCCACCTGCACCGCGAGCAGTCCCACCTCGCCCACCTCACCGGCCAGCTTCAGC
>JBKPCQ010000357.1:0-5194 GCA_046727455.1 Actinomycetota bacterium | reverse complement strand
CCGGCTCCGTCCCCCGGAATGGCGCCGGCCGCACTATGGTCGGCCGATGGATCACGTACGGGCGAGCTACGACGCGGTCGCCGAGCGGTACGCGCGGGAGATCGGCGACGAGCTGGCTGCCAAGCCGGTCGACCGGGCGTTGTACGCGCTGTTCGCCGAGCTGACCGGTACCGGAATCGTCGGTGACGTCGGCTGCGGCCCGGGCCACGTCACGGCTTACCTGGCCGCGCAGCTTGTCGAAGCGGCCACCGGTCAGCGCTTGTCAGCCGCGCAGCCTGTCGAAGCGGCCACCGGTCAGCGCTTGTCAGCCGCGCAGCCTGTCGAAGCGGCCACCGGTCAGCGCTCGTCAGCCGGGCTTGGCCTGCGCCCGGTGGGCGTGGACCCGTCGCCCCGCATGATCGAGGTGGCCCGGAAACGGTACCCGGGGCTGGAGTTCGCGATCGGCAGCTTCACCGAGCTGCCGGTCGCCGACGGGGGCTGGGCCGGGGCGGTCGCCCCATACTCGATCATCCACGTACCCCCGCCCGACCGCCCGGCGGCCTGGGCGGAGCTGGCCCGCGCCATCCGTACCGGCGGCTGGCTGCTCGTCGCCTTCCACATCGAGGAGACCGGCCATCCGGCCGGGTCGACCCAGCACATCACCGAATGGTGGGGTCACCCCGTGGATCTCGACTTCCACTACCTGGAACCGGGGCAGGTCGCCGCCGAGCTGGCCGCGGCCGGCTTCCGTGTGATGGCCCGCACCGACCGGGAGCCTTGGCCGGACGTCGAGCACCAGACCCGGCGCAGCTACCTCCTCGCGCGCCGGGAGTAGTCGTACAGTGACCGGCATGCGTCGTGCGCCGGTCCTCCTCGCCCTGTCGGCGCTCGTCCTGACCGGGTGCGGAGATGCCGGCGTCCCGCACCGGACCTGGGTGACCGGGGTGTGCCAGGCGCTCGCGCCGTGGCGGAACCGGATCACCACGCTCAACGGCCAGGCCGCCGAGCAGATGAAGACCGCCAAGACCCCGGCGCAGACCCGCGACGACCTGCTGCGGCTGCTCGACGGAGCACGCCAGGCCACCGAGGACGCGCGGGCAAAGGTCGCGGCGGCGGGGGTACCGGACGTCACCGACGGCTCCGCCATCGCCCAGCGTTTCGTCGCCGCGCTCGCCGCCGCGCGCGACGCCTACGCCTCGGCACGGCACGGGATCGAGACCCTGCCCGACCGCGACGAGACCGCGTTCTACGCCGGGGTCAAGACGACCATGGACACTCTGAACAAGGACTACGCCCGGGCCGGCGTCGACACCGGCCGGCTCGCGTCGGCGGACCTCCGTAAGGACTTCGACGAGGTACCGGCGTGCGCGTAGGCAGGCAGTTGTCACTCTTCGGGGTCGAGGCGGGGCCACCCGAACCGGAGGACCTCGAAGGGCTCCTGGCCGGGCCGGGGCAGGTGGTGCGGATGGGCGGTACCGCCCGGGTGTCGGTCGTCGTCGACGAGCTGTGGCGGGCTCAGGTGCTGCACCAGGAGCTGCGGGCGCGCGGGCTCCAGGTGACGTGTGTGTCCACAGTGGAGCAGCACATCGGGGTGCGGACCGCCTACTCCTCGCATCTGGCGCCATTGGGGGCGGCGTGGCTGCGCGGCGCGGTGAAGGTACCGCCGAAGGGTTTCGCCCTGGAAGGCCGGCGTTTGCGGCTGTGGGTCGCGGCTGCCGGATATCCGGAGCCCTTGGGTTTCACCCTGCGGCTGGGGCCCTCGGACGAGCCGGCCTGGGCGCCGGTCGGCGCGGCCCTGGCCGCGGTGGGCCTGCCGGCCGCCCTGCTCAGCCCGCGCGCGGGCGGCCCGGCGTACCGTATCTCTGGGCGGCGGCGGATCGCCCGGCTGGCGGAGCTGGTCGGGGACCCGCCGGTACCGGCCCCGGAGGGGGCCTGGCCTGCCGTGTGATGCACCCCACCGTTGACGATGGGTGTACGGTGGCGCCGTCTGGCGTGACGCTTTCCACGTTACGTTGGCAACTTACGACTGCGAGTAATGGGAGTACCGTGCCGAGCACCGCTAAGCGCCTGGTCATCGTCGAATCACCGGCGAAGGCCAAGACGATCTCGGGCTATCTCGGCCCGGGATACGTCGTCGAGGCGAGCCTGGGCCACGTGCGCGACCTGCCGCGCAACGCCGCCGACGTGCCCGCGAAGTTCAAGAAGGAGCCGTGGGCGCGGCTGGGCGTTGACGTCGACAACGGCTTCACGCCGCTGTACGTGGTCAGCTCCGACCGGAAGCCGCAGATCAGCAAGCTGACCAAGCTGGCGAAGGAGGTCGACGAGGTCTACCTCGCCACCGACGAGGACCGCGAGGGCGAGGCCATCGCCTGGCACCTGCTGGAGACGATCAAGCCGAAGGTCCCGGTCAAGCGCATGGTGTTCCACGAGATCACCAAGCATGCCATCCGGGACGCCGTCGCGAGCCCCCGCGAGCTGGACCGGAACCTGGTCAACGCGTACGAGTACCGGCGGATCCTGGACCGGCTGTACGGGTACGAGGTGTCGCCGGTGCTGTGGAAGAAGGTCGGGCCGAATCTCTCGGCTGGCCGGGTGCAGTCGGTCGCCACCCGGATCGTGGTGGAGCGCGAGCGGCAGCGGATGGCGTTCCGGTCCGCCGAGTACTGGGACGTGGTGGCGGACCTGTCCGTCCTGGAGGAGGTCGAGGGCCCCCGTGGCTTCTCGGCCACGCTGATCGCTCTCGACGGCGACCGGGTCGCCACCGGGCGGGACTTCGAGCCGACCACCGGCACGGCCCGGGGCGACGTGGTGCACCTGGACGAGGCCGCCGCGCGAGGGCTCGCCGCCCGGCTGGAAGGGCGGCCGTTCACGGTCACCCGGGTCGAGGAGAAGCCGTACCGGCGCCGGCCGTACGCCCCGTTCATCACCTCGACCCTCCAGCAGGAGGCAGCCCGCAAGCTGCGGTTCTCCTCGGCGCAGACGATGCGTACGGCGCAACGGCTGTACGAGAACGGGTACATCACGTATATGCGTACAGACTCGGTCAACCTGGCCGAGTCCGCGCTGAACGCCGCCCGGCAGCAGGTCCGCGAGCTGTACGGGGACCGGTTCGTGCCGGCCCAGCCGCGCCGGTACGCCAACAAGGTCAAGAATGCCCAGGAGGCGCACGAGGCGATCCGCCCGGCCGGGGACACGTTCCGTACCCCCGGCGAGGTCGCGAACGAGCTGACCACCGAGGAGTTCCGGCTCTACGAGCTGATCTGGCGGCGGACCATCGCCTCCCAGATGACCGACGCGGTCGGCATGTCGATCTCGGTACGGATCCGGGCCGTCTCCACCACGAACGAGGAGGCGGACTTCGGGGCCACCGGCAAGACGATCACCGACCCGGGCTTCCTGCGCGCGTACGTGGAGTCCAGTGACGACGAGGACGCCGAGGCCGAGGACGCCGAGCGGCGGCTGCCGCACCTGACCAAGGGTCAGCCACTGCGTGCCGACGCGCTACGCCCGACCGGGCACGAGACCCAGCCGCCGGCCCGGTACACCGAGGCGTCGCTCGTCAAGGCCCTCGAAGAGCTGGGCATCGGCCGCCCGTCCACGTACGCCAGCATCATGGCGACCATCCAGGACCGCGGGTACGTGTTCAAGCGCGGCCAGGCCCTGGTGCCCTCGTTCATCGCGTTCGCCGTGGTCAACCTGATGGAACAGCACTTCCCGCGACTGGTGGACTACCGGTTCACCGCCTCGATGGAGGACGAGCTGGACGACATCGCCGGTGGCGAGGCCTCGGCCGTGGACTTCCTCACCGCCTTCTACTTCGGCGGCGGGATCGGCGAGGAGGGCTCGGTCGCGCGGGCCGGCGGGCTGAAGAAGCTGGTCACCGAGAACCTGGGCGCGATCGACGCGCGCGGGGTCAACTCGATCCCCCTGTTCGCCGACGACGCCGGCCGCAACGTCGTGGTCCGGGTCGGCCGGTACGGGCCGTACCTGCAACGCGCCCTGCCCGGCGAGGAGCCGGCCGACGACGACCGGGCCGCCATCCCCGACGGGATCGCGCCGGACGAGCTGACCCCCGAGAAGGTCGAGGAGCTGTTCCTCGGCGGCAACGGGGAACGCAAGCTCGGCGAGCACCCGGAGACCGGCGAGCCGGTGGTGGTCAAGTCGGGGCGGTACGGACCGTACGTGTCCAGCGGCGAGCGCAACGCGTCGCTGCTGCGGTCCCAGTCGCCCGACGCGCTGACCCTGGCCGACGCGCTGAGGCTGCTGTCGCTGCCCCGGCTGCTGGGCGTCGACCCGTCCGGTGCGGAGATCTTCGCCGGAGCGGGGCGGTACGGGCCGTACGTCAAGCGCGGCGACGACTTCCGGTCGCTGGAGTCGGAGGACCGGCTCTTCACGGTGACCCTGCCGCAGGCGCTGGAGTTGCTGGCCGCACCCAAGACCCGGCAGCGCCGGGCCGCGCTGCCGCCGCTGCGTGAGCTGGGTGCCGACCCGTTGACCGACCGGCCACTGGTCATCAAGGACGGCCGGTTCGGGCCGTACGTGACCGACGGCGAGGTCAACGTGTCGCTGCGCCGGGGCCAGATGCCGGAGACGATCAGCGTCGAGCAGGCGTCGGAGATGCTGGCCGAGAAGCGGGCCAAGGGGCCGGCGGCGCCGCGCAAGAAGGCCGCCGCGGCGAAGAAGTCAGCCGCCAAGGCGACACCCGCCAAGGCGACACCCGCCAAGGCGACCGAGGCCGGGGCGAAGAAGACGGCCGCGGCGAAGAAGACCGCGGCGAAGAAGGCGACCGCGGCGAAGAAGACCGCGGCGAAGAAGGCGACCGCGGCGAAGAAGACCACGACGGCGGCGAAGAAGGCCGCGCCCGGGAAGGCGACGCCCAGAAAGGCGCGTTGATTCGAGATCTTAAGGGGCGCCGAAGGACGTCAGCGTTTCGAAGGCCGACGAGTGGCCGTCCGTGCTGGTGGGGCGGCGGGTGGCGAGCAGTTTGGCGGTGTTCGGGAGGGCGAGGCCGAGCCGGGTGTGCAGGGCGTTGTAGCCGACCTCCCAGTACCCGCCGGTGCCCAGGTTGACCACGCCGCCGCACAGCCAGGACGGTACCGGCGCGCCGAGTTCGTAGGTGGCGTGGAACTCCAGCCCGGCGGCGAGCCGGGTCTTCTGCTCGCCCCACAGGTCGACGCCCTGGATCCGGGCGGTCTCGGCGGCGTGGAACGCGGCG
>JBKPCQ010000356.1:0-5984 GCA_046727455.1 Actinomycetota bacterium | reverse complement strand
GCCAACCTGGAGACCCGGATCAGCAGCCTCGACATGGAGGAGTACATCTTCCAGGTCGAGGTGCCGACCCGCGAAGAGGTCGAGGTCAAGAACGGCAAGCGGCTCAACGTCCAGAACAAGGTGTTCCCCGGGTACATCCTGGTGCGGATGGAACTGACCCCGGAGTCGTACTCCTGCGTGCGCAACACCCCGGGCGTGACCGGATTCGTGGGTGCCACCGACCGGGCCGACCGGCCGGCGCCACTCTCCCTCGACGAGGTCGTCAAGTGGCTGGCCCCGGCCGTGACGACGGAGAAGTCGAAGGCCAAGCCGGAGGTCAAGGTGCTTGACTTCGAGGTAGGCGACTCGGTCACGGTGACCGACGGCGCCTTCGCCTCGCTCCCGGCCACGATCAGCGAGATCAACGCCGACCAGCAGAAGCTCAAGGTACTGGTCTCGATCTTCGGTCGGGAGACCCCGGTCGAGCTGAACTTCAACCAGGTCACCAAGATCTGACCATTCATCACCAGCCCAGGAAGACACCGAAGACAGCCATGCCTCCGAAGAAGAAGCTCGTCAAAACCTTCACGCTTCAGTTGCCGGCGGGCCAGGCCACGCCGGCACCGCCGGTCGGCCCCGCGCTCGGCCAGCACGGCGTGAACATCATGGAGTTCGTCAAGCGGTACAACGCCGAGACGGACTCCCAACGCGGCGACATCGTGCCCGCGCAGATCAGCGTGTACGAGGACCGCTCGTTCACGTTCGTCCTCAAGACCCCGCCCGCCGCCCGGCTGCTGATCAAGGCGGCTGGCGTGCAGAAGGGGTCCGGCGTGCCGCAGCGCGACAAGGTCGGCTCGATCACCAAGGCGCAGCTCCGCGAGATCGCCGAGAAGAAGATGGCCGACCTCAACGCCAACGACGTCGAGCAGGCTGAGAAGATCATCGCCGGTACCGCCCGGTCGATGGGCATCACCATCAAGGACTAGTCCTACCCGTGGGAGAGCGAACCCGCTCGGAGACCACAAGGAGTTGACAACCACATGCAGCACGGCAAGAACTACCGGAAGGTCGCCGAACTGGTCGACCGGTCCAGGCTTTACAGCCCGCTGGAGGCGGTCAAGCTCGCCAAGCAGACCACCGCCGTCAGGTTCGACCCGACCGTCGAGGTCGCCATGCGCCTCGGCGTCGATCCCCGCAAGGCGGACCAGATGGTCCGCGGCACGGTCAACCTGCCGCACGGTACCGGCAAGACCGCCCGCGTGATCGTCTTCGCCGCCGGTGCGAAGGCGGACGAAGCGGTCAACGCCGGCGCCGACGAGGTCGGTACGGACGAGCTGGTCGCCCGGATCCAGGAGGGCTGGCTGGACTTTGACGCGGCGGTCGCGACACCCGACCAGATGGCCAAGATCGGCCGGATCGCGCGGATCCTGGGCCCGCGCGGCCTGATGCCGAACCCGAAGACCGGCACGGTCACGATGGACGTGACAAAGGCCGTCCAGGACATCAAGGGCGGCAAGATTAACTTCCGGGTGGACAAGCACGCGAACCTGCATCTGATCATCGGCAAGGCCTCGTTCGCGGAGGACAAGCTGATCGAGAACTACGCCGCGGTACTCGACGAGGTGCTGCGGTCCAAGCCGTCCGCCGCCAAGGGTCGGTACCTGAAGAAGATCTTCCTGACCACGACGATGGGGCCGGGAATCCCGGTCGACCCCAACGTCACCCGCAACTTCTTGGAAGCCACGGCCGAGGCGTAAGCGCGACGGCCCTTTCCGGCGTCGGGAACCCCGCGGAATCCCCGGGTTCCCGGCGCCGGTGCGGTATGGCAGGGTAGGCGCCATGCGCCTGCACGAGGTGGGGTACCGGTACAGCCGGCGCGGCCCCTGGGTGCTCCGTGGAGTGACCGTCGGCATCGAGCCAGGTGAGATCGTCGTGGTCCGCGGAGGCAACGGTACCGGCAAGTCGACGCTGCTCGGGTTGTTCGCCGGAGCGCTCCGGCCGGTGCTGGGACAGGTCCAAGGCAGACCCGCCCGGATCGGCTGGGTACCCGAACGGTTCCCCGCCGAGCAGCCGTTCACCGTCAGCGGATACCTGTCCACCATGGCCGAACTGCGCGGCGGTACCGCGGCCGGTGTGGAGCGCTGGATCTCCCGGCTGGGTCTCGCCCCCGTGCAACACGAGCGGCTGTCCGCCCTGTCCAAGGGCACCGCGCAGAAGGTGGGCGTGGCCCAGGCGCTGCTGGTACTCCCCGATCTGCTGCTGCTCGACGAGCCGTGGGAGGGGCTGGACATCGACACCCGCGAACTGGTTCCGGACATCATCGACGAGGTCCTGGACAACGGGGGCGCGGTGCTGGTCAGCGACCACATCGGCGACACCGGACACCTGCCCGGCGTGACCGAGTGGGCGGTCGTGGAAGGCACCGTCGAGGTGGTCCGGCCGGGCAAGCGGAGCGAGGACAAGCGGAGCGAGGCGGGCGCGTGACCTCCCTGATCAAGATGCGGCTGCGCGCGTACCTGCGCACCGGCCGGTTCATCCTGCCGCTGCTCGCCGCGCTGGTGGTCCTCGGCATCCTCTACGGCGGCGGCCGCAGCACCGTGGCCTCGGCGTACGGCACCTCGGCCCTGCTGCTCTTCCCGATCCTCGCCTGGCAGACCAAGCTGCTCCTGGACACCGAGCCGGACGTGCAGCGGCGGCTGGCGCTGACCGCGCTCGGCTCCCGCCGGCGCGAGGTGACCGCCGGGCTGGTGGCCGCCACCCTCGCGGCGGTACCGCTCATCGTCCTCGCGCTCGCGCTGCCCTGGGTCTTCGACGCGGTGACCGCGGGCGACGCGGGGTCGGGGATCGCCCTCGGGATCTGGGTACACGCGATCATCACGCCACCGGCGGTCGCCATCGGCGCCTTGAGCAGCCGGGTCATCGCCGGCAGCGCCGGCCGGGCTACCGCGGTACTGACCAGCGGGGTGGTACTCGCGTTCGTGATCGGGCTGCACGGCTCACCGGTACCGTGGCTGGCTCCTCCGCTCGTGTCCACGGCGCGCAGCCTGGACGCCGGGGCGAGCGCCGCGGCGGTCACCGGCCTGACCGTCTGGGCCCTGGTCTGGGGCGCCGTCGTGATCGCCGGGTACGGCTGGCTGCGGCGCAGCCGCGCCTGACCGCTTGCTACACTGGTCGGGCAATCCACCCGAAGACCGCTGGTCACCAGGGTCCGCCCTGGTCGAAGGCTCCGCTCACGAGCGGACGGCCCGCGCAGGATGTGTCAGGAACGGCTCTGCCGTGCCCCGTGCGCAGCCCTGCGCCGGGGCTCCTCTCGTTTCCGGGGGCGTCGGACAACCAGCCCAGGAACCACCGAGAGGAGGGACATGGCGGACAAGGTTCGAGCCGACAAGGCCACCGCCGTCGCCGAGCTGGTCGAGCACTTCCGGGCCGCGTCGGCGACCGTGCTGACCGAGTACCGCGGCCTGACCGTGCGGCAGATCACCGACCTGCGCCGCTCGCTCGGCCGCGAGACGACATACTCGGTCGCCAAGAACACGCTCGCGAAGCGGGCCGCGGCGGATGCCGGCATCGCCGGCCTCGACGAACTGTTCACCGGTCCTACCGCACTCGCTTTCGTCTCCGGCGATCCGGTCGCGGCGGCGAAGAGCCTGCGCGACTTCGCGAAGGCCAACCCGCTGCTCGTCATCAAGGGCGGCGTGTTCGAGGGCAAGGCGATCAGCGCGGCCGAGGTCGGCAGGCTCGCCGACCTGGAGTCCCGCGAGGTGTTGCTGGCCAAGCTGGCCGGCGCGATGAAGGCCAACCTGAGCAAGGCCGCGGCCCTGTTCCAGGCGCCGTTGTCGCAGGCCGTCCGCACGATGGCCGCCCTGCAGGACAAGCGCGAGAAGGACAGTGGGTCGGCTCCGGCCGACGAGTAGACAATCATCTGGTACCGAAAGGAAAGCCGACCCATCATGGCGAAGCTGAGCACCGACGAACTCCTCGACGCGTTCGGGGAGATGACGCTGATCGAACTCTCCGATTTCGTGAAGCGGTTCGAGGAGAAGTTCGACGTCAAGGCGGCCGCTCCGGTCGCCGTCGCGGCCGCCGCGCCCGGCGCGGCTGCCACCGCTGCTCCGGAGGTGGAGGAGCAGGACGAGTTCGACGTCGTCCTCGAGGCCGACGGCGGCAAGAAGATCCAGGTCATCAAGGTCGTCCGCGAGCTGACCGGCCTGGGCCTCAAGGAGGCCAAGGATGCCGTCGAGGCGGCGCCCAAGGCGATCCTGGAGAAGGTCAACAAGGAAGCCGCCGAGAAGGCCAAGGCCAAGCTGGAGGCCGAGGGCGCCAAGGTCTCCCTCAAGTAAGCTGCCTGCTCGCGAGCGTCCCGGCCACGCGTGGCCGGGACGCTTCGCGTTTCAGGCCACCCAGCCGCCGTGCAGGAAATGGTCCAGCAGGACCGCCTGGGCAGCCATGCCGAGGACCAGGTAGGCGCGCTCGACCAGGGGGTGGGCGCCGATCCGGGCCATCATCAGGAAGGCCGGGAAGCACTCCAGGACCAGGCGCGACGCGGACTGCAGGGGGTACGGGCCACCGGTGTTCGGGAAGATCACCACGAACAGGAGCAGCGCGGCGCCGTAGAGCGGAAGCGCCCACTGGTCGCGGCGCAGCCGCCAGGGCCCGACGAAGGACAGCACGATCAGCGCGGTGAACAGCACGATCGCGCCGAGGTCGGCCAGGTCGTGCGCACCGGCGTCGGTGAAGAGCCGGGGCTGCCGCGCGATCATCGATACCTCGCGGCCGATCGCCGACCACGGCCACTCCAGGTGACGCGACCAGTGTGCCTGGGCGTGCATGAACGCCAGCGGGTCGCGCAGTACCTGCCAGGTGTAGATCATGAACGCGCCGAGCCCGGCGGGGATCAGCAGCGCCGCCAGCGCCTCCGGGCGGAGCCGGCGGCCGGGCAGCCGCAGGTACTCGTAGCAGAACGGGACGAGCAGCAGCAGGCCGGCCGAGCGGGTGGCGGCGGCGAACCCGCCGAGCAGGCCGGCGAGCCACCAGCGCCGCCGGCGCAGGGCGTAGACCGAGGCCACGGTCAGCGCCAGGAACAGGGCCGTGTTGTACGCCGCCGCGAGGAAGAACCCGGCCGGGAACGCCACCAGGTACCACAGCGTCCGGCCGGCGGTGTCACGGTCGGACTCGGTCTGCACGAGCCGGAAGGTGAGGATGAGCGCGGCGAGGAACGCGACGTTCGCGATGACCAGGCCGGCCAGGAAGGCGTCGCCCGGCAGTACCGCGTCGAGCAGAGCCATGAGTAGCGGGTACAGCGGGAAGAAGGCGGCCGACCGGGTGCCGACCGCCGCGTAGCCATGCTCGGCGATGCGGGTGAACCAGAGGCTGTCCCACTGGTACCAGGCGTGCACCACGCCGCCGGGCAGCGGCCCGCCGGGATGCATCGTGGACAGGAACCCGATGATCCAGTGGGCGGACTGGGCCACCACCCACACGACCAGGGCCGGTATCAGGGCGCCGCGCCACCCACGGCCGTCCGCGCGATCGGAAACGGTACCGGCGGACGGCGCGGCCATGACGATCACCCAGCAACTATCCGGGGGGCCCCATCCGGTGTCAAACGCGGCCCGCGGCGTGGTCAGACGCACCGTACCGATACCGACACAGCACTTGACGTGGCCGGCATCGGGCAGGCACGCTAAGTCTGCAACGCTTCCGCGGATGCACGAGAACCGCCTACACGTGGCCCCGGCGTCTGGCCTCCGGGAGACCCGTCTGGTTGACCGTGTGGTGGTGACTTGGCAGCGGTTAGCCTTTCGGCTACACTGCTAGTTTGCGCTGTCTTCCGCCCTAGCCCCCGGTGTAGATTGCCCTATTTTGGGTAGTTCAACAGGGGCCTATCGGAGTGCACGCATAACGGCCGTTGCAGCACCACAGGTCCTCGGAAGGACGCATCTTGGCAGCTTCCCGCCCTGCGAAGACCAGTCGTACGTCGAGCGCTTTCGCTCCCCGCCGGATCT
>JBKPCQ010000355.1:0-36138 GCA_046727455.1 Actinomycetota bacterium | reverse complement strand
AACAAGGGCAGCTTCACCGAGCCCCGGATGTTCAACGGGCTGATGAAGACGTACCTCGGCCCGGTGGAGAGCGACGAGGGCCTGCACTACCTCCGGCCGGAGACCGCGCAGGGCATCTTCGTCAACTTCCTCAACGTGATGACCGCGGCGCGCAGGAAGCCGCCGTTCGGCATCGCGCAGACCGGCAAGAGCTTCCGCAACGAGATCACCCCGGGCAACTTCATCTTCCGTACCCGCGAGTTCGAGCAGATGGAGATGGAGTACTTCGTCGAGCCCGGCACCGACGAGAAGTGGCACGAGTACTGGCTCGCCGAGCGCTGGAACTGGTACACCGGCCTGGGTCTGTCCGGGGCGAACCTGCGCTACTACGAGCATCCCAAGGAGAAGCTCTCGCACTACTCCAAGCGCACCGTCGACATCGAGTACCGGTTCCAGCTCGGCGGCACCGAGTTCGCGGAGCTGGAGGGCATCGCCAACCGGACCGACTTCGACCTGACCACGCACACCAAGCACTCCGGCGTGGACCTGTCGTACTTCGATCCGGAGAAGGGTGAGCGCTGGGTGCCCTACGTCATCGAGCCCGCGGGCGGCCTGACCCGGGCGGTGCTCGCGTTCCTGCTGGAGGCCCACGACGAGGACGAGGCGCCGAACACCAAGGGCGGCGTGGACAAGCGGACCGTGATGCGCTTCGATGCCCGTCTGGCTCCGGTGAAGGTGGCGGTGCTGCCGCTGTCACGCAACCCGGAGCTGTCGCCTCGGGCGCGGTCCCTCGCCGCTGCGTTGCGCAAGCGCTGGGTCGTCGAGTTCGACGACGCGCAGGCGATCGGCCGGCGGTACCGGCGTCAGGACGAGATCGGTACCCCGTTCTGCGTCACCGTGGACTTCGACACGTTGCATGACAACGCGGTCACGGTACGGGACCGGGACAGCATGGCGCAGGAGCGGATCGGCATCGACCAGGTGGAGCGGTACCTTATCGAGCGCCTGCCGGGCTGCTGAGGTCGCTAGCTCTCGTCTTCGTCGTGGAGCCGTCGGCGGTAGCGGGCGGCGGCCCGGCGGATACCGATCGTGGCGAGGACCGCCAGCGCGACGAAGAGCACGATGATGCCGATGCCGGTGGAGTTGCGGCCGGATTTCCCGCTCGTCGTGCTTTGGGTGGGGCTCGGTGCCGCTGTCGCGCTCGGGGTCACGGTGGGGTCGATGGAGGGGATGTCGGCGGTGAGGGCGGCGTAGGGGTTGACGATTCCGTAGCCGTACTGGTCGTCGCGGCCGGGTGGGCCTTTGTCGGTGGCGGTAGCGGTGAGGCGGTGGATGACGTCGACGGCGGTCATCTTCGGGTACTTGGCCCGGATGAGAGCAACGACACCAGCGGTGATGGCGGTGGCGGGGCTGGTGCCGGTGCCTACGCCGTAGCCGTTGTTCCTCGCTGTGGATGCGATGTCAACGGCGGGCGCCGAGACGACCATCTGCGGACCGGTGATGGAGACCGCGGCGTGGTTGCCGGTGCGATCCACACCGCCCACAGCGACGACGCCCTCGTAGCACGCGGGGCATGCGACGCGAGTACCAAGATCCGTGTTTCCCATCGCGGCCACGACCACGACGTCGGCCTTCTCGGCCTGGTCAATCGCTAACTGCAGGGCAACCGATCCAGCCGCGTTGCCAATGGACATCGAGATGACGCGAGCGCCCCGTTGGACGGCCTCGCTTATGGCGGCGGCGACCGTGTCTGGGTGGGCACCCTGGGCTCCCCGCCTCTCTTCGAGAGGAAGAATCTTGGATTTCGGGGCGATGCCGAGGATACCGGCTTCGCCGTGTCCGTGGGCGGCGATGAGCGCGGCCATGGCGGTGCCGTGTTCATCGACATCGTCCCAGCCGTCGCCTGGGTGGCCGGGCACAAGGCTGTCGCCGGGCAGGACGTTGCCGCTTAGATCGGGGTGGTTGCCGTTGATGCCGGTGTCGATGACCGCGACGGTGACTCGGTCCCCCTGGCTGATCTGCCAGGCCTTGACGGTGTCAAGGAAGCCCAGGTGCCATTCGGCGTCGCGGACATTGTCGGCCCGCGCTGGCGTGGCGGGGGTGAGCAGGGCCAGGCAGATTCCCAGGGCAGCGGCGGCCAGCCGGTGGCCCGGTCGGGTCATGGGGGTGGTCCGATGAAGGGTCCAGGGTCGTGGATGGGGTCGGGGCCGGGTTCGATGACGGGCGGCACGCCCTTCGGCATCGGCCAGTACTCGTTGCTGTCGTAGGCGGGGTTGCGCTGCCGACGGCGCTGGTCTGCCGTGCGTGCGCCGCCGCCGGCGACGGGTGGGGCGAACATGCCTTCGGTCTCGCGGCCGGTGGTCGGGCCGATCACGCCGCCCGGTGGGTTGGCTCGGGGAGCCGCGCTCGGAGCGGGCCGTCCGGGCTCGACGCCCTCGAATGGGGCGCCGCCGATCAGCCCTCCCGGGGGCAGTGCCCGCCGGGGGCCGCCGAACGGGCCGTAGTCCCCCGGCTCACCACTCCTGGGCAGGTCGTCGGCGTGGACGACGCCCGGACCGAGCGGGCCGATGACCCGGCCAGTGACGGGATACATCGCCGGCCGGTCGAGGGGTCGGGCCGGCGGGGGTGGACCGCCTGAAGATCCGGCGGTCGGCGCAGCCGTCCACGCTGGTGGACCCGAGGGCGTGCCGGACAGCACCGGGCTCCCGTCCGGGAAGACGAACGAGGCGGAGGACCGGTCGGACCCCGAAGACGGGCCGCCTGCCGAAGGCCCGGGCCCTTGCGGATCGGGCATGGGGATCAGCGGCTTCTCGGGCGGTTCGACGTTGACGAGTTGCGGTGGCTGGTAGTCCGGTGGGGCGGACATGGCGGTCAGGCCCTCGCGGGTCTGGTCGCCGAGCCTGGACATGATGGCCACCGCCTGCGCGTGCAACTCCGTCTGCTGCTTCACCAGCGCAGGGGAGGAAGCCGGGCTGGTACCCCCGTTGGAGCCCGACACCTGCACCCCCGAGCCGGTGAGCTGCATCTGGTTGGCCTGCCACGGCTGGTGGACCGGAGCGAGCGCAGCCTGGGCCTCGGTGAGAGAGGCGTTGACGTGGGACAGTCCCGAGCCGGTGGCGGCGGCGGTGTCGCAGACTGCCGCCATCGAGTTGACCAGATCCTCGATCTTGCCGAAGTAGACGGCGGCGGCCGGGCTCGTCTCCGGGTGCCAGGTCCGCATCAGCTCGTCGCGGTACTGCTGGATGCGGCTGAGGTGGTGGTCGACCAGTTCCCGGGTGCGGTCCCAGGCGCTGGCCTGGGACCAGCCGTGGTCGGGACGGTGGTCGGAGACCATCGCCCACATCTGGTCGACCGTCATCACGGACCAGTCGGTGATGGCAGCGCCGTTGGAGCGGTCGGGATCCCGCATCAGCCGGTCCCTTCCGGTCGTGCCTGCCTGGCCTGGGTGAGCGCCTGCTCGACGTCGGACAGCCGCGCGGCGGCGAGCTGGTCGCTGTCGCGGTAGTTCCTGGCGAGGATCCGCCCCGCCTCGGCAAGCTCGGCGGTCGCGTTGGCGTAGGCCTGCACCAGGTTGAGCGTGCGGGCCTTGGTGTCGACATAAGTGACCCATGCGGCCTGCAGCTCCAGGAAACCGTCCTTGTGGTGGAAGGGTGCGGTGCCCGGATCCAGGCCGTCGAAGATCTTGGCCGTGTGCGGCACGAAGTTCAGATCCAGCTCGTCCTGCAACGCCTTGGCGAACTGGGCCAGCGTGGCGGCGTCGACCTCGATCGGCCGGCAGTCGGCCAGCCAGGCCGGAGTGGCATCGCCGCTGCCCTGGTTCCCGCTCACACGGGAGAGGGTACCGGCCCCGCAACCGCCGAATAACCCCCTGTGGATAACCTCAGAACCGCCCCGTCCGCTCGCTCCTCAGAACTCGAACCCGCCGGGCCGGCCGGCCCGGTCGGCGAGCAGCCCGGCCAGCGTGGCGACGGCGATTTCGGGTGGGGTGTGCGAGCCGATGTTCAGGCCGATCGGCCGGTGCACCCGGGCGATGTCCGCGTCGCCGGTACCGAGCGCGCGCAGCGCGGCCACGTGCGGTGCGGTGTGCCGGATGCTGCCCATCACGCCGATCCAGCGCGCCGGCAGCGCGAGCGCCGCCCGCAGCATCGTCCCCAGCTCGGGCCGGTCGTGGTCGGTGACGACGACGTCGGTGGTACCGTCCACAAAGGACGGATCAAGCGCCGTCGCCACCTCGTCGGCCGGCGGCGGGTCCGCGACCGGCTCGGGGTCGACCAGGACGGTACGGTAGCCGAGGTGGCGGCCGAAATGCAGGAGGTACCCGGCGACCGGCGACGCGAACACCGCAACGAGCGTGCGGCCGTCGGACGGTGCCTCGCCGATGCCGTGGGCGAGGTCACACCAGGGATCGGAGTGGGCCACGACCCGACTCTAGACTCGGAGGGTGACCCTGCGCCTCGGCCCGTACCCCGTCGACCCGCCGGTGGTGCTCGCCCCGATGGCCGGCATCACCAACGTGGCGTTCCGGCAGCTCTGCCGGGAGTACGGCGCCGGCCTGTACGTGTGCGAGATGGTCACGACCCGGGCGCTGGTCGAGCGCAGCCCCAAGACGCTGCGGATGGTCGCCTTCACCCCGCACGAGCGGCCGCGCAGCCTCCAGCTCTACGGGGTCGATCCGGATATCGTCGCCCGGGCGGTGCGGATGGTGGTCGAGGAGGACCTCGCCGACCACGTCGACCTCAACTTCGGCTGCCCGGTACCGAAGGTGACGCGCAAGGGTGGCGGCGCGGCGCTGCCGTGGCGGCGCCGGCTCTTCGCCCGGATCGTGACCGCCGCCGTGAAAGCGGCGGGCGGGCGACCGGTCACCGTCAAGATGCGCACGGGTATCGACGAGGAGCACCTCACGTACCTCGACGCCGGGCGGATCGCCCAGGACGCCGGCGCGGCCTGGGTCGCGCTGCACGGGCGTACGGCGGCGCAACGGTACTTCGGCTCGGCCGACTGGGCGGCGCTGGCGGCGCTCAAAGGCGCGCTGGACATCCCGGTACTCGGCAACGGGGATCTGTGGGAGGCCGACGACGCGCTGCGGATGGTACGGGAGACCGGGGTGGACGGGGTGGTCGTCGGCCGCGGTTGCCTCGGCCGGCCGTGGCTGTTCGCGGACCTGGCGGCGGCGTTCGCCGGCCGGCCGGAGCGGGGACTGCCCCGGCTCGGCGAGGTGGCGGCGACGATGCGCCGGCACGCGGTACTGCTGAGTGACTGGCTCGGTGACGAGCAGAGCGGGTGTACCGACTTCCGCAAGCACGTCGCGTGGTACCTCAAGGGCTTCCCGGTCGGCGCGGCGCTGCGCCGGGCGCTCGCGATGACGTCGTCCCTCGCGGAGCTGGACGACCTGCTGGGCAAGCTGGAGGCGGACGCGCCGTACCCGGTCGAGGTGCTCGGCATGCCGCGCGGCCGGACCAACTCGCCGGGCCGGGTCGCGCTGCCGGACGGCTGGCTCGCCGGCCGCGACGAGGACACCGTCCCGCAGGATGCCGAACTGCCGGACTCCGGCGGCTGACCGGCGGCTGAGCTAGGGCAGGTTCAGGAACTCGCGAAGGCCGCGCTCGACCGCGTTGAGCGTGTTGTTGGAAACGAAGCCGAGGCTGTGGCGTAGCGCGGTCTGGTCACATCGCAGCACCCGGGGGACTGCGACGACGCCGACCGGCAACGGATCGCCGGCCACCATGGGTACAAGGTATCCGGGGATGCTGGGAGCCGAGCGTTCGACCACGAGGGCCCATGGCACCGCATTCGGCAGCTCGTTGTACTCGTCGTTCGAGACGATCAAGATCCGGTACTGCCGGGATCCCTGCACGTACTCCCACACCTGCCCGCGTTGAGGGAACTCCGCGTTCACCAGTGAGCGCCATCGAGCGACAAAGCACCGCTCGACCCGTCCAGCTCATCGAGTCCGACGCGGTGTGCCCCGGCCTCCCAGGCCAGATAAGCCGCCGCGTTCTGGCGGCGCGCGGCGGCCCGAGCGGCGTTGTTCAGCCACTCCGTCATGCTCTGCCCGAGCGCCGCGGAGCAGGCCTTTGCCGACTCGTACACGTACTCGTCGAAGGACACCGCCGTCTTGATCGCCACGGGCGAGATGATAGCGGAAGCCGATAGCGGATCCGGATAGCTGGTGGCCTCCCCTTAGGGGTTGGAGCCGGCTGGAACGGCACACGGAACGGGCGCAATGCGGCGAAAATGATCGGCCTGCACACCAGCCACGGGTAGGCAATCCTGCTGTCCCTACCGGGTCCCTCTCAGGGAACCGTCAGGTTCGAGCCCGGATGTCCTTGCCCCGCCCCGTCCCTAGCGTCAGGAGCGACAACGACACGAGGGGATGAGGGACGTGGAGCGAAGGCCGCTGACCGTACGGATCGCGCGCTGGAGCGCGACCCATCCGTGGCGCGCCATGGCGCTGTGGGTGGTGTTCGTGGTGACCGCGATCGTGGTGGGCAACCTGGTGGATACCCGCGAGGCGAAGGACGCGGGCAACGTGGGGGAGACCTCCCGGGCAGAGCAGATGATCAAGGATGGGAACTTCCCGAAGGACCCGTCGGTCGAGCGGATCCTGGTCAGCGCGCCGTCGGGCAAGCTGGACCTGACCGCCGCGAAGGCCGCGGCGGCGGACGCCGCGGCGCGGCTGCGGGCGCTGCCGGAGGTGGCGGCGGTCGAGGCGCCGGTACCGTCACCGGACGGCACGATGCTCATGGTGCCGGTCAAGATGTCGGGCGACCCGGACACCGCGAGCGACCGGGTACAGCCGCTGCTCGACGCCACCGCGGCGACCCAGCGGGACCATCCGGCCCTGCGCGTCGAGGAGGTCGGCCACGCCTCCATCGACAAGGCGCTGAGCGCGACGATCGGCCAGGACTTCAAGCGCGCGGAGATGTTCAGCCTGCCGGTGACCCTGACCATCCTGCTGGTCGCGTTCGGCGCGCTGATCGCCGCCGGGGTACCGGTCCTGCTCGCCCTGTCCGCGGTCGGCGCGGCGATCGGGCTGTCGTCGCTGGCCTCGTACCTGATCCCGGCGCAGGAGGCGGTCGGCAGCGTGATCCTGCTGATCGGCATGGCGGTCGGCGTCGACTACTCGCTGTTCTACCTGCGCCGCGAGCGCGAGGAGCGGGCCAAGGGCGCCAAGCACATCGACGCCGTCGAGATCGCGGCGGCCACCTCGGGCCGCGCCGTCGTGGTGTCCGGCGTCGCGGTCATCATCTCGATGGCCGGCATGTTCCTCGCCAACGACAGCATCTTCGGGTCCTTCGCGGTCGGCTCGATCCTGGTCGTCGCCGTGTCCGTGCTCGGCTCGCTGACCGTCCTGCCGGCGCTGCTGGCCAAGCTGGGCCGCTGGGTGGACCGGCCACGGATCCCGCTCCTGTGGCGGCTGACCGCGTCCCGGGCGCAGGCCGACGGTACCGCCGCGAAGCCGCGCTTCTGGTCGGCCGTGCTGCGCCCGGCGCTGCGGTACCCGGCCGTCACGCTGGTGGTCTCGGCCGGCGCGCTGCTGGCCCTGGCGGTACCGGCCGCGGGCATGACGCTGAAGCTGACCGGCATCCAGGACGTGCCGCGCAGTACCCCGGTCATGCAGGCGTACGACCGGATGACCGCGGCGTTCCCGAGCACCGGTACCCAGCACGTGCTCGTGCTCAAGGCGCAGCCGGCCCAGTCGGGAGCGGTGAACGCGGCGATCGCCGACCTGACCGCGCGCACCGCCACCGACCCGCTGTTCGCGCACGACCAGAAGCCGGAGCGGCAGGTGTCGCCGGACGGCACCGTGACGACCGTGGCCATCGGTACCCCGTACAAGGCCGGTACCGCCGACGGGAAACGCTCGCTGGACCGGCTGCGGACCGACCTGGTACCGGCGACGGTCGGCAAGGTGCCGGGCGTCCAGTACGCGGTGACCGGCGAGATCGCCGGTACCACCGACTACTCCGAGCACGTCAAGCAGAAGCTGCCGCTGGTGGTCGGGTTCGTGCTGCTGCTCACGTTCCTGGTGATGGTCTGGACGTTCCGCTCGGTCGTGGTCGCGGCGACCGCCATCGTGCTGAACATGCTCTCGGTCGCCGCCGCGTACGGCCTGCTCGTGGTGGTGTTCCAGCGCACCTGGGCGGAGAAGCTGCTGGACTTCCGGTCCAACGGCGGCGTGGTGTCGTGGCTGCCGCTGTTCCTGTTCGTGGTGCTGTTCGGGCTGTCCATGGACTACCACGTCTTCGTGGTGAGCCGGATCCGCGAGGCGGTCCGCCGGGGGGTACCGAACCGGGAGGCCGTGGCGGAGGGCATCACCCGGTCGGCGGGCGTGGTGACCAGCGCGGCCGTCGTGATGGTCGGGGTGTTCGCCATCTTCGGCACGCTGTCCACATTGGACATGAAGCAGCTCGGGGTCGGGCTCGCCAGCGCGATCCTGATCGACGCGACCATCATCCGGGCGGTGGTGCTGCCGTCCGTGATGACCCTGCTGGGCAACGCGAACTGGTGGGCGCCGCGGTTCCTGCGGGAGCGGCGGGCGGCGGTACCGCCGGCAGCGGAGCGACCGGCCGCGGAGCCGGAACTGGCCCCGGTGGCCTGAACCGGGCAGGGGCGCCACGGGGCGCCCCTGCTTTTTCCTGCCCGTAAGAGCGCTCTCCCATCAACGATCGCGCAACCACCCCACCGGGTGTGCGGTCACGGACCGTCGTGGCATACGGTCCCAGTGGTACGAGTCATGGGAGGCAGAAGGTGTCGAACGAGAAATACGTGTACGACTTTGCCGAGGGCAACAAGGACATGAAGGACCTCCTCGGCGGTAAGGGCGCGAACCTCGCCGAGATGACCAATCTCGGCCTGCCCGTACCGCCCGGGTTCATCATCAGCACCGAAGCCTGCCGCGCGTACCTGAGCACCGGTGCCGAGCCGCCGGCCCTCGCCGCCGAGATCGGCGGGCACCTGGCGAACCTGGAACGGGGGATGGGCCGCCGGCTCGGCGACCCCGCCGACCCGCTGCTCGTCTCGGTGCGCTCCGGAGCCAAGTTCTCCATGCCCGGGATGATGGAGACGGTCCTCAACATCGGCCTCAACGACGAGTCCGTGTACGGCCTCGCCAAGCAGGCCGGCGGCAACGACCGGTTCGGCTGGGACTCGTACCGGCGCTTGATCCAGATGTTCGGCAAGACCGTGTGCGACGTGCCAGGCGAGGCGTTCGAGCACGCGATCGACGACGCCAAACGGCGCAAGGGCGTCAAGCAGGACCTCGACCTGGACGCCGACGACCTCCGCGCGCTCGTCGACACCTTCAAGCAGATCTTCGCCCAGCACACCGGCCGGTCCTTCCCGCAGGAGCCGCGCGACCAGTTGAACCAGGCCGTCCAGGCCGTCTTCCGCTCGTGGAACGCCGAGCGCGCCGTGCTGTACCGCCGCCAGGAGCGCATCCCGGCCGACCTCGGCACCGCGGTGAACGTCGTCGCGATGGTGTTCGGCAACCTCGGCCCCGACTCGGGCACCGGCGTCGCCTTCACCCGCGACCCCGGTACCGGCGCGATCGGCGTGTACGGCGACTACCTGTCCAACGCCCAGGGCGAGGACGTGGTCGCCGGCATCCGCAACACGGTGCCCCTGGACGAGCTGGAGCGCCTGGACAAGAACAGTTTCGACGAGCTGATGCGCATCATGCGGACCCTCGAAGGGCACTACCGCGACCTGTGCGACATCGAGTTCACCATCGAGCGCGGCAAGCTGTGGATGCTGCAGACCCGGGTCGGCAAGCGCACCGCGGCCGCCGCGTTCATCATCGCCAGCCAGCTCGTCGACGAGGGCGTCATCGACCTGGACGAGGCACTGATGCGGGTGCGCGGGGCGCAGCTCGCCCAGCTCATGTTCCCGACGTTCGACCTGTCGCGCGACCCCGAGGTGCTCGCCAGGGGGATCGCGGCGTCGCCGGGCGCGGCCGTCGGCAAGGTGGTGTTCACGTCGGCGCACGCCGCCGAGCGGGCCGCAAAGGGCGAGAAGGTCATCCTGGTGCGCCGGGAGACCAACCCGGACGACCTGCCCGGCATGATCGCCGCGCAGGGCATCCTCACCTCGCGCGGTGGCAAGACCAGCCACGCCGCGGTCGTCGCGCGCGGGATGGGCAAGACGTGCGTCTGCGGCGCGGAGAGCATCGAGGTCAACGGCCCGAGTGGACAGTTCACTGTGGACGGTCACGCGGTGCGCGAGGGCGACGTCATCTCGATCGACGGTACGAGCGGGAAGGTGTACCTCGGCGAGGTACCCGTGCAGCCGTCGCCGGTGGTGCGGTACTTCGAGACCGGCGAGGTCGGGGACGACCACCTGGTGGCGGCCGTGGACCGGCTCCTGAGGCACGCGGACGGCAAGCGGCGCCTGGGGGTGCGGGCCAACGCGGACACGCCCGAGGACGCCGCCCGGGCGCGGCGCTTCGGCGCGCAGGGCATCGGGCTGTGCCGCACCGAGCACATGTTCCTCGGGGAGCGGCGCGAGCTGGTCGAGGCGCTGATCCTGGCCTCCACCGAGGCCGAGCGGCAGGCCGCGCTCGACGCGCTGCTTCCGTTGCAGCGCAAGGACTTCGAGGGCATCCTCATGGCGATGTCCGGGCTGCCGGTGACGATCCGGCTGATCGACCCGCCGCTGCACGAGTTCCTGCCGTCCCTGGAGGAGCTGTCGGTACGGGTCGCGGTCGCCGAGGCCAAGGGCGAGGACCCGGGGCGGGACGCGACGCTGCTGGCGGCGGTACACCGGATGCACGAGCAGAACCCGATGCTGGGGCTGCGCGGGGTGCGGCTGGGGCTGGTGGTACCGGGGCTGTTCGCCATGCAGGTCAAGGCGATCGCGGAGGCGGCCGCCGCGGTGCGGGCGGCCGGTGGGGATCCCCGGCCGGAGATCATGGTGCCGCTGGTCGGAGCGGTCCAGGAGCTTGAGGTGGTACGCGCGGAGGCGGAGCGGATCGACGGGGTCACCGGCATCCCGATCGGTACCATGATCGAAGTGCCTCGGGCGGCGCTGACCGCCGGCCAGATCGCCGGCGCGGCCGACTTCTTCTCCTTCGGTACCAACGACCTGACCCAGATGGGGTGGGCCTTCTCCCGGGACGACGTGGAGGGCTCGTTCTTCTCCCGGTACCTCGAACTGGGCATCTTCGGGGTGTCCCCGTTCGAGTCGCTGGACACCGAGGGCGTGGGCCGGCTGGTCCGGATCGCGGTGGAGGAGGGCCGGGCGACCCGGCCCGAGCTGAAGATCGGGGTGTGCGGCGAGCACGGCGGCGACCCCGACTCGGTGCACTTCTTCCACGACGCGGGCCTGGACTACGTGTCCTGCTCGCCGTTCCGGATCCCGGTGAGCCGGCTGGAGGCCGGACGCGCCGCTGACAACCGCTAGCCTCTCAGCCGCTCCGACAAGCTGCGCGACAATGCCGTAACCTGGGCGACACGTCGCGGTCGCGGGAGGTACGTGGATGGGTTGCCGCTGGTCGCAGGTTGTCGTCGACGCGCTGGACCCGGTACGGCTCGGCCACTGGTGGGCCGAGGTGCTCGGTTTCCGGGTCCTCGCGGAGGCGCCCGACGAGGTGGTCATCAGCCCCGACGAGGGCACGTACCCGCAACTGTGCTTCGTCGCGGTACCGGATCCGAAGGACGGCAAGAACCGCCTGCACCTCGACCTGACCCCGCAGGACCAGGACGCGGAGGTGGAGCGCCTGCTCGACATGGGCGCCCGGCACGTCGACATCGGGCAGGGTCGCGCGGTCACCTGGGTCGTGCTGGCCGACCCCGAGGGCAACGAGTTCTGCGTCCTGCGCGGTCCAGCGTGACCAGCGATGAGGACCTCCGGGCGGAGGTACGGCGGGTCGATGAGGAGAACGCCCGGGAGCCGGTGACCGCGCGCACGGTGTACCGGTGGGGCGTGGCCGGCGCGCTCGGCGTGCTCACGGTCTTCCTCGCCTACCGCGCGGTACTGCTGATCACCGACATCCTCGTGCAGGTGTTCATCGCGGTGTTCATCGCGGTCAGCCTCGACCCCGCCGTACGGTGGCTGATCCAGCACCGGGTCAAGCGCGGCCAGGCGGTCGCCCTCATCTTCCTCGCCCTCACGCGGCTGCTGGGCTTATTCCTGCTCGCGTTCCTCCCCCCGTTGATCAGGCAGGGCGCCCACCTGACCAGCGACTTCCCCGGGTACCTCGACAACCTGCGCCACCGGTCGCAGAGTCTGCGCACCCTGGAGGACCGGTTCCACCTGCAGAACAGCATCCACAACCTCGCCCAGACGCTACCCGCCAAGCTCGGCAGCCAGGCTCTCTCGTTCGGCCGCCGGTTCATCGGCGCGCTGTTGTCAGCACTGCTGGTGCTCGCCCTGACGATCTACTTCATGCTCGACCTGCCCCGGCTGCGGCGTGGCCTGGTCCGGCTGTTCCCCCGGCGGAGCCGCCCGGCCATCAACGACGCCGTGAACATCGTCGTCGACAAGGTCGGCGCGTACATGATCGGCAATCTGATCATCTCGGTGATCGCCGGTACCGCCACCTTCATCGCCCTGGAAGCCCTGCGGGTGCCGTTCGCGTTACCGCTGGCCGTATGGGTCGCGCTGACCGACCTGATTCCCATGATCGGCGCTACGCTGGGCGCGGTCGTCTGCGTGGTCGTCGCGTTCGCCACCTCCAGCCTGTGGCCGCAGACCATCCTCGTGGTGCTGTTCTTCGTGCTGTACCAGCAGGCCGAGAACTACTACATCGCGCCGCGGGTGATGCGCAACTCGGTCGAGATGCCGGCGCTCGCCGTCCTGCTCGCCGCGCTGATCGGCGGCAGCGTGCTGGGTCTGGTCGGCGCGCTGATGGCGATCCCGATCGCGGCCGCCCTCCGGGTCCTCGCGGCGCCGGTACTCCGGGCCCGCGACGAGGAGCCGGCGGCGGGCGAGGCTAGCATCCACAGCGATGGCGCAGATTGATCCGGACGCGCAGCGCTACGACGCCGAGCGCTACGTCGACGAGCCGGCGAAGGACACCCGGGCCCTGCCGGCCGAGGACGAACGCACCCCGTACCAGCACGACCGGGCCCGCGTACTGCACTCGGCCGCGTTCCGGCGGCTGGCCGCGAAGACCCAGGTGCACATTGCGGGCACCGACGACTTCCTGCGGACCCGGCTCACCCACTCTCTGGAGGTGGCCCAGATCGCCCGGGAGATGGGCGGCCGGCTCGGCTGCGACCCGGACGTGGTGGACACCGCCGGCCTGGCCCACGACCTCGGCCACCCGCCGTTCGGGCACAACGGCGAGGACGTGCTGGACGGGCTCGCCGCCGCCTGCGGCGGGTTCGAGGGCAACGCGCAGACGCTGCGGGTACTGACCCGGCTGGAGGCCAAGGTGGTCGCGCCGGACGGCGCGTCCGCCGGCCTCAACCTCACCCGGGCCGCGCTGGATGCCTGCACCAAGTACCCGTGGTTCCGGATCGCGGGCCGCCGCAAGTTCGGGGTGTACCCCGACGACGCGCCCGTCTTCGCCTGGCTGCGCGCGGGCGCCGAGCCGGAGCAGCGGTGCCTGGAGGCGCAGGTGATGGACTGGGCCGACGACGTCGCGTACTCGGTGCACGACGTCGAGGACGGCATCCACGGCGGGTACATCGCGCTCGGCCGGCTGCGCGCGGACGCCGATGAGCGGGCCGCGCTGCCCGCCGACGTGGCGGCACAGTACTCCGGGGAGACTCCGGCCGACCTCGCGGCCGTCCTCGACGAGCTGCTCGACGACCCGGTGCTCGCCCCGCTGTCCGGGTACGACGGCGGCCAGCCGGCGCAGGTGGCGCTCAAACACGCGACGAGCGTGCTGACCGGCCGGCTGGTGGCCGCCGCGGTCGCCGCGACCCGGCTGAAGTTCGGCCCGGGACCGCTGCGCCGGTACGCCGCCGACCTGGTCGTGCCGCGCCGCACCCGGGCCGAGTGCGCGCTGTTGAAGGGCCTCGCGCTGCGGTACGTGATGCGCCGGCCCGGCTCCGAAAGGCGGTACGAGCGGCAGGGCGAGGTCCTGACGTCGCTGGTGCACGCGCTCGTCGCGCGGGCTCCTGACGCGCTGGACCCGGTGTTCGCGCCGCTGTGGCGGGCTGCTCCCGACGACGCCGCCCGGCTACGGGTGGTCGTCGACCAGGTGGCCAGCCTGACCGATCCGGCGGCGCTTGACTGGCACCGCCGCCTCGCCGGCCGGTAGCGTGCCGGCTATGGACACTGTCGCCATCGTCGGTGCCTCGCTCGCCGGGGCCAAGGCCGCGGAAGGCTTGCGGGACCACGGTTTCACCGGTCGCCTGGTGCTGATCGGGGAGGAGACGGAACGGCCGTACGAACGGCCGCCGCTTTCCAAGGCGTACCTGCTGGGCCAGCAGCCGCGCGAGAAGGCCTACGTGCACGAGGCGCACTGGTACCCGGAGCACGACGTCGAGCTGCTGCTCGGGGTCCGGGCGACGAACCTCGACGCCGGGGCGCACACGCTGATCCTGGACGGGTACGAGCCGCTGCGGTACGACAAGCTGCTGCTGGCGACCGGGTCGCGGGTCCGGCGGCTGGACGTCCCCGGCGCCGACCTCCACGGCGTGCGCTACCTGCGTACCCTGCCCGAGTCCGACGCGCTGCTGGACCACCTGCGCACGGCGGGCAACGTGGTCGTCGTCGGGGCCGGCTGGATCGGCCTGGAGACCGCGGCCGCCGCCCGTACCCACGGCGCCACCGTCATCGTCGCGGAGGTCGACAGCGCCCCGCTGCGCCAGGTGCTCGGCGACGAGGTGGCCGGCGTCTTCACCGACCTGCACCGCGCCCAGGGGGTGGCGTTCCGGTTCCGTACCGGCGTCCGCGAGTTCCGCGGCCTCGGCGGCGAGCTTCGTTCGGTGGTGTTCACCGACGGCACCGAGGTACCCGCCGACCTGGCGATCATCGCGATCGGCATCGAGCCGGCGGTCGAGCTGGCCGTCGCCGCGGGGCTCGCCGTCGACAACGGCATCGCCGTCGATGCCGGGCTGCGCACCAGCCACCCGGACGTCTTCGCCTGCGGCGACGTGGCGAGCATGGCGCATCCGATGATCGGGCAACGGATCCGCGTCGAGCACTGGGCCAACGCGCTCAACGGCGGCAGGGCGGCCGCGCCGGCCCTGCTCGGCCAGCCGGTGACCTACGACCGGGTGCCGTACTTCTATACCGACCAGTACGACCTCGGCATGGAGTACAGCGGCTACGCGCCGCCGGGCGGGTACGACTCGGTGGTGTACCGGGGCGACCGGGCGGGCGGCGAGTTCGTGGTGTTCTGGGTCCGGGACAGCCGGGTCATGGCGGGGATGAACGTCAACGTGTGGGACGTGGCCGAGCAGATCCAGGCGCTGGTCCGGGCCGGGTACGCCGGCCAGCCGGTCGACCTGGCCCGGCTCGCCGACCCGGAGGTACCGCTCGACAAGCTCGTCGGTTAGGCGCCGTCGAGGCCCGGTGCGGCGGCCGGGAGCCCGACCGAGCGAGCGACGTCGAGCATGCGCTTGTCGTAGGTGACGAGCGCATTGAGGACCGGACCGATTATCTGGGCGCTGGCGATGTGGATGGCGTCCAGCGTCCGCACTTCGCCGGGCAACAGCGCGGCCGCGTCGCGTACCTCTTCGGTGAGGAGTATCTCGGTGAAGGCGCCTACCAGGTCGCGCATCGCGTCCGGGTACGCGCCGATCCGGTCCAGGGTCCGGACCGTCTCGACGAATCCGATGGTGCTCGTGCCCATCGGCAGGCCGGGCCTCGCGGCGAGGAAGTCGCGCAGTTCAGTGGCGTACTGACGTCCCGAGACCAGCGTGACGAGGGCCGAGGCGTCGAGGTAGATCAACGGTCGTCCCGGGCCCGTTCGGCCAGGAGGATACCGAGCGGCGATGCGTCCGCGGGCACGGCGTACCGCGGCACGCGGTCGAGGTCACTTGTCGTCGTGGCCTTCAGCCGGATGACCCCGCTCGATGAGGTTGGCCAGCACCGCGGGGTGCGCGTGGTCGAGGTCCCGCGCTGCGGTGAGCAGGGTGAGCGGACCGGCCTCGGCGTACCCGCGCAGCCGCCGCAGCGCCTCGCCCCGCCCGGGCTCGGCCAGCTCGGCGCGGTACCGCTCGGCGAACTCGGCGAACCGCTGCGGATCGTGCCCGTACCAGCGGCGCAGCTCGGCGGAGGGTGCGACGTCGCGCAGCCACTCGTCCAGCTCGGCCGCGTCCTTGCGCAGCCCGCGCGGCCACAGCCGGTCGACGAGTACCCGCCGGCCGTCCGACGGCTCCCGCCCGTCATAGACGCGCTTCACCCGTACCACCCCACCAGCGTGATATTCGGTCGCCGGCGCCGCCACCCGTCCCTAGCCTGTACCGCATGTTCGTGTGGGTCGGCGGCCTGTGCGCGGCGGGGATCGCCCCGCCGTGCGCCGCCGTGCCGACCCCGCTGGATAGCGGCGCGCGAGGCTGACCCTCCTCCCGCCGCGGCGGAACCCACGGAGGAGGGTGGCCCGGTGACCCGGCGCCGCCCGTCGTGCGGCGTTCCGCGGGTACGCGTGGTTCCGCGTCCGCCGAACCCCGACTCCCTGTGAGGAACCCTTCCATGGCCAAGAGCCAGTACACGCGGCACAAGCCGCACCTGAACATCGGCACCATGGGGCACGTCGACCATGGCAAGACCACGCTGACCGCGGCGATCACGAAGGTGCTCGCCGAACGGCACCCCGAGGTCAACCGCTTCGTGTCCTTCGACGGCATCGACCGGGCACCGGAGGAGATGGCCCGGGGTATCACCATCAACATCGCGCACGTCGAGTACGAGACGGCCGGCCGGCACTACGCCCACGTCGACATGCCCGGCCACGCCGACTACGTGAAGAACATGATCACCGGCGCGGCGCAGGTGGACGGCGCGATCCTGGTCGTCTCCGCGCTCGACGGGGCGATGCCGCAGACCCGCGAGCACGTGCTGCTCGCCCACCGGGTGGGCGTGCCGTACCTCGTGGTCGCGCTCAACAAGGCCGACGCCGTCGACGACCCGGACCTGCTCGAACTGGTCGAGCTGGAGGTCCGCGAGTTGCTGACGGCCTACGGCTTCCCCGGCGACGACGTGCCGGTGGTACCGGTCTCCGCGCTGCGCGCGCTGGCCGGCGACCCGCGCTGGGTGGCGTCGATCGGCGAGCTGCTCGACGCGGTCGACCGGTACGTGCCGCTACCGCCGCGGGAGCTGGCCCGGCCGTTCCTGATGCCGATCGAGAACGTGCTGACCATCTCCGGGCGGGGCACCGTCGTCACCGGCGCGGTCGAGCGCGGCACGCTGCGCGTGGGCGACCCGGTCGAGGTCGTCGGGCTCGGCCCGACGCTCGCCACGGTCGCCACCGGCCTGGAGATGTTCGGCCGGTCGCTGCCGCGCGCGGAGGCCGGCGACAACGCGGCGGTACTGCTCCGCGGGATCCGGCGCGACCAGGTGCGGCGCGGTCAGGTGGTGGCGCCACCCGGCACGGTGACGCCGCACCGGCGGTTCGAGGCGCAGCTGTACGCCCTGACCACGGCCGAGGGTGGCCGGCACACTCCGTTCTTCGCCAACTACCGGCCCCAGTTCTACTTCCGGACCACCGACGTACCCGGAGCGGTGGAGCTGGGGGAGGCGTCCATGGTCATGCCGGGGGACACGGTCGAGTTGACCGTACACCTGGGCAAGCCGGTGGCGATGGAGCCCGGCCTGGGCTTCGCGGTCCGGGAAGGCGGCCGTACCGTCGCCGCCGGTACCGTCACCGCGCTGCTCGACTGAGGGAGCGAGCGGGAGCGGCGCGGCGTCGTCTGGACTGAGGAGCGAAGCGACGAGGGAAGACGGCGCACCAAGGCGCCGCGAAGCGAGTGGACGGGGCTCACTGAGGGAGCGAGCCGGAGCGGCGCGGCGTCGTCACTGACGGCACCCCACGGTCACTGGATCGTCGATCCGGTGACCGTGGGGTTGCGCGCGCCCTGGAAGAAGATGCCCGGGAAGCCGTGGGTCTCGAAGCCCGCGCTCGGATTGTGGCGCAGCGTCGAGCCCTCCATGCTCATCGTTCCGGTGCGGTCGTTGCTGACGAAGAACACCGCGCCGCCGCCCTCGTTGGCGTGGTTGTTCTCGATGACGGTACCGGCGATGCGCAGCGTGAACCGGTTGCCGTCGGTGTAGATGGCGCCCCCGCTGCCGCCACCCGGGGTACCGCCGCGCGCCGGGTTGGCGCCCGTGCCGACCGCCTTGTTGTCCGAGATCACGCTGTTCAGCGCGACCCACGACACCCCGATGCTGGACAGCGCGCCGCCGTTGGAGCAGACCCCGCCCCCGAAGGTGCTGCCCACGATGTACACCGGCTGGCCGTGGTACTGGTCGAGTACCCGGATGGCCGCCCCGCCGAGATCGGGGCCGGTCGGGTCGCAGCGGTTGCGGAGGAACCGCGAGTTCACCACCTTGAACCGCCCGCCCCGGACGAAGATGGCGCCGCCTCCGCCACCGTCGGTCTTCTCGCCTGTGGAGTTGCCGTCGACGAACGTGAGGTTCTGCAGGGTGAGCTGCGGGGTCTCCTGGTCCTGGCAGTGCGAGCTGGTCCAGACCAGAGACCTGTCGCAGGTGTTCATGTAGAGGATCCGGCGCTGCCCGCCGCCGCTCAGGGTGACCTTGCCGCCGCCGTCGATGACGGTCCGGGACCCGCTGTCGTTGCGTATCTTCACGGTCGCCGTCACCACGATCGTCACGGGGGTAGGACCGCAGGAGAAGGCGATGACGCCGCCGCGCGCGACGATCCTGACGACCGCGTCGGAGGTGCAGCTCGCGGCGGTACCGGTGCCGATGACCGTGTCCGGGTGGCTGGTGTCGACCGCCTGGGCCTCGGCCGGTACCGGGGCGTGGCCGTTGGGGTTGCCGGCCGGCGTGACCGGCGGCGGGGGAGCCGTCGCCGCGCTCGGGGACCCGGAAGCGCCCGGGGCCGGACCCGGCCCCTCGGAGGTGGCGGCGCCGGTCGGGCTCCCGCCGGCCCAGTTGGCTGACCGTGCCGGCGACCCGCATCCGGTGGCCGCGCCGGCGAGGAGGCCGGCGAGGCTCAGGGCGACCGCACGGGTGATGCGCACCCGCCGACTCTAGACCGGACCCCGTGGTGCAGGCTGACCACATGGACCACACCTACCGGGTAACCGAGATCGTCGGGTCGTCGCCCGACTCCATCGAACATGCCATCCACAACGCGGTCGGCCGGGCCGGCGTCACCCTGCGCCACCTGGACTGGTTCGAGGTCACCGAGATCCGCGGCCATATCGTCGACGGCGCGGTCGCGCATTTCCAGGTGGGCCTCAAGGTCGGGTTCCAACTGGAGCAGCCGAGCGCGTAGAAATCCGGCCCGGGGTGTCGAGCGGACCCGTCCCCGTTCGACGTCTCCTGCGAAAGGCGCCAGGGGTGGCGCCCCCGGACGACACCAGGAGTACACCGTGAAGTACATGCTGCTGATCTACAGCAACCCCGCGAACTGGGCCAAGCTGTCGGAGACCGAGCGCAAGGAGCTGAACGCCGAGTACGGCACCTTCACCCAGAACATCATCGGAGCCGGTGAGTTCGTCAGCGGCGACCCGCTGGCCGGCGTCGACACCGCCACGACCGTGAAGGTGCGGGGCGGGGCGTCCGAGGCCATCGACGGGCCGTACGTCGAGTCCAAGGAGCACCTGGCCGGGTACTACGTCGTGGACGTCAAGGACCTGGACCGGGCGCTCGCGCTGGCCGCGCAGATCCCGGACGCGCGCTTCAGCGCCGTGGAGGTCCGGCCGGTACTCGACATGAGCACGGCCGAGATGTGACGTCACCCGAGGGCGTGGAGGGCCTGCTGCGCGAGCTGGCGCCGCAGGCCCTCGCCGCGCTGGTCCGCCGGTACGGGGACTTCGGGACGGCCGAGGACGCGGTACAGGAGGCGCTGCTCGCGGCCGCGCTCCGGTGGCCGAAGGAGGGGGTACCGGACAGCCCGCGCGGCTGGCTGATCGCGGTGGCCGCCCGGAAGCTCATCGACTGGCGTCGCCGCGAGTCGGCCCGGCGGAGCAAGGAGGCGGCGGCCGTCGACTACCTGCCGGCGCAGGCCACCGCGCTGGCCGGCCCCGGCGACGAGCCGGTACCCGACCGGGACGACTCGCTGTCCCTGCTGTTCCTGTGCTGCCATCCGGCGCTGGCCTGGCCGGCCCAGGTGGCGCTGACCCTGCGCGCGGTCGGGGGGCTGGCCACCGCCGAGATCGCGGCGGCGTTCCTGCTGCCGGAAGCGACGATGGCGCAGCGCATCGTCCGGGCCAAGCGGCGGATCCGGGTCACCGGCATCCCGTTCAAGATGCCGGCGAAACAGGACTTCCCGGACCGCCTCGCCACGGTGCTCAAGGTGCTGTACCTCATCTTCAACGAGGGGTACGCCGCGACCTCCGGATCGGCGCTGCAGCGCACCGAGCTGACCACGGAGGCGATCCGGCTCGCCCGCGAACTGCGCCGGCTCCTGCCGGACGAGGGCGAGGTCGCCGGCCTGCTCGCGCTCATGCTGCTGACCGAGGCGCGGCGGGAGGCGCGCAGCCGCGACGGGGCGCTGGTACCGCTGCTGGAGCAGGACCGCGCGCGCTGGAACCGGGCGCTGATCGACGAGGGTACCGACCTGGTGGGCGCCAGCCTCCGCAGCGCCCGGGTCGGGCCGTACCAGATCCAGGCCGCGATCGCGGCGCTGCACACCGAGGCACGCCGGGCCGGGGACACCGACTGGCCGCAGATCCTCGCTCTGTACGACCTGCTGGACAGCCTCGCCCCGAGCCCGGTCGTGACGCTCAACCGGGCGGTCGCGGTGGCGATGGTGCACGGGCCGCGCGCCGGGCTGGCCCTGCTCGACGGGCTGACCGGAGACCCGCGGCTGGCCGGTGGTCACCGGCTGGCGGCGGTACGGGCGCACCTGCTGGAGATGGACGGCCGGCCCGACGAGGCCCGGGCCGAGTACCACCGGGCCGGGCGCACCACGACCAGCCAGCCCGAGCGCCGGTACCTGCTGGACCGGGCCGACCGGCTGGGCTGACAGCGCTCCGCGCCGCCCCGGAGCCGGGCGGCGCGGAGGTCGCGGAGCGTCAGATGGACTTCGAGTGGTCCATGATGCCGTCGCCGTTGGTGTCGGTCAGCAGGTGGTCCAGGCGGTGGTCGTAGTTCTCGTCCACGTACTCCCGGTCGATGAGCCCGTCGTGGTTGGAGTCCTGGGCGATGGCGTCGACGTGGCCGTGCCCGTCGGTGTGCAGGAAGTCCTGGGTGCCGTACCCGTCGTTGAAGGTGTAGTAGTTGTCCCCGCGGCCGTCGCCGTCGAAGTCGACGTACGGGTGCTCCAGCGACTCGTGCCCGTACCCGTACGGCTGCGAGCTGTCCATGATGCCGTCGCCGGTGTGGTCCTCGAGCAGCGTGTCCATGGTGCCGTCGTGGTTCTCGTCGACCAGCATCTCGTCGATCCGGCCGTCGTGGTTGTCGTCGTAGGCGATCGCGTCGACGTGGCCATGGGCGTCGTGGTGGACGAAAGCGTAGTGACCGTGGTCGTCCTGGACGGTGTCGTAGTGGTCGCCGTGGCCGTCGCCGTCGAAGTCGATGTACGGGTGCTCGGACATCGCGGTGTCCCTTTCCTCTCCTGGCGCCCGCGGGTCCCGGGCTCTCGTGAACATCACGATAGGCGCCGGCCGCACGGGAGTACTCCCGGATTGGTGCCACGCCGCCGGTCGGAATCCGGCTGCGGCGCGGCGGGCGCGTCCGGTACCACTGAGGCATGGCCGAACTGATCGAGCCCGACGTCCGGGCATACGTCGAGCGCCTGAAGGCCGAGGCCCTGGAGGAGACGCCGAGGCGGCCGGGCTGGGTACCGTGCACGACCCTGTGGTGGGCCGAGGGCGACGAGTACCTGGGCCGGATCGCGATCCGGCACCGGCTGACCCCAGCGCTGACGGAGGTGGGCAGGCACATCGGGTACGACGTGCGGCGGTCGGCCCGCCGGCAGGGGCACGCCACCGCGATGCTGCGCGCCGCCCTGCCGGTGGCCCGCCGGCTCGGCATCGACCGGGCGCTGATCACCTGCGACGTGGACAACCTGGCGTCCCGCAAGGTGATCGAGCACAACGGTGGGGTACTGGTCGACGAGCTGAACGGCAAGCTGCGGTACTGGGTGCGGACGTGGTGACCGCCGGGGTCGATCCGGTCCGGCTGCGCCAGCACGTGGAGCTGCTGGCCGAGCCGCGCAGCCGCCGGCACGCGGCCGACGGGATGGCACGCGCCGAGGCGTACGTGGCCGGATGCCTGGAGCGGGCCGGCTGGCGGGTGACGCGGCGGACCTTCCCGGTACCGGGGGCGGTGGCGGCCAACCTGCTCGCCGAGCGGCCGGGCGGCGGGACCGGACCGGTCCACCTCGTCGGCGCCCATCTCGACACGGTGCCGGGCAGCCCCGGCGCCGACGACAACGCCTCCGGCGTCGCCTGCCTGCTCGAACTGGCCCGGATACTGCCGGCGCGGAATGTGCTGCTGGCGGTGTTCGACGAGGAGGAGACCGGCCTGATCGGCGCCGAGGTGCTCGCCGGGGAGCTGGCGGCCGAGCGCCCTCTCGCCGGCGTCGTGGTCTACGAGTGCGTCGGCTTCTACCCCGCCGAGCCGGGCACCCAGACGCTGCCGCCCGGCGCCGCGCTCATCTATCCGCGTCAGGTCCGGCGGATGCGCCGGCGGGCCTTCCGGGGCGAATGGACCCTGCTGGCGTACCGGCGATCCGCCCGGCCCCTGGTCCGCCGGCTGGAGGCGGCCCTCGTGTCCCTCGGTGGGCCGGACACCGTGATGCTCGCCCGGGATCCGCTGGACATGCCGGTGCTGGGGCCGGTGCTCCGCGGGTACCCCCCGTTGAGCCGGCACTTCGCGCGCAGCGACCACCGGCCCTTCTGGGACCGCGGGATACCGGCGGTCCAGGTCACCGACACCGCCAACTTCCGCAACCCGCACTACCACCGGCCGACCGACACCCCGGACACCCTCGACTACACCCGGATGGCCGACCTCGTCACCGCGACCGCGGCGATTCTCACCGAGGGTCAACCTGCCGACCGGTGACTGCCCGGACAGGGGCGCCCGGCGTAGCGTGACGGTACCGGCCTGAGGGGCGACCATGCGCACGTACTACCGCGACGACCACGTCCACATCACCTCGTCCGCGATCCGGGTCGGCGACCGTAGCTTCGCCCTGGACCAGCTCGACCAGCTCTGGCGCACCGGCAAGCGCAAGACCAGCCGGCGGGTCTTCGTCGGGATCGGGGTACTCGTCGCGGCCCTCGCGTTCACGGCGCTGGTGCGGTACACGTGGTGGTTCGGTGGGCTGCGCCGGGACTTCCAGCGCTGGCTCGGCGAGGGTCCGATGGTGCTCGCCTGGGTGGCCGTCGGCGGTCTGGCCCTCGCGGTGCTGGGCGTGCTGGCGGTCGAGGCCGCGCTCGGGGCGATCGAGGACATCCGCAACCGCAGCCGGCGGTTGGAGCTGTGGGCGAGCGTGCGGGGGCACCCGGTACTGCTCCTGCACACCGACGACGCCGACCGGTTCGGCCGGGTGTGCCGCGCGCTGAGCCGCGCCCGCGCCCGGTGAGCCCGGCGCGTGGCGCCAACAGGCCCGCTCAGCCCGCCAGCGTGAGCAGTTCGTCGAGGATCTGCTCGGACCCGCCGACGGTCAGGGACAGGTGGCCCTCGCCGGGCAGCAGGTGGACCGCGGCACCGGGGAGCCGCCCGGCCAGCCAGACGCCGTGCGCGTACGGCACCATCCGGTCCTGCCCGCCCTGCCAGATCGTGACCGGCGCCCCGCCCCCGTCCAGCGGGAACCCCCAGTCCCGGACGAAAGCCAGGTCGTCGTCGCGCCATCCGGCGATCCCGTTCGCCACGGCCCGCCGGAGCCCCGCGGCGACGAACTCCCCCCGGTCAGGCAGTGCCGGTCGACGTCGGAGACCAGCTCACCGAAGGCGGCCGTCACGTCGGGACCCTGGACGGTGGCCAGCACGCCGACCTGCGTCCCCAGGAACCGGACCAGCTCCGGCTCGCCGGCGGCCGCGGCGGTGAACTCCTCGACATTCTCCGGGCCCATCCCGGCCAGCCAGTCCAGCCCTTCCGCCCGGAACGGCGCGACCCCGGCGACGGACGCGGCGGCCGCGCACCGGTCGGGCAGCAGCGCGGCGCAGGCGAGGGCGTGCGGCCCGCCGCCGGACATGCCCAGCGTGACGAACCGGCCGGCGCCCAGGGCGTCCAGGACGGCGGCCGTGTCGGCCGCCACGTCGGCCACGCTCCGGCCGGGCCGCGCGGTCGAGTCGCCGTAGCCGGGCCGCGACCAGACGACGGTACGCAGGCCACGCCGGGCGGCCGCGTCCTCCACCGGCCGGTACCGCACGGCACCGCTCGGCGTGCCGCGGTGGAGCACCAGCGGCATCCCGTTCCCGGGTCCGGCGACGAGGACCTCCAGCCGCCGCCCATCGGGTAGTTCCATGGCTGAATTCCACCACGGCCGCGTCGGTAGGATGCGGCAATGGGTACCTCGAACGGCCTCGTCGTCGTCGGCCTCGACAACGGTGGCACCAGTAACAACGCCACTGTTCTCGACGCCTCCGGGCGGTTCCTGGTGGACCGGATGGTGGAGACTCCCAGCCGGGTGCTGGAAGGGCCGGAGGTCGCCGTGGAGGCCCTCGCCGAGGCCATGGACAACGTCCTCGCGTTGACCGGTACCGCCCGGTCGGCGGTTGCCGCGGTCGGCCTGGACACGCCGGGACCGGCGAGCGCCACCGGGGTCATCTCGTCACGCGGGGCGACGAACTTCTCCGCGCCGGCCTGGCACGGGTTCGACTTCCGGGGCGCGCTGGAGGCCCGGATCGGGCTGCCCGTCGTGTACACCAACGACGGCAACGCGGCCGCCCTGTACGCCCACCACGCCCATTTCGGCGCCGACGCGCTGCGCCACTCGTCGATCTCGGCGATCGTCGGCACCGGTCTCGGCGGCGGCGTCGTCGAGGCCGGGCACGTCGTGCAGGGCGCCGCCGGGATGGCCGGCGAGCTGGGCCACGTGCACATCCCGATGGACGGGCTGCTCGCGCCGGACCAGCCGGTACCGGACTGCAACTGCGGCTTCAGCGCCGACGCGGAGAGCGTGGCCTCGCTGACCGGCATCGCCCGCAACCTGCTGCCGTTCTGGCTCTCCCGGTACCCCGGCCACGACCTCGCCCACGCCGAGTCGCTCGGCAAGGCGGCCAAGCTGGTCCGCGCCTACGGCGAGAAGGGCGACGAGCTGGCTTTGAAGATCTTCGAGCAGCAGGCGATGGCGCTGGGCCGGCTCTTCACGATCGGGGCCAACTTCACCGACCCGAGCGCGTACTTCGTGGGCGGCGGCGTGGTCGAGGCCGCTGCACACTTCCGGGACTGGTTCGTGGCGAAGGTGCGCGAGCACACCCGGCTGCGCGAGGAGCAGGCGGCGGTGGCGGCCTTCGCACTGGTACCACACCTGGACATGGCCGGCTCCCGGGGCGCGGCGATCGCCGCGTTCGAGGGCGTGATCCAGGGCTGAACGGCTGAACCACACCGGGCGAGTGATCGTGGACGATGGGTACCTCAGACCCAGGAGGCAGCCATGACCGCACCGGTCGTCGTCAAGCGCCCCGCCCTGCTCCTTGGACCCCTCGCCGCGGGCGCCGTCGTGTCGGTGTTCCTCGGCGTGTACGCCAAGGTGCACACCCCCACCGGCAAGGCGCTGTTCCCGACGCCGTTCCCCTCGTACTTCGCGATGAAGGTGTGGCTCACCGCCATCGCCCTCGTCTTCGCGCTCGTGCAGTTGTTCACCGCCCTGTGGATGTACGGGAAGCTGGGCGGCCGGGCGCCGTCGTGGACCGGTACCCTGCACCGCACCACCGGGATCATCGCCTTCCTGCTCACCGTCCCGGTGGCCCTGCACTGCCTGGTGTCGATCGGCTTCCTCACCACCGACGCCCGGGTCATCGCGCACGGCCTGTTCGGCTGCCTCTTCTACGGCGCCTTCGTCGCGAAGATCCTGACGCTGCATTCCAAGCGGGTGCCCGGCTGGGCGCTGCCCTGGGTCGCCGGCTTCCTCTTCACCGTCCTGGTCGGGGTCGGCCTGACCAGCGCCGTCTGGTACTTCGCCACGCAGGGGATACCCGGCTGAGCGCGCCAGGGCGGGAGGGCGCGTGCTAGCCTGCCTAACGTCCGATGAATAGCTACCCCGCCCCAGTCCGCCGGGGCCTCGCCGACCAGCTCGTCGAGTCCCTGGTGGCCGCCATCCTGCGTGGCGACCATCCGCCGGACTCCCGCCTGCCGCCGGAGGACCGGCTCGCCGAGCTGTTCAAGGTCAGCCGGCTCACCGTCCGCGAGGCGGTCAAGGAGCTGCGGCACAAGGGCGTGGTCCGGGTCGAGCAGGGCCGGGGTACCTTCGTCAACCCGGCCACCCGCTGGTCCCCGCTGGACCCGGCGCTGCTGATGGCGCGCGCCGGCAGCGTGGAGGGTGCCGGCGACCTCGCGGTCAAGCTGACCGAGGCGCGGCGGATGGTCGAGGTCGGGGTCAGCGGCCTCGCCGCGCAGCGGCGCACCGCGCAGGATCTGATCGACATCAAGCAGGCCCTGGACCGGATGCAGGTCACCAGCGACCGGGACGACGTCGACGGGTTCACCCAGGCAGACCTGGAGTTCCACCAGGCCGTCATGGCCGCGGCCGCGAACCCGTTCATCACCGCGCTTTTCGAGCCGCTGGTCGACCTGCTGTTCGAGGTGCGCCGGGCGGCCTCCGGGGACCGGGCCGGGCGGGAGACCGCGATCGTGGCGCACACCCGGGTACTGGAGGCGATCGAGGCCGGTTCGCCAGAGGCGGCCCGCGACGCGATGGGCGTGCACATGCACCAGACCGCCGAGCGGATCAACGAGGTGGTCGAGGCGGACGGCCTGCGGCTGTCGCTGCCGCCACCGCGCCGGTCCTGAGGCGATCGGCGGTACCGGCCGAGGCGGCGCTGGAGGGCCGTGCGCCGGTCACCGTATCCCCCCGCGGGTTCCGGCCAGCCCGGCGCCGAACAGCGCCCCTGGTGTGGCGTCCCCCCTTCGCGCCCAGCCGTCGGTCCCTCCAGCAGCCTCGGCGGTGCGGGAAACGGGGGAACCCGCACCGGCCCGTGTCGGACGGTAGGCGCTTCGGCGGCAAATGTCTAGACGTCTGATGTATCTATCGTCGCAGCAGTTCGAGAACCAGCTCCGCGAGCCGCGCCGGCTCCGCCTCCGGGAGCCAGTGCGAGCCCCCGGGAACGATCCGGTAGGTGTAGGGGCCGGTCACCCACGCGCCGCAGCGCTCCGCCGCCGCCCGCGTCACGAACGGGTCGCGGTCGCCCCAGACGTAAAGGGTGGGCACGGTCACCGCGGGCATCCGGGCCTCGCGACGGGAGAAGGGAATCCCGCGGTACCAGTTGAGCGGCCCTGTCATGTCGCGCCGCCCCGCGTACCGCGCGGCGGACTGCGCGTCGAGTCCCGAGCGGATCAGGCTCTTCCGGAAGAACTCGCCGCCCCGCCAGCCGACCAGGCGCTCGGGCAGTGCCGGAAGCTGGAACAGCAGCATGTAGTACAGGCGCAGCGCCTGGGTGCTGCGGGTGAACGCCTCCCTGATCGCCCCGGGGTGTGGCACCGACACGGCCGTCACGCTGCGGATCCGCTCCGGCTGGTTGGCGCCGAGATACCACGCCAGGTGCGCGCCCCAGTCGTGCCCGACCACGTCGAAGCGCTCCGCTCCGGCCTCGTCGGCCAGGGCCAGCACGTCGCCGGCCAGCTTGCCCAGCGCGTACTCCCGCCGCGCGTGCGGCCGCGCACCGGGCGAGTACCCCCGCAGGTCGGGCGCGAGTACCCGGAAGCCGGCGGCGGCCAGCGCGGGGGTGACCCCCGACCAGCTCAGCCGGTCTTCCGGGAACCCGTGCAGCGCGATGACCACGGGCCCGCCGGCCGGCCCGTCGTCGGAGACGTCGAAGGTCAGCCCGGCGTTCGTGAAGGCGTCAATGACCGCGTCCGAGGGCGAAGAACACGATGATGACGGCGATCACCGCGATTGCGGTGAGGACCGCGAAGAAGATCTTCCAGGCGCTGTACGGCCGCTGCCCGACCACCTCGCCGGTGTGCGCGTTGACCATCACCTGGAAGGTCCTGCCGGCGTAGATGTAGGCCGCGAGCCACACCGGCAGCAGCATCAGCTTGTACATCAGGTCGAAGTAGCGGGTCTGGACCGAGTGGACCCGCTGCTCGTCGCCGCCGATGTCGTGCTCGCAGTCGGTGTGGATCACCCTGGCCATCTCGCCCTTGGCGACCTCCAACCCGGACTCCGGCTCCACCTCGTACCGCAGCGCGGTGTACCCGGCGAGGTAGTCGGGCTGGTACGGCTGGGCCAGGTGCAGCGGCCACGGGGTCAGCTTGTCGAGGTACTTGTTCTCCAGCCGGCGGGTGCCGGAGACCAGCACGTCGTCGAAGTCGCGCGACACGGTGCCGCTGGCCGGGTACCACCGGGTGTGCTGGACCTGGCGGGTCTGCGTGTTGCCGTCGCTGTCGGTGTACGTCTCCGTGGTGTAGTAGTGCTCCCCCCGCTGCCCGGTGTAGTCGGACACGGTCCGGGCGTCGTACGTCCAGTTCGGCAGGTAGGTGCCCTTGACCTGCTCGGTCTCGGACACCCGCTTGAGCTTCGACGGCGCGAACCAGCGCGACCGTACCCACTTGCGCAGCTCCTCGCGCACCCCGGCACGGTCCACCACGAACGGGAGTACCGCCTCCGGCACGATCATCTCGCCGCCGCTCAGGTCGGCCACCAGCGGCGCGCCGCAGAACTGGCAGACGTCGGCGATCGCGTCGCTCTCCGTCTTCGCGCCGCATTTCTGGCAGGCGAACACGTTCGCCGCGAGGGTCGCGACCGGCTTGCGCGGCAGGGTCGCCAGCTCGTCGTAGGCGTGCTCGGTGACCTGCCGGCCGGTGTCGGCGAGCTGCTGCATGTGGCCGCAGTACGGGCAGCGCAGCGCGTTGGTGCCCGGCGCGAACTCCAGCCGGGCACCGCAGCTCTGGCACGGGTACGAGTGTGAGGACGAGGGCGTCTGCGTCCACCGCTGGTCGGTCATGACAGCGCCTCACTTCGTTCGGTGCGGCCCTGACCGCCCAGTCGACTGAGCTGGCCGTTGACCTCGCTCCGCTCGGTCATGACTGCGGCGGCAGGGGCGGCGGGACGCTGCCGAGGATGTCGGCCAGCTCGGGCACCTGCTGGGCCGGTACCCACTGGGCCAGGCCCTGCTTCCACACCAGCGTGCTCCCGGTGATGGCGCCACCGTGGACCTGGGCGGCCAGCGCGGCCCGGTCGAACGGGCCCTGCTGCTGGCCGCCGATGCCGGCGTACCACTGCTCCTGCGGCGGGAGCGGTGGTGGCCCCGCCGCTCCCGGCCCGGCGGGCGCCGGGTACGCCGGCGCCTGGGGCTGCCGGCCCGCCGCCGCCAGGCTGCCGGCCACCTGCTGGCCGACCGCGAGCCCCACGCCGAGCCCGATGCCCTCGCTCGCGCCGCCGCCCGGGTTGTTGGCCGCGTCCTCGATCGCGTTGGCGGTCTGGAACTTCGTGTACTGGTCGAGGTTGCCGACGATACCCATCTGGGTGCGCTTGTCCAGCGCCGCCTCGACCTCCGGCGGCACCGAGATGTTCTCGATGATGAACTTCGCGATGTGGATGCCGACATCCGACAGGTCCTCGGAGAGCACGCCGGCGAGCTGGGTGCCGATCCGGTCCTGGTGCGCGGCCAGGTCGAGCATCGGGATCTGGGCGGTCGCGAGCGCGCTGCCGAGCCGGCCGACGATCATCTGGCGCAGGTACTCCTGCACCTCCTCGGTGCGGAACTGCGGGTCGGTGCCGACCAGCTCCTTGAGCAGCTTGGGCGGGTCGACGACCCGGGCGGAGTACGCGCCGAACGCGCGCAGCCGGACCATGCCGAACTCGGGATCCCGGACGATGACCGGGTTGGGCGTGCCCCACTTCATGTCCGTGAACTGCCGGGTGTTGACGAAGTACACCTCGGCCTTGAAGGGGGAGTGGAAGCCGTACTTCCAGCCCTTCAGGGTCGACAGGATCGGCATGTTCTGCGTCTCCAGGGTGTACGTGCCCGGCTGGTAGGCGTCGGCGATCGTGCCCTCGTTGACGAAGACGGCGACCTGCGACTCCCGGACGACCAGCTTGGCGCCCATCTTGATCTCGTTTTCGTACCGGGGGAAGCGCCACACTATCGTGTCGCGGCTGTCGTCCAGCCACTGCACGATATCGATCAGCTCGCCCCGGATCTTGTCGAACAGTCCCACCGCGGTCACTCCCCCTCCAGGCATTCGGCCAGACGATAGCAAGCCCTGTCCATCCGTGGTGCCTACGCTGTGGTGGTGACCTGGTTGACCGGGGCGTACGACGCCGTGCGGTGACGGGAGGTGGCGACCGTGCCCGGCCGGCCCGGCCTCCCGGCCCGCTCGTCGATCGGCGGGCGCGCAGGGCAGGATGTAGGCCGGAGGTGACCGGCGGCCATGGCAGGCAAGATCCGCGACGAGGACATCGGGCTGGTACGCGAGCGCACCTCGATCGTCGACGTGATCTCCGAGCAGGTGACCCTCAAGCCGGCCGGTGGTGGCAATCTCAAGGGCCTGTGCCCGTTCCACGACGAGAAGACCCCGTCGTTCACCGTCTCGTCAGCCCGCAACCTGTACTTCTGCCACGGTTGCGGCGCCGGCGGCGACGCCATCCGGTTCGTCATGGAGACCGACCACCTCACGTTCGTGGAGGCCGTCGAGCGGCTCGCCGTCCGGGCCGGGATCCAGCTCCGGTACGTGGAGGCCGGGCCGGCTCCGGTCCGCCAGCACGGGCAGAAGCAGCGGCTCGTCGCGGCGCACGCGGAGGCCGCCGCGTTCTACGCCGGGCAGCTCGTCACGCCGGGGGGCCGCCCGGCGCGCGAGTTCCTCGCCCAGCGCGGCTTCGACCGGGACGCAGCGCAGCGGTACGGCTGCGGGTTCGCGCCGGAGGGCTGGGACGCGCTGGTACGGCACCTGCGCCAGAAGGGCTTCACCGGTCCCGAGCTGGTCACCGCCGGCCTGGCCAAGGAGGCCCGCTCCGGCTCGCTGATCGACCGGTTCCGCCGCCGGCTGCTGTGGCCGATCCGCGACCTGGCCGGCGACGTCATCGGGTTCGGGGCCCGCAAGCTGTTCGAGGACGACGACGGGCCGAAGTACCTCAACACCCCGGAGACCCCGCTCTACAAGAAGTCGCACGTGCTCTACGGCATCGAGCTGGCCAAGCGCGAGATCGCCCGGCAGGCCCGCGCGGTGGTCGTCGAGGGGTACACCGACGTGATGGCCTGCCACCTGGCGGGGGTACCGACGGCCGTGGCGACCTGCGGCACCGCGTTCGGGGCCGACCACATCGCGGTACTGCGCCGGCTGCTCATGGACACCGACGCGTTCGTGGGCGAGATCATCTTCACCTTCGACGGGGACGCGGCGGGGCAGAAGGCCGCGCTGCGGGCGTTCGAGGACGATCAGCGGTTCGTGGCCCAGACCTACATCGCGGTGGGCCCGGACAACATGGACCCGTGCGAGCTGCGGCTGGCCAAGGGCGACGCGGCGGTACGGGATCTCGTCGCGCGCCGGGAGCCGCTGATCGCGTTCGCGCTGCGCTCGGTGCTGTCCCGGTACGACCTGGATACCGCCGAGGGCCGGGTCCGGGCGTTGCGTTCCACGGCGCCGCTCGTCGGGAAGATCAAGGACCACGCGCTCCGGCCGGAGTACGCCCGCAAGCTCGCCGGCGATCTCGGGATGGAACTGGAGACCGTGCAGCGGGCGGTGGCCCGGTCGGGTGGTCCGTCCGCGGTAGCTCCCGCCCGCCCGGTTCCATCCACTGTGGACAGTCCACAGGAGATCGTCGAGCGGGAGGCGCTGAAGCTCGCGCTGCAGGTACCGGTGCTCGCCGGGCCGATGTTCGACTCGATCGGGCCCGACGGTTACCGGCATCCGGTGCACGTCGCGGTGCGCGCGGCGATTGCCGAGGCGGGCGGCGCGGCGGGTGCCGTGGCGGGCGCCGGCTGGGTCGAGCGGGTCCGCGACGCCTGCCTGGACCTGGCCGGCAAGGCGCTCGTCGGCGAGCTGGCCGTGGAGCTGCTGCGGCTGTCCACCGATCCGGATCCGCATTACGTCGGCGTCGTGCTGTCGCAGCTTCAACTGTTTACTGTGGACAGTCGGGTGCGCGAGCTGAAGTCCCGGCTGCAACGGCTGAACCCGGTCACCCACGTCGACGAGCACCTGCGGCTGTTCGGCGAGCTGGTCTCGCTGGAACAGCACGCCCGGGCGCTTCGGGACCAGGCGGCGGGCGGGCTGTGATGGCGCTGCTCAGGCGCCGCCCACCGGTTCCGGCGGCCAGCCGGCCGCCGCTGCACCGGGACGAGCGGGTGCTCGGGTGGTCCGACTCGGATTCGGGCGTACTGGTCGCCACGAACCTCGGTCTCTGGCTGCCCGACGGATTCGTGGGCTGGCACCTGGTCCACAAGGCGACGTGGGACGGGTCGACGCTCGCCGTTACCGCGGCGGCGGAGGTCGCGTCGCGGGAGGACTACGTGGTCGTCGCCGACCTGGCGCCGGTCTCGTTCCGCCTCGCGGGGCCGGGGGACCTGCCGCACCAGGTGCGCGCCCGGGTGACCCGCTCGGTCGGATATACCGGGCACCATCCGCTGCCCGGCGGCGGGGGAGCCCGGGTGGCGGCCCGGCGGGTACCGGGCGTGGACGGGCTGCGCTGGACCGTCCGGTACGACCCGGGGGTGGACCCGGACGACCCGGTGGTGGCCGCGGCCACCGCCCACATCGTGGACAAGGTACGGGAATGATGTCGGACCCCGGGGTTAGGGTCGGCGCGTGCCCGACGATCCGCTGATCCACGCCCGGGGCCTGGTCAAGCGCTTCGGTGACTTCACCGCCGTGGCCGGTATCGACGTGGACGTGGCGCGGGGGGAGGCGTTCGGCTTCCTCGGACCCAACGGCGCCGGTAAGAGCTCCACCATGCGGATGATCGGGTGCGTCTCCCGGCCCACCGCCGGCACGCTGCGCATCCTGGGCATGGACCCGCACCGCGACGGGTCGGCCATCCGGGCCAGACTGGGCGTCTGCCCCCAGCTCGACTCGCTCGACCCGGAGCTGAACGTCGCGGAGAACCTGGTCACCTACGCCCGCTACTTCGGCATCCCGCGGCGCAGGGCCAGAGCGAAGGCGGCCGAGCTGCTGGAGTTCGTCCAGCTCGCCGAGCGGGCCGACAGCCGGGTCGAGCCGCTGTCCGGCGGGATGAAGCGCCGCCTGACCATCGCCCGTGCCCTGGTCAACGACCCGGAGATCGCGCTTCTCGACGAGCCGACCACGGGCCTCGACCCGCAGGCCCGGCACCTGGTGTGGGACCGCCTGTTCCGGCTCAAGCAGCAGGGGGTCACGCTCGTGCTGACCACCCACTACATGGACGAGGCCGAGCAGTTGTGCGACCGGCTGGTGGTGATGGACCGCGGGCGGATCGTGGCCGAAGGCTCGCCGCGGGCGCTCATCGAGCGGTACTCCACCCGGGAGGTGGTCGAGCTGCGCTTCCCGGAAACCGCCCCGGACGACGTGGCCGGGAAGCTCGCCGAGCTGGCGGAGCGGCTGGAGGTGCTGCCCGACCGGATCCTGCTGTACGCCGACGACGGGGACGCGGCGGCCGAGGCGGTACACCGTCTGGAGCTGGCCCCGGCCAGCGTACTGGTCCGGCGCAGCGGCCTGGAGGACGTCTTCCTGCACCTGACCGGCCGGACCCTGGTGGACTGATGCGCCCGGCCCTGTCCGTCCTGGAGTCGTACCTGGTCATCTACCGGCGCACCTGGCGCGGCAGCGTGCTCGGCTCGTTCGTGCTGCCGGTCCTCGTCATGGTCGGCTTCGGGCTGGGGGTGGGCCACTTCGTCGACGCGGGCGGCCGGCTCGGCCAGGTCCGCTACCTCGACTACATCGTGCCCGGGCAGGTCGCGCTCGGCGCGCTCAACCTGGGTACGTTCGAGTCGATGTGGCCGGTGTTGAGTGGATTCGAGTGGAGCCGCACCTATCACGCCCGGGCCGCCGCGCCGCTGCGGATCGTCGACATCCTGGGCGGCGATCTGCTGTTCATCCTGTTCCGGCTGCTGACGACCAGCACGGTGTTCCTCGCGATCGCCGCGCTGTTCGGCGCCGTCCACTCACTCTGGACCGTGGCAGTCCCGCTGGTCTGCGCACTGCTGGGGCTCGCGGCCGCCGCTCCGGTGCACGCGTTCGCCGCCCGGGTCGACAGCGACAGCTACTTCTCGTTGCTGATGCGGTTCGTGCTCGTCCCGCTCGGGCTGTTCTCCGGCGTCTACTTCCCGGTCGCCGCGCTACCCGACGTGCTCCGCACGCTGGCCTACCTCTCCCCGCTGTGGCACGCCACCGAGCTGTGCCGAGCCGCGACGCTGCGCGGCGCGCACCTGTCCGGAGCCGCCGTCGTCGGCCACCTGGCCTACCTCGCCGGCTGGCTGGCGGTGGGGTTCTGGCTGTCCATGCTGGCCTTCCGGCGCCGGCTCGTGAGTTAGGAGTCGGGATGGTCGTCGCGACGTCGTTCGGCCCGGGCGCCCTCGGCCGGCTGGAGGGCTCGGCGCGCCGCGCCGGCTCGGTGACCCGGCGCAACCTCGCCGCGCTCCGCTCGGCGTACTGGATCGTGGTCATCTCCGGCTTCTTCGAACCGCTGCTCTACCTGTTCTCCATCGGCATCGGGGTGGGCCGGCTGGTCGGCACCCTGCCGCTGCCGGACGGGCGCCAGGTGCCGTACGCGCAGTTCGTGGCGCCGGCGATGCTCGCCGCGTCGGCGATGACCGGGGCGCTGGCCGAGTCAACGTTCAACTTCTTCGGGAAGATGCGGTACGTGCGCCTGTACGACGGGATCCTGGCGACCCCCGTACGGCCGATGGAGCTGGCCTCCGGCGAGCTGCTCTGGGCGATGGTGCGCGGCGCCCTCTACAGCGCCGCCTTCCTCGGCGTCATGGTCGCGATGGGGCTGACCCGGCCACTCCTGGCGCTCGCCGCCTTCCCGGCGACACTGCTGGTGGGGTTCGCCTTCGGTGGCCTGGGCATGATGCTGTCCACCTACATGCGGAGCTGGCAGGACTTCGATGTGATGGGGACGATCCAGTTCGCGCTGTTCCTGTTCTCCGGCACGTTCGCGCCGCTCAGCTCATACCCGGTCCCGGTGCGGTGGTTCATCGAGATCACCCCGCTGTACCACGGCGTCGAGCTGATCCGCGGCCTGACCACCGGCTCGGTCAACGGCGGCCTGCTCATCCACGTCGGATACCTGGTCGTGATGACCGTCCTCGGCCTCGCCGTGGCGGGGCGGCGGATGGGGCGCCTGCTCCTGAAGTAGCGCAAACGCCACCGGCCCGCGCCCCGACGGGTACGGGCCGGCGCATGCGGTTCTAGTAGGTGCTGGTGTCCGAGGGCGGCGACGTCGGGGATGACGCCGGGGATGCGGCGTTCGAGCTGGTGGTGCCGACGGCGACCGGCTCGGTACCGGTCTGGCTGGAGCGCAGCTTCTCACCGAGGCGGGTGTTGCCGAGCTTGTCGGTGACGGTGGCCTTGCTCTGCTCGTACACCTTGGTCGCCTGCGCCTGGACGACGCCCGCGGCCTCCTGGACAGTCGGGCTCTCCTTGACCTTCTTGGCGGTCTGGACCAGCTCGTCGTAGGCCTGGCGACCGGCCCGGCTACCGAGGACGAAGCCCGCGGCGAGCCCGCCAAGGAACATCAACTTTCCGCGCATCGCGGCTCCCTCCATATGGACGCGACGTACCAGCGCGTCTGCCCGTACGTCATGCCTACGCCCTTTGTCCTACCTGCACTAGTATCCTGCCGCGCCAATGGCTAAACCGCAGCCCTTGGCTCCGGTACGCCGGCCCCGGCCCCGGCCCCGGCCCCGGCCCCGGCCCCGGCCCCGGCCCCGGTCCCGGCCCCGGTCCCGGCCCCGGTCCCGGCCCCGGCCCAGGCCCGCGCGACAGCCGCTGCATGCCCTCGTTCGCGACGCGGTTGCTGCCATCGATCCCGAGCGCCTGCCGGTA
>JBKPCQ010000354.1:0-22264 GCA_046727455.1 Actinomycetota bacterium | reverse complement strand
GCGGTACCCCAGCCGGCGGGCCGGGCATGACCGCGCCGCCGGCCACCCGCGCCGCCCCACGGGACCGGGGTCCGCAGCGGCACGGGTCCGCGCCGGTGGCGGTACCGGGCGGCCGGGATCCGTACTGGTACGTGGCCGGCGGGCTGCTGCTGCTCTCGGTCGCCTGGGCGGTCCAGCATCCGTGGTCCGGCGACCTCGGGATGCACCTCGCGACGGTCGACCGGCTGCGGCACAACCTCGCCCACCCGGGCAACCCGCTCGTCGACGCCGACGTGCCGAGCCCGTACTTCACCCCGTACACCGTGCTGCTCGCCGTCATCGGACGGCTCACGGGCTGGTCCACGCTCACGGTGTTCGCCGCCGCCGGACCGGTGGTGGTCGCCGTCCTCCTGGCCGGCCTGCGCGCGTTCGTCGTCACGCTCACCCCCCGGCGGTGGGCGCCGGTGCTGGCCCTGGCGGCCGTCCTGCTGCTGTGGGGACCCCGGCCCCGGGTGTGGAGCGGCTTCGTCGAGCTGTGGTCGGTACCGCTGACCGCCGCCTACCCGAGCACCCTCGCTCTCGGCCTGACCCTGCTGTTCTGGGCCTGGCTGGCCGGTACCCTCGACCGGCCGCCGTCCTGGCCACGGTACGGCGGCCTCGGGCTGCTCGCCGCGGTCATCGCGCTGACCCACCCGTTCACGTTCGCGACCGCCGCCCTGGGGGCCGCCGGGCTGGTCGCCGCGCGCGGCCACCCGCCCTGGTGGCGGCTTGCCGCGTCGGCGGCGGTCTGGCTGGTCGTGGTGCTGGCCTGGCCGTACTACCCGTTCCTCGCGCTGTCCCGCAGCACCGGCCTGGACGCCATCCACCACGGCCTCTACGAGCGGCCGTGGCTCTACTACGGCGCCGCGCTCGTCGCGCTGCCGGCGCTGGCGCTGCGCGCCCGCCGCACCTGGCGCGACCCGCTCGTCCTGCTGTTCCTGGCCGCCGTGGCACTCGTGGCCACCGGCTGGTTCACCGGGCGGTACGCGCTGGGCCGGATGTGGCCCGCCGCGATCCTGGCCGCCCAGCTCGCCCTCGGAATCGAGCTGGCCGCACCGCGTGCCGGCTGGGTCCGCCGGGTCTGGGCGCCGGCCGCCGCGCTGGCGCTGGCCGCCGGCCTGGCCGTGCAGAGCCCGCATCTGCTCGACGCGCTGCCCCGCGCATGGCTGCCCCGCCCGCTGGCCCGGTACGCCAGCACTTGGCCGGACTACTCGTGGATCGCGGCGTACGTGCGGCCGGGCGACGTGGTGGTCACCGACAACTACGTCGCCCTGCGGACCGTCCCCGGGTACGGCGCGCGGACCATCCCGCCGGCCTGGCCCGACCCGTTCCTCGCCGACCAGCGGCTGCGCTGGCACGAGCTGGCCGTCATCCACGACCCACGGACCGACCCGGCGACCCGCCGGGCGCTGCTGGACCGGTACCACGCGCGGTGGGTGCTGGAGTTCCCCGGCTCGTGGTCGATCAGCGCCGGACAGACACCGGTTGCGGTCGGGCCGCAGGGCCAGCGGCTGTACCGGGTACCACTCTCATGAACGTCGAGCTGCCGCCCGCCGAGGAGCTGCCGGCGGTGCTGCTGGAGCTGGCGGTACCGCACGAGGACATCGACGGGGTCGTCGCCGGGCGGCCGGGTCCGGACCTCTGGCCGCTGCTGGTGGAGCACACCGGGGAGCTGGTGCGCGGGATGGGCGGTACCGGCTGGCCGGCGCTGGCCGCGCCGCTGCCGACAGGCCTCGGGCCGTACTTCCCGGTGTACGTGTTCCTTGCCGCCCTGCCGCACGTCCGGGCGTACCACCGCCGGCGCGGCATCCCCGAGCGGATCTCCCGGCTGACCCTCGCCGACCTCGGCCGCGTGATGGCCCGGTACCGGCTCCAGTACGGTACCGGCGGGCTCGGCCTCGGGTCGTGGCTCGCCCTGCATTTCCGGGGCACGCTGTACCAGCTCGGCCGGCTGCAGTTCCAGCGCGCCCACCTGAACGAGGTGCTCGGCCGCGCGGTCGCCGACGCCGGGCTGCCGTACCGCCCCGGCGACCCGGCGCTCAACATCCACATACCCCGCTCCTACGGCCCGCTGACCCCGGCCGCGTGCGACGCGTCGCTGCGGCAGGCCGCCCGGTTCTTCGCCCGGCACTTCCCCGAGGAGCCGTACCGCGTCGCGGTCTGCCACTCCTGGCTGCTCGACGAGCAACTGGCCGGGTACCTTCCGGCGGAGTCGAACATCCTGCGGTTCCAGCGCCGCTTCCGGCTCGCCCTGGTACCGGCCGAGCCTGACGACGAAGGCATCCTGCGGCACGTCTTCGTGCGGGTACCGGCCGACCTGGACGAGCTGCCCCGGCGTACCACCCTGGAGCGCGCGATCGTCGACCACCTGCGGACCGGCGGCCACTGGTACGGCGTCGACGGCTGGCTGCCGCTCGCCGATCCGGTCAGTCTGGACACATGACCTCGCCCGCGCTCGACCTCCGCATGCTCGCCGACCCGGCGATCCGGGCCGACCCGTACCCGCTGCTGCACCAGCTCCGGGAGGTGTCCCCGCTGCCGTTGCTCGACGGGATGCTGGTGGTCACCGGCCGGCACGCGGACTGCGCGGCGGTGCTACGCGAGCCGAACGCGAGCGCCGAGCGGTTCCGCTCGGTGCTGGCCCCACGCGGGATCCGGCGCGCTGCCCTGTCGTTCCTGGTCCTCGACCCGCCCGACCACACCCGGCTGCGCCGGCTGGTGTCGGCGGCGTTCACCCCCCGCGTGGTGGCCGGGCTGCGACCGCGCATCGAGGAGGTCGTGGACGTCCTGCTCGCCCGGATGGCCCCGGCCGGCGCGATGGACGTGGTCGCCGACCTGGCGTACCCGCTGCCGGTACAGATCATCAGCGAGCTGCTCGGCGTGCCGGCCGGGGACCACGAGCGGTTCCGGGTCTGGTCGGCGCGGCTGGCCCGGGCCCTCGATCCGCAGCTCGCCGACCCCGACCCGGAGCGCCTCGCCGCCGGCTCCGCCGCGCGGGACGAGTTCAACCGGTACTTCTCCGGCCTCATCGCCGCCCGCCGCGCCCACCCGGCCGACGACCTCCTCACGCGGCTCATCCAGGCCGGGTCCGAGGGCGACAAGCTGACCGAGGAGGAGCTGCTGGCCAGCTGCGTCCTGCTGCTGGTCGCCGGCCACGAGACCACCGCCAACCTGATCGCCAACGCGATCCTGGCGCTGCTGCGCCATCCGGACCAGCTCGACCTGCTGCGGGCCCGGCCGGACCTGGCCGCGAACTGCGTGGAGGAGACGCTGCGCTACGACGCGCCGGTACAGCTCACCAACCGGGCCGCGCGCGGCCCGCTGCCGGTCGGTCCGCTGGAGGTACCGGACGGCGGCATGGTCATCCTGCTGTTGGCCGCCGCCGGGCGGGACCCCGGGGTGTTCCCCGACCCGGACCGCTTCGACATCACCCGGGGCAGCACGGCGCATCTCGCCTTCGCCGCGGGAGCGCACTTCTGCCTCGGCGCGGGCCTCGCCCGGCTTGAGTCGGCGGTGGCGCTCGCCGCCTTCGCCCAGCGGGTCCGCGAGCCGCGGCTGATGGCGCCCGTGGTCGAGTACAAAGCCAACATCAACCTGCGCGGGCCGGCCCGGCTGGACGTCGGCTTCACGGCCATGACACCAACCCCCTAGGGGCCGGTTGCGCTCCCCGGCCCACCGGACTACTCGACTTTCGTGGTCTTAGCGAACGTTTGTGCGACAGCCTCGGCTCCTGATCTTGCGGGCCTGGCGGCCTTACGTCCAGCGGTATTGCGTTAGGTAAGGCGTCGGCGGGTCCACCAGAAGCAGAACGCGGCCAGCAGCACGGCGGCGGCGAGGAAGATGCCGGCCTCGGCGAATTGGAGGGGCCAGAAGTGGCTGGCGGGCTGGTAGGTGAGGTCTTGGCGCAGGCCAAGACTGCCGACCCACCTCAGGCAGGCATCGGCTCCCTGGTTCTCGCTGCAGTACTGCGGGTCGGCGGGTCCGGTGAAGACCTGGCCGGTGGTGGTGATGCTGGTGTTGGTCAGTACCCAGGCGCCGTGGGGGGTGACGCCGCTGACGACCTCCATCGCGCCACGTGGCATGATCCCGAGCTGCTGGACGTCGCTGAGGTCCAGTGGCGACCTGGTGTGCACGACAGGGGCGAGGTGGGCGCGGATCCACAGCGGCATCGAGACGACGGCGGCGACGTAGACGGCGAGGGTGGCGGCCATGGCGGGGACGGTGCGGCGGATGAGCATTCCCAGCGTGACGCCGAGGACGAAGGCGAACAGGGCGTAGCCGATCGGGACGATGCCGCGGGCGCCGTAGACCATCGGGGTGACACGGTTGGCGTTGGCGTTGTCGATGTGGTGCGCCCAGGAGGTGACCGCCCAGCTCAGTAATCCGACACTCGCCGCCGAGGCGCCGCCGACGATGCTGAGCTTGGTGGCCAGCCAGCGGGTGCGGGTGACCGATTGGTTCCAGGCGAGGCGGTGGGTGCCGGCCTCGAGTTCCCGCGCGATCAGGGGGGCGCCCCAGAAGATCCCGATCAGCGCGGGCACCACATACATCAGCGCGAGGGTGACGTTGTAGACCCTGTCGCCGATGCCGTTCCTGACCTCGTCGAGGAAGGTGTCGACCGCGGTGCCGCAGTTGGCGTGGCAGGTGGCGGCGCCGCTGGAGGTCCACAGGTTGGCGAGGTTGTGCCCGGTGACCGCGAGGGCGACGGCGATGACGGCGAGGGCGGCGAGGGTGACCCAGGTCTGGGTACGAAACTGGCGCCAGGTGAACCAGATCATCGCTGCGTCTCCAATGCCGGCGTGCGGACTGCTCTCGTTGCGGCCTGGGCCATGTAGGCCAGGACCAGGTCTTCGAGGGTGATCTGTTCGACAGTGAACGATGGGTCGTCGATCGGCGTGGTGCTGCGCACCATGAGGGTGGACTGCCGGTCGGTGTGGCTGCCCTCGATCACGTCGACGCCGGTAGGCAGGTCGGCGGGGTCGCGGCGGGCACCGGTGAGCCGGCAGTGGCTGGCCAGCAGGTCGTCGACCTCGCCGGCGACGCGGACCCGGGAGGCCACCAGCACGATCAGGTAGTCGCAGACGCGTTCCAGGTCGGAGACCAGGTGCGAGGACAGGATCACGCCGACGCCGTGGTCGGCGATGTATGCCATCAGGCCTTGCAGGAACTCCCGCCGGGCGAGGGGGTCGAGGCGGGCCACCGGTTCGTCGAGGATCAGCAGGTCCGGTCGTTTCGCGATGGCCAGGGTCAGCGCGAGTTGGGCGCGTTCCCCGCCGGAAAGTTTCCCGGCCTTCTGGGAAGGGTCGAGGCCGAGTTCGGTGATCCGGTCGGCGGCAAGCCGCTGATCCCAGCCAGGGTTGGTGTGGGCACCGAAACGCAGGTGGTCGGCGATGGACAGGCCCGCGTAGGTGGGCGTGTCCTGGGCGACAAAGCCCACCTTGGCCAACTGCGCGGCACCAGACGCCGGTTGGCCACCGAGGACCTCGATGCGGCCCGCTGTGGGGCGCAGCAGGCCCACGGCGATATGCAGCAAGGTCGTCTTGCCGGCACCGTTCGGGCCGACGAGACCCACGACCCGGCCGGGCGGAATAGCAAGGGTGCAGTCGGACAACGCCAGGCGTCGGCCGTACCGCTTGGACAGGCCCTCGGCCTGCAGCACCGGGCTCATGCGCTCTCCTCTATCGGGGTGCGGAATGTGGTCACGAACAGGGCCTCGATGCTTTCGGCATCCAGCCCGGCGGCTCGTGCCCGGGCGAGCCAGCCGCGTAGCTCCTCGCGGAGTGGACCGTGCGCCGCCAGCGACTCGTCGGTCAGCGTCCGGGTGACGAAGGTCCCTACCCCGGGACGCGGCGCGACCAGGCCCTCGTATTCGAGTTCCCGGTAGGCCTTGAGCACCGTGTTCGGGTTGATCGCCACCTTCGCCACCACGTCCTTGACCGTGGGGAGTTGGTCACCCTCGGTCAGCAGGCCCAGCCGCATGGCCTGGCGTACCTGCTGGATCAGCTGCATGTAGGGGGCGACGCCGGAGCGGCCGTCCAGATGGAACTCGATCACCCAGCGAACCTCATTCATCTAGGTTCCTAGTACTATAGTCCCGAAGGGCTGAGCCATCCCCACCGCGCGCGAGCTCGCCCGCCGGGGCTGCCGTTGCATCACTGCCGCGTGCCCGGCACATCGACACAGGACCAGGTCAGTCGCCGTGTCGAGATCCGTTGACAGGCGATTGCGGCCGGCGGATCATCAGGCGCACAGCAGTGCGCCACTGTCTTCACCCCGCCCCCAGGAGACACCGATGAGCGCCATCGCCCCGCCCACCGACGCCGACGAGCGCCTGCTCGCCCAACTCGGGTACCGGCAGGAACTGCGCCGCAAGCTGTCCGGCTTCTCCAACTTCGCCGTCTCGTTCTCGATCATCTCGATTCTGGCCGGCGCGATCACCTCGTACGGCATCGCGATGGCGGCCGGCGGGCCGCTGTCCATCACGATCGGCTGGCTGTTCGTCGGCGGCATGGTCACGCTCGTCGCCCTCGCGATGGCCGAGGTCTGCTCGGTGTACCCGACCGCCGGCGCCCTGTACTGGTGGGCCTCCGCGTTGGCCCGGCGCAACAAGCCGGCGTGGGCCTGGTTCGTCGGTTGGTTCAACCTCCTCGGCGAGGTGGCGGTGACCGCCGCGATCGACTTCGGCGCGGCCACCACGACGATGGCGTTCCTGAGCCTGACCACCGGGGTCACCGTCACCGCGTGGAACACGTTCCTCGTCTTCCTGGTGATCATCGCGGCGCACGGGCTGCTCAACACGTTCGGGGTCAACCTCGTCAAGATCCTGTCCGACGTGAGCGCCTGGTGGCACCTGGCCGGCGTCGCGGTGATCGTCGTGGTGCTGGCCGTGGTACCGGACCACCACAAGCCGGTCAGCCAGGTGCTCTTCGAGGTCAAGAACGCCACCGGGTTCGGCTTCGCCGGTGCCGCCGTCTACGCGGTGCTGCTCGGGCTGCTGATGGCGCAGTACACCTACACCGGGTACGACGCCAGCGCGCACGTCGCGGAGGAGACCCACGACGCGGCCCGCAGCGCGCCGCGGGGCATCGTCAGCTCGGTCGTCGTCTCGGTGATCGCCGGCTTCTTCCTGCTGTTCGCGATCACCTGGGCGATCCAGGACTACGACGCCGAGCTGGGTTCCACCCTCAAGCTGCCGCCCGCGCAGATCTTCATCGACTCGTCCGGCCGCCGGCTCGGCGAGTTCCTGCTGTTCATCTGCGTCGTCGCGCAGTTCTTCTGCGGGATGGCCTCGGTCACCGCCAACTCCCGGATGTCCTACGCTTTCAGCCGCGACGGCGCGCTGCCGGGCTCGCGGATCTGGCGCCGGGTCAACCCCCGCACCGGTACCCCGACCAACTCCATCTGGCTGTGCGTCGTGTGCTCCACGCTCCTGGTGGTGCCGTCGCTGTGGAACACCTCCGCGTACCTCGCCGCCACCTCGATCGCGGTCATCGGCCTCTACATCGCCTACGTCGCGCCGGTGTTCCTGCGCCTGCGCAACCCGGACTTCCAGCAGGGACCGTGGAACCTCGGCCGGTGGAGCCGCCCGGTCGGCTGGACCGCCGTCGGCTGGGTCGTGTTCATCACCGTGCTGTTCCTGCTGCCGGCGGCCTGGCCGATCACGCGGGTCAACTTCAACTACACCATCGTCGCGGTCGGCGTCGTCGTACTCGCCGCCTGGCTGTGGTGGATCCTCGGCGCCCGCCGGTGGTTCACCGGGCCGCGCCACACCGTCGACGAACCACCGACGCCCGCCGCCCAGGCCGCCGGGTAAGGTTGGCCGGATGATCACGCTGGACGAGCTGCGCGCCGCCGCGTCCCACACCGGCGAGAACGCGATCGACACGGTGCTGCTGGCGATCGTCGACATGCAGGGAAGGTTGCAGGGCAAGCGGTTCGACGCCCGGCACTTCACCGACACCGTCGCCGCCGAAGGCGCCGAGGGCTGCAACTACCTGCTGGCCGTCGACGTGGAGATGAACACCGTCGACGGGTACGCGATGTCGAGCTGGGCCGGCGGGTACGGCGACTTCGCGATGGTGCCGGACCTCGACACGCTGCGGCTGGCGCCGTGGCACCCGGCGACGGCGCTGGTGCTCGCCGACCCGACCTGGTTCGACGGCACCCCGGTCGCCGCGTCGCCCCGGTACGTCCTGCGCCGCCAGCTCGACCGGCTGGCCGCCCGCAACCTGCGCGCCTTCGCCGGCACCGAGCTGGAGTTCATCGTGTACCGCGACTCCTACGAGGAGGCGTGGGCGCGTGGGTACCGCGACCTGACCCCGGCCAACCTGTACAACGTCGACTACTCGCTGCTGGGCACCGCCCGGGTGGAGCCGCTGCTGCGCCGCATCCGCAAGGAGATGGCCGGGGCCGGGCTGCGCCCGGAGAGCGCCAAGGGGGAGTGCAACCTCGGCCAGCAGGAGATCGCGTTCCGCTTCGCCGAGGCGCTCACCTGCGCCGACCACCACGCCATCTACAAGAACGGCGCCAAGGAGATCGCGGCGCAGGAGGGCCTGGCGCTGACCTTCATGGCCAAGCCCAACGCGCGGGAGGGCAACTCCTGTCACATCCACTTCTCGCTGCGCGCCCGGGACACCGGCGCGACGGTGTTCGCCGCGCCCGCCACACCAACCGGCCACGAGATGTCCGCGCTGATGCGGCAGGCGCTGGCCGGGATGCTCGCCACGATGCGCGACTTCACCCTGCTGTACGCGCCGAACGTCAACTCGTACAAGCGCTACCAGCCGGGGTCGTTCGCGCCGACCGCGGTGCGGTGGGGTACCGACAACCGCACCTGCGCGCTGCGCGTGATCGGGCACACCCCGACGTCGCTGCGCTTCGAGAACCGGGTGCCCGGCGGCGACGTCAACCCGTACCTGGCCCTGGCCGGCATGGCCGCCGGCGCGCTGTACGGCATCGAGAACGAGCTGCCGCTGGAGGAGGCGTACGCCGGCAACGCGTACACCGACACCGACGCGCCCCGGGTCCCGGGCACGCTCCGCGAGGCGGCCCGGCTGTGGGAGGACAGCGCGCTGGCCCGGGCGGCGTTCGGCGACGAGGTCGTCGACCACTACGCCAACAACGCCCGCGTGGAGCTGGCCGCCTTCGACGCGGCGGTCACCGACTGGGAGCTGTTCCGTGGTTTCGAAAGACTGTGAGACGTTGAAAAGACTGTGAGACGTTGAAAGACTGTGAGACGTTGAAGGACTCTGAACGGTGGACGTGACCAACCCGGCGACGGAGGAGTTCGTCGCCCACGTCCCACCGACCGACGAGGCCGGCACCGATGCCGCGATCGGCGCGGCGGCGGCCGCGTTTCCCGCGTGGCGGGCGGTGGCCCCCGGTGACCGCGCCCGGCTGCTGCGCCGCTTCGCATCCATTGTGGACAGTCACGTGGAGGAGCTGGCCGGGCTGGAGGTACGCAACTCGGGCCATCCGATCACCAATGCGCGCTGGGAGGCGGGCAACGTCCGCGACGTGCTCGACTACTACGCCGGCGCGCCGGAGCGGCTGACCGGCCGGCAGATCCCGGTACCGGGCGGGGTGGACCTGACCTTCCACGAGCCGCTCGGCGTGGTCGGGGTGATCGTGCCGTGGAACTTCCCGATGCCGATCGCCGGCTGGGGGTTCGCCCCCGCGCTGGCCGCCGGCAACACGGTCGTCCTCAAGCCGGCCGAGTTGACCCCGCTGACCGCGCTGCGGCTGGCCGAGCTGGCGATCGACGCCGGTATCCCCCGGGGCGTGTTCACGGTGATCCCGGGGCGTGGATCCGTTGTCGGGCGGCGCTTCGTCACCCACCCGGCCGTGCGCAAGGTGTGCTTCACCGGCTCCACCGAGGTGGGCAGGGGCATCATGGCCGGCTGCGCCGAGCAGGTGAAGCGGGTGACCCTGGAGCTGGGCGGCAAGAGCGCGAACATCGTGTTCGCCGACGCGGACCTTCCGGCGGCCGCGGCCGCCGCGCCGGCCGGGGTGTTCGACAACGCCGGGCAGGACTGCTGCGCCCGCTCGCGGATCCTCGTCGAGTCGCCGGCGTACGACCGCTTCCTCGAACTGCTGGAGCCGGCGGTACGGCAGTGGCGGGTGGAGGATCCGGCGCGCGAGTCGGCACAGATGGGCCCGCTCATCTCGGCGCGCCAGCGGGAGACCGTGTCGTCCTATGTGGACGGTGCCGACGTCGCCTTCCGGGGGAGCTGCCCGGACGGCGCCGGGTTCTGGTACCCGCCGACGGTCCTGCTCGCCCACGACGGCAGCGAGCCGCACTGGCGCGAGGAGGTGTTCGGGCCGGTGGTGTCGGTACGGCCGTTCCGGGACGAGGACGACGCGGTGGCGCTCGCGAACGACACGCCGTACGGGCTGTCCGGCTCGCTGTGGACCCGCGACGTGGGCCGGGCGTTGCGGGTCGCCAGAGGCGTGGACACCGGGACACTGAGTGTCAACTCGCACTCCTCGGTCCGGTACTGGACCCCCTTCGGCGGCATGAAGCAGTCCGGGCTGGGCCGGGAGCTGGGACCCGACGCGCTGGCCGCCTTCACCGACGTGAAGAACGTGTTCATCAGTACCACCAAGGGGTGAGCGTGGAACGCTTGCGGGACCGGGTCACCGTGGTCACCGGCGGCGCCAGCGGGATCGGCCTGGCCACCGCCCGCCGGTTCGCCACCGAGGGTGCGCGGGTCGTCGTGGTGGACGTCAACGCCGACGCCGGTACCGCCGCTGCGTCCGAAGTGGACGGTGAGTTCGTCGCGTGCGACGTCGCCGACGAGGCTTCGGTGGCGGCCCTGTTCGACGGTGTCGTCGAGCGGTACGGCCGGGTGGACGTCGCGTTCAACAACGCCGGCATCTCCCCACCCGACGACGACTCGATCCTCGTCACCGCGCTCGACGCCTGGGAGCGGGTGCAGCGGGTCAACCTCACCAGCGTGTACCTGTGCTGCCGGCACGTCATCCCGCACATGCGGCGGCAGGGCCGGGGTTCGGTCGTCAACACCGCCAGCTTCGTGGCGCTGATGGGCGCGGCGACCTCGCAGATCGCCTACACCGCGAGCAAGGGCGGGGTACTCGCGCTGAGCCGGGAGCTGGGCGTGCAGTTCGCGCGGGAGGGCATCCGGGTCAACGCGCTGTGCCCCGGCCCGGTGGCCACGCCGCTGCTGATGGAGCTGTTCGCGAAGGATCCGGAGCGGGCCGCGCGGCGGCTGGTACACGTGCCGATGGGCCGGTTCGCGCAGCCGGAGGAGATCGCCGCGGCGGTGGCGTTCCTCGCCAGCGACGACGCGAGCTTCGTCACCGCCTCGGCGTTCGTCGTCGACGGCGGGCTCACCGGAGCCTACGTCACCCCGCTGTGAGGTCAGACGACGGCCGCGCTCAACTGTTTCCCGCACCCAACACCGCGAGCTGCCCGTCCAACTCCGCCAGCGCCGGCAGGTGGCGGTGCGGGCGGACGAGCGGCCGGAGCGACACCAGATCCTCGCGGACCCGTGGCGACTGCAGACGGTCGTACAGGTCGAGCGACTGCAGGGCGATCGCCGCTCCGTCCTCCGCCGCGCCCGGCTCATCCTGCACCATGCGTACCTTGCTCAGCTTGGTAAGGACCAGTGCCTTCGACCGCACCTGGTCCGGGCCGTGGTTCTGGATCGCCAGCGTGAGCCGCTGCGCGGCCTGGGCGGCGCGCTGCTTCCGGTTCAGTGCCAGCGCGTAGTACGCGTGACCGGCCTCGCCGTGCAGCTCGGCGTGGTCGAACCAGGTGATCCACGACGGATCGTCGGCCGATGCGCTGCGGGCGAACTCTTCTTCGGCCATACCGACATAGCGGTCAGTTGCCTCGACATTGCCCTGGCCGGCATGAACGCGGGCGCGAACGCCATGGAGCATGGCCTTCGCGGTCGGCGTGATTTCGTCGTCCGCGCCATGCGCGATGCGCAGTAATTCCAGAGCGTCGCCGAACTCGCCCAGATGCAGGCACTGCCGGGCGAGCTCGGACAGGATGATCGCCCGCAGCGGCCACATGTCGGAGGCGTCCTGCGCCACCTGCAGGCTGGCCAGATAAACCTTGCGCGCGTCCTGGTGCTGTCCCTGGTCGAACAGCATGAAGCCGATGGTCGAACCGAGATGGGCCACGGCTGAGTGCATCGCCTGTCGCGTCGCGCCTTCCTGGAAAGTGCCCTGCAACAATCCGGCGGACTTGCGGAACTGGCCCACCAGGACATCGGACCGGAGCGCTCCGCCACCGATCAGGAAGTCGACGTCGTAGAAGGTCTGGTTGGTCTGCTCCACGCGGGCCACGTCCGACCGGCCGACCGCCACGTTGCGCGAGCGCAGGAGCGGCGCGAGCAGACGGGCGGCCGGGGTGGCCACGGCGCTGGTGAACGCGGCGGCGGCAGCCATGCCGAGGATGTCTCGACGGAGCACGTCAGCCTCCGGTGAATCGGTGTGACCCACGGTAGCTGTTGACCTGGCACTGCGGCGAGGCTCGAAGCCGAGCTGTTCCGGGCTGTCGACTCCGTGCAGGGTGTAGAGCTTGGCCAGATGCCGGGCCTGCGGGCAGGCCACTTCTCCAGTCTCCCACCCTCGGACGGAACGCACTTCGGCACCGACCAGCTCGGCGTACTGCTCCTGGGAAAGGCCCAGCTCGGTACGCAGGCCAATCAAGGCACGGTTGGGCGTCCCCGGTCGCATCGCCAAGCTCCTCTGTGAGCTGGTGCACGCGTAGTAGCGTTGAAACTACCGCTTCTGAATCCGCGCTTCAAATCTTCCGGTTCCGGCGCCGCGAGTTTTCCGGTTCTTCCGGTGACGCGCCGGCCGCGGGCGGAACGGAACAGCCGCTTTGCCCGCTGTCAATTTCCGCATCGAATTGCCTGGATGGGTAACGGCGTTCGCCGCCAGACTCATTCGCGGCACCGGGAAGGCGCGGAGGAGCTTCGAGTGGTATCACCGATGGCGGTCGACACGGGGGTGGGCGTCGTGAGCGGGCCACCGTTCGATCCCACCAACCCGTCGGCCGAGCCACCGCCGGGGTGTCGCCACCCGCAACGCTGGCAGCGGTCCTACGAGCTGTTCCGGCGGCACCGCGTGGTGCGGCAGGGGCGGTGCTCGTGCGGCGAGCGGGTGCCGTGCGCGATGCGCGCGCTGGCGGTGCGGGGCCTCCTGGATGCCTACCTGATGCAGGAGGACACGGCGGAACGGGGCGACGGCCCGGGCGGGCGAACGGGGGCGTGCCGGTGGTGCGGGCAGCCGGTTGACCGGCACGCGGTGTGGGGGTGGCTGCACCGGGAACCGGCAGCCGGGCTGTACCTGTGCCGCCACCCCTACCCGGGCAGCCCACCGCTGTGCGGAGCGGAGCCCGGGGTTGAGACCGGCAGGCTCCGTTGATCGAGTAGTCGGAATTCCCATCATCAACGTCGTCAGGGTGACGCTCTGTCACGCACCTGCATCCGCATTTGCCGATGAGCGGACGGACTGTCTGACCATGAGGTTTATCGTCGCTGCATGGCTGACTTCGTCGGTGATGATCTCAGGGATTCACGGTTCGAGCGCGTCACACTCACTGGCGCGGAGTTCCGCGCCAGCGACCTGACCGGTGCCCGATTCCGCGGCGTGGACCTGAGTGGCGTCGTGATGCGCGGTGTCGAGCTGGTCGACGTCAACATTCACGGCGAGATCGTGAACGTGACGATCAATGGTGTCGACGTCGGGCTGCTGATCAACGCCGAGCTTGACCGGCGGTACCCCGAATGGGCCAGGATGCGCCCGACCACGCCCTCCGCCTTCCGGGAGGCATGGGATACCGTCGAGCGCCTCTGGGACGGCACCGTCGAACGGGTACGCCGCCTGGATCCCGCGCTGCTGCACGATTCCGTCGACGGCGAGTGGTCCTTCATCGAGACCCTGCGCCACCTGGTGTTCGCCACTGACTCGTGGGTCAGGCGGGGGCCATTCTCGGCGATCCGTCCCCGTAGGACCCGCTGGGCCTGCCGTGGGACGAGATGCCGGACATATATCCGGCCTGCCTGACCAGGGCGGCTGGGTCGTTGGTGGGGATCAGCGAGCCTTGGTTGCGGCGTCTCCTTGATCTGCGGCGCGGTCGTGTCGACGGCGGTTCCAGGTGGAGTTGGGAGGCAGCCTGGACCGCCGGATTCTGTGGAGACCTTCCTCACCTTCTTCCAGGCGTTCGGCGGGTAGATCCCGCCACCTGTGACCGTGGTGCCCTGCCCCGGTGACCGGGGCAGGGCACCAGCATCGGCTCCTGGTCAGCTGCCGACGACGGTAATGGTGGTACTCATCATTGGCCCATGGACGAGGCACACCATGGTGTACGTCCCTGGCGTCACGGCGCGGAATATCGACGACTGGCCCGTGGTTATCAGTCCGCCGTTAACGAACGCACCTGGGTCACTCAGCTCGTTTGACGGGGTGGGAGCGATAGCCTGGTTGTTCACCGCGATCTGGAACTGGCTGGGGCTGGCACAGTCAGCGGGTGAGGTTGCCGGAATGTCTGGCCCCGGCACCTCGCATTGGCTCACGATGAACGGGACCGTGCTGGCGGCGGACAGCGGGAACGTGGCCGTGTGGATCTCCTCCGTGCCGTTCACCTGTAGCTCGTCCCCTGCCCGGATCGTGAGTCCATTGTCGGGGTACTCGTTGGCGCTGACCTGCTTGTAGAAGCCGCCGGCCGAGATGGTCCAGCGGGTGTGGCCGCCGCCAATGTCGGAGGTTGTCACCTGCTGGGCCTGGGCGTCGGCCTTTGGCGCGTCGACCGCGTTCGCGCGCGCCGCTTCCTTCGCGCCCAGCGCGGACACCTGCGCGGGAGAGGGAATCGACTGGTCAGGCGAGACCACGTCGACTGGGATGTCCATACCGGGGTGTAGCAGGCAGAGCAGTGAGTAGTGGCCGACCGGGGCGTTCACTTGCACCGAGAAGCTCGGCTGAGCCGATGGATTCGAGAACAGCACCCCGCTCGAGACCACCGACGTGCCGTCGAAGGAACAGGGGGTGGCGGCCGTGCCGCAGCCAAACGACGAGGGGAACAGTACGCTCGGATTGAAGACCAGCTCGTTGTCGTCGCCGCCAATGGCGGAGTCCGGCACGACCACCGTGTACGGCCCGTTGGGACCCTGGTTCTGCTGGCGCCAGGCGTCGGGGTTGGTGGTGTTGACGAACGTCGCGGTATGCGGAAAGTCTGTGCCGTTCCAGGCGGCGGTGATGATGTCGCCTTGATGAACCTTGATGGCATGTGGGAAGTAGCTCTCGAATGCCCATGGTTCGCCCGGGGTGGGCTGAGCGTCCACCATTACGGTGTAGACGCTGCCCGAGGCGCTTGCCGGCACGGCGCTGAGCGGGCCGGCCCAAAGCGTAGCCGTCGTCAGCACGGCCGCCACCGCGATGAATCTTCGAACACGCACCATGATCGCCCTCCTTGTCGGACGTCGGAAGCTCGCGTCACGTACGAGTGGTGCCAATCCAGTGAGCGGACATCGAAGCAGCTTCACCGCGTGGCGCAGCGCGTGAGAACGGACTGGGTGAGAGTGGGATGCGACGCGGCAGGCTGGTGAGCGCCGGAACACGAAATCGACGCGGCGCCCCGCCGTCGCAGCTCAGAAGCGGCCGCCCATATCCGCCCAGCCGTGCCGCGAGCTTCTGCTTGCCAAGGCCCGGCCAACAGGACTCGACCAGGTCGCTTCTCCGCCCGTCCCGTCCGGACATGCCGGCGACGGTATGCCGCCGTTGCGGATGAGGAATCGGGTGTTTCCCTACCCCCGTGCGGGCGCGTGGCCGACGCCGAACCGCGCACCGAGCTCGGCGCGGGAGTGGATGTCGAGCTTGCGGTAGACCCGGGCCAGGTTGGCTTCCACCGTCTTTGGGCTTATGAACAGCTTTGCCGCGACCTCGCGGTTGGTGAGCCCGGAGGCGGCAAGCTCGGCCACACGCCACTCCGCCTCGGTCAAGTGGCCCGGGCGGGCGTGATGAAGACCCGTCCGCCTCAACTCCTCGCGCGTCTTCTCCGCCCAGAGGCGGGCGCCCGCCTGCTCGAAGATCTCCAGCGCGCGCTCGAGTGACTGTCTTGCCGCCTGCTTGCTCCTGCACCGCCGCTCGATCTGACCCGCGACCAGCAGCGTACGAGCAACCTCAAGCCGGAGCTCGACGTTGCCTGCCTCGGCGACTGCCTCGTGTGCGGTGGCGGCGGCACCGCTGAGGTCCCCACGGGCACTTTGGAGCAGCGCGCGGCAGCGCCCGGCCGCCATCAGAGCCCAACCGCGAGCAAGTCGGCGGGCACCCTCCTCGAACCGTGCCAGCAGGTGTTCCGCCCGCTGCAGGCGACCCAGGGAGATGAGCGCTTCGATCGCGTCGGGTAGGAAGAAGCCAACGATCGGCTCCGGCACGCCATGCTCCTCGAACATTGGCAGGAGTGGCTCAAGCGCGGCCGCGGCTGTCTTCGCGTCCCCCTGCGAGAGCGCCAGCAGCGCCAGCGCCCACGCTGCCCAACGCTGGGCGATGTGCAGGCCTACGCGGTCAGCCACCGCCCGACACTCCTCCGCGCGCGCCGTCGCCAGGTCCCGCTCCCCGGCGTACGCGGCCTGGACTGCCCCGAACCCGAGCGACCAGCAGCGCAACGGCTCGCCGCCGACACGCGCCGCGCACTCCAACGATTCCCCGCAATGGGCGGCCGCCGCTTGGAGGCTGCCCTGCCACGACTCGGCCCAGGCCAATGTGCTCAACAGGAACGGCAGATCGCTCTCCTGCCCCCGCTCCAGGATCCGCTCGCGGAGCCTGCCGAGGACGTGAATCGAGCGCTCCAGCCTGCCCTCGTACAGCATCAGAAACCCGGCGATCAGGCTCGGACGCATCTCCCCGGTCACCTGGCGGTCCGGGTCCTCCAGCTTGAGCGCACGCTCGATCTTCGCCTCGTCGAGCCCGCTGCCGAGGAGGTAGTCCACCATCGCCGACACCGCCAGCGCCTCGGCGAGTCCCCCTTCCCCACCCAGCGGCTCGGCGAGCTCAAGCGCGCGGCGTGCGTGCACACCCGCGGCGCCGATGTCACCTGCGGCGTTGGAGGCGAAGGCTAGGTGCATCTCGATCATGGCGCCTAGCTCGCCATCATTGCCGGCAAGCTCCAGCGCCTCTTCAAACAGGCAGATCGCCTCCCGGAAGCTGCTCTGATGGAAGAGGATCTCGCCCAGCAGGCGCAGGGTCTGGGTCCGTAACGATCCGACCGGTGCTTGCTCGAGAGCCGTCTCGAGCGCCTGCCGTGCCTGCCGCAGCCGGCCCCCGTGGAACTGGTACTCCGCGGCCTGGATCGTGCGGCGGAGGCCGGGCTCGATCTGCTCCGGCGGCGTCAGCAGCCGCGCTTGCTCCGCCAGCGAGGCGGCCGCGTCCGGCGCCCCCCTGCGGCGCGCATGCTCCGCGGCCTCGGCGAGCATCGCCGCGGTCGCCTCGTCGGCTGTCTCCGCCGCGAGGGCCAGGTGCCGGGCGCGCTCCTCGAGCTCGCCGGTGAGCTGCGCCAGGCGCGCGTGCATCCGGCGCCGTTCCGGGGCCGACGCGCCGGCATAGACAGCCGCGACGAACAGCGGATGCGAGAAGCGGACCGCGAACCTGTCGAGCCGGACGATGCCCGCGTCCGCAGCGCGCTCCAGCGCCGTCAGCGCCTGTGACCGCGTCCGCCCGGCGGCACCGGCGACCAGCTCCACGGTCGGCGACCGCAGCGCAGCGGCAGCCAGCAGCGCCCTCCGTGTAGCCACGGGCAGCCTCGCAAGGCGCGTCTGGATAAGCTGGGCCAAGTCGTCGGGCACGGGCAGAAAGGGCGAGCTGGGGTCGGCGGCTTCCGGCAGCGAGCGCGCGATCTCCAGCGCGAAGAAGGGGTTGCCGGCGGTCGCCTGCTCGATGCGCAAGAGCGTCGGCCGCAGGAAGGAACGGCCCAGCCGCAACTTGATCACGCCTTGCAGGGCAGCCAGGCTCAGCGGCCCGACCTCGACGCGCGTGACTCGCCCATGCGGGACCGCCCGCTCAAGATCGAGCGGAACTCTCGACCGATCGCCGGTGCGCTGCGATGCCACGACCGCCACAGGCAGGCCGTCCAGACGCCGTAGCACGAACTCGAGCACGTGCGCCGAAGACGGGTCGAGCCACTGCACGTCGTCGATCGCGATGACCACGTTGGCGGTCCGCGCGAGTACCTTCACGATGGTCGCTGTCCCAGCGCCGATCGCGCGCTGGTCGAGGCGTCGACCGCCCGGATCCTCACGCAGCAGGGCGACCCCGATCGCACGCCGCTGCGGCATCGGCAGGGCCGGCAGTAGCTCTTCGGCGACGGGTTCGAGCAGGTCGCTGAGGGCGGCGAAGGCGAGCTTGTCCTCTGCCTGTACCAACCGCGCCGCCAGCACGACGAAGCGCCGCGCCCGCGCTTGTTCGACGGCTTCCGTCCACAGCGTTGTCTTGCCGATGCCAGCCTCGCCGGCGTAGACCAGAGCGGCCGGGCCTGGCCCGAGCCGATTCAAGAACCGGGTTGCGGCCTCAAGCTCGCCCTCGCGGCCGAGCACCCCCTGCCGCATCCGGTAACTGTCGCAGGAGGGAGCTGGGAGGCTCAAGAGCCATCCAGGTGATGTGGTGACGTCAGAGTGGGCGGTCGGTTACCGGTACGAACACTGCATCACCGCTACGAACGGGCCATTCGAGGTTCCTCCAATCGGGAGCCGCCGGCTGCGCTAATGATTATTGGGTGCCGTGACGTCAGAACAGGCGTCCTCGGTATGGAGGAGAGGCGGCGCTGGGGCCCGGACCACTCCGACGTCGGCATTCGGCTGGGAAACTTCGCCGCGTTCCTGCAGGCACAGGGGCAGGCCGAGCAGGCTAGGCCGTTGGCTGAGCGGGCCCTGGCCCGTGGGTTGCCCTCGTAAGTGCATGATCGGGTGCACGGATCTGCCGCTGACAATGCGCGCCTTCCGTCGGCGCACACATCACTGTCCGTACGCTCGTCCGCTGCTGAGACTGGTCCGCTTCCGTTGACCGAGCAGGCGCCCGGTGAACCCACCGAGCTAACCCAGGCGGACCCTGGGTTAGCGCAGCACCTTGTCGGCGAAGGCTTCGATGATCCGGGCGACCTCCTCGGGGTGTTTCAGGTCGGCGCCGTGGTCGCGCTTGTGCATCACGATCCGCTCGGCGTGGGGCATCACCCGCTCGATGGCGTCGAGCCGCTCAGGGATGTGCGCCGGGTTGCGGTCGCCGCCGAGCAGCATGGTCGGCACCTTGATCTGGGCGTACGTGTCAAGGCGGACGCCGAGCTGGTCGATGGCTTCGAGGGAGTCGATCTGGGCCGGCACCAGCCGCCGGTACTTCGGCACGAGCGGGACGATCATGCCGATCAGCCAGGCCTGCCAGGCCGGCAGCCCGCCGGCGTCACGCGAGAAGATCGCCATCGCCTTACCGGGCCGGCCGGCGGCAAGCGCAGCCCGCGCCTGCTTGATTACCTCGCCGCCCTCGCCCGCCAACGGTGGCCCGATGACAGCGGCCGGCCTGCTGCCAGTGGGGAATCGCCGCGGCACCGCCGCAGGCGTGCCCGAGCTGCAGCAGCGCGCGCGTGCTGCCACCGGGCGGCCAGGTACCGCGCCTGGTGGCGCAGCGCGGCCCGCAGTGGCACGAGCTCGCGCCGGTCGCCGCCGGGCTGGAAGCCGCCGTGACGGTCGGGGCTACCGGCTGAGCGCGAGCCGCGCGACGACCCTGGTACCGGGGGCGTTGTTCTCGATCGTCAGCGACTCGGCCAGGCGCCGGACGATGAACAGCCCGCGCCCGCCCAGGGCCAGAACCGACGGCGGGCGGGTGCCGGCCGCCTGCGGATCGCCGATGCCCGGGCCCTCGTCGCTGACCTCGCAGCGCACCGTGCCGTCAGCGCGGAACAGCCGCAGCCGACCCCGGCCGCCGCCGTGCCGGATCACGTTGCTCGCCAGCTCGCCGGCGACGATCACCACATGGGCGACCCGCTCCGGCGGTGCGCCGAGATGCGCGGCGTGCGCCGCCACCGCGGCCCGCAGCGTATAGAGGTCGTCCAGCCCGAACGCCTGGTCCAGGGACACCCCACCGGCGCTCAGCTCGTCCACCGATCGCGGGTTCTCCATGGACATGCCTTTCATCGGGCCGGCATCCACCGTAAGCCAGGTCGGGCCGGTGCGCGCGGCGGACCGCGCGGGCGGGTCGGCTAGAGTGCTCGGAGCACTGGCGTCACATCAAGGGGGGCGGCTCCTTCGATGACCGCGCAGACCTCGCGCCGCATCCTCACCGTGCCCAACCTGATCAGCTTCGCGCGACTGCTCGGGGTACCTCTCTTCTGCTACCTGTTCCTGGTCCCGCAGGCGTACGGCGCGGCCGTGCTGGTGCTGGCCGTCGGCGGCACCACCGACTGGGTCGACGGCTACCTGGCCCGCCGGCTGCACCAGGTCAGCCGGCTGGGAGAGCTGCTCGACCCGCTCGTCGACCGGCTGTACATCCTCGCCACACTCGTCGTGTTCACCATCGGCCGGGTGGTGCCCTGGTGGTTCACCGCCGCGCTGCTGCTGCGCGAGCTGATGCTGATCGGTGCCCTGCTGGTGCTGCGCCGGTACGGGTACGGGCCGCCGCCGGTGCACTACCTCGGCAAGACCGCGACGTTCATCGTGCTGTTCGCGTTCCCGGTGCTGCTGCTGGCCCACGCCAGCGCGTGGGCGGCGCCGGTGGCCTGGCCGGTGGGCTGGGCGCTGGCCTGGTGGGGTCTGGGTCTGTACTGGGCGGCCGGCGTGCTGTACGTCATCCAGGTGGTCGGCCTGATCCGTGCGGCGCGGCGACCTGATCCGGACCATCCGGCGGCGTCCCGGGCGGTCGCTACGTGACAGCGTCCCCGCCGCGCCGGCAGCCGTCGGACTTCCTCACCGAAATGTTCCGCAACCCGCTCGACCAGGGATATGCCGAGGCGGCGCGGCGGCGGGCCGAGCGTGGGCCGCAGTCACCCGGGCGCCGCGTCGCCGGCCAGACCACCCGTGCCCTCGTCCTCGCGGCAACCGGCTTCCTCCTCGTCGTGGCGTACCACCAGACCGTCGCCGCCCAACCGGAGAGCAGCCGGGTCCGGTCCGGCCTGGTGGCCGACGTGCGCAACCGCCAGCACGATGCCGACCAGCTCCAGCGGCAGGCCGACCGGCTGCGCGACGAGGTCGCCCGGGAGCGCGACGCCGCGTTGGCCGCCGCCGGTACCGACGCCGAGCAGCTCAGCCGCCTGGAGCTGGCTACCGGCACGAGCCGGGTACGCGGGTCCGGGGCGGTGGTGCGGCTGGCCGACGCCGCACCCGACATCGACCCGGTGACCGGCAAGCCGCACGCCGCCAAGTACGGCACGGTGCTCGACCGGGACCTGCAGGACGTCGCGAACGAGCTGTGGCACGACGGCGCCGAGGCGATCGCGGTCAACGGCGAGCGGCTGACCGCCACCTCGACGATCCGCAAGGCGGGCAGCACGATCCTGGTGGACTTCCGGCCGATCTCCTCGCCGTACGAGGTGGCCGCGATCGGGCCGGGCGACCTGGACCGCCGGTTCACCGGGTCGCGCACCGGGCAGCGGTTCCACGCCTACGTCGGCGCGTACGGCATGCAGGTGTCGGTGGACCACCGCGACGCGCTGACCCTGCCGGCCGCGCCGGATCCGCAGCTGCACTACGCCGGGCCGGTACCCAGCCCCAGCCCCAGCCCGTCACCCGCACCCTCGGGGTCGGTACCGTCACCCTCGGGAGGACGTTGATGGTCGCGGTGCTCGCCCTGGTGGCCGGTGTGGTGCTCGGCATCGTGTTCGAGCCGTCGGTACCGCTCGCGCTGCAGCCGTACCTGCCGATCGCGGTCGTCGCCGCGCTCGACGCCGTGTTCGGGGGGATCCGCGCCAAGCTCGACGGGATCTTCGACGACAAGCAGTTCGTCATCTCGTTCGTGTCCAACGTGCTGGTCGCCGCGCTGATCGTCTTCCTCGGCGACAAGCTCGGCGTGGGCACCCAGCTGTCCACCGGTGTCGTCGTCGTCCTCGGCGTGCGCATCTTCGGCAACGTCGCCGGCATCCGCCGCCGGCTGTTCCGGGCCTAGGCGGGACGGCGATGGACGAGCACCACGACACCGGCACCGGATGGCCGAACCCGCTGGAAGCGGCGGCGCCGCCGGACGCGCCGCAGCCGCAGGTCGCGCCGGCCCCCGGCGCGCCCGCCGCGCCCGCCGAGTC
>JBKPCQ010000353.1:0-12522 GCA_046727455.1 Actinomycetota bacterium | reverse complement strand
ACCTGGATCGGCCGGCCCAGCCGCCGGGACAGCGCCTCGGTGATCGCCGGGCGCAGCTTCGACTCGATGACGTCCCGGGTGAACGCGTCCGGTACCGCGATCAGCGCGGTGTCGTCGACGATCGCCCGCAGCCGGGTCAGCCGGAGATAGGCCCGCTGCTGAGCGGAGTCGATCCCGTCCGCCAGGTCTTCGGTCGCCGCTGTCCACACCGCGCCGAGGTCGAGGCCGTCTGGCACCCCTGTCACCCCCATCGCTCGTCGCGTTCCCCGTCGCACCTCGGCGGGTCGCGATGCCCCACCACCCGACCGTTGTACACAGGTTGTCCACAGGCTGTGTACGGGCTGATCAGGACGCCGGTGCGGGTCGTCACCAGCCAGCGTTCCTGCCCGGCCCGCCGTTCATGACGGCGGTACGCCGTGTCGAACGATCGGGTGCCTCGCCCGGTTATGCCCAAGTTTGTGCACAGTGGTGCCTCGCCTATGCGACCAGCAGGCGGGCAGGTTAACAGGGCTGTCCACACCTACTCAACGGCTGTCCACATCCTTGTGCTCCGGTTGTCCCCACCCGCCCCGTATGTGGCTGCGCCAAGTTTGCCCGATGATGGCCCTCCGTGCAGACCGGGCGGCCGGCTGGCCGCGTTTCGGCGATTTTGACGAGGTCCGCGCGGTCCGCGTACCCTGGAACGGCTGCCTTGTGGGGTGGCCCGGACAGTATGCCTGGATCACCGTGATCCATCGAACACTGCTGTGATCCATCAAGGACTGTGGCCCACGGAAAACGGAGAATTCGACGTGAGCAAGCGCACCTTCCAGCCGAACAATCGCCGGCGTGCGAAGACCCACGGCTTCCGGCTGCGCATGCGCACCCGTGCCGGGCGCGCCATCATCTCGGCGCGCCGGGCCAAGGGCCGCACCGCGCTCTCCGCCTGAGGTACCTGGAGGGTCGGGTGTTGGCCACCGCGCAGCGCCTGCGGCGCCGCGGTGAGTTCGCCGCGGCGGTCCGCTCCGGCCGCCGGGGCGCCCGGGGCGTGCTCGTGGTCCACTTGAGCCTCCCCGAAGCCGGGGGCGCTTCCCGACCCGCGCGGGCCGGGTTCGTAGTGCCCAAGACCGTCGGTGGCGCGGTGGTGCGCAACCGGGTCAAGCGGCGGCTACGGCATCTGATCCGGGACCGGCTGGAGCTGCTGCCACCCGGTACCGACCTGGTGGTCCGGGCGTTGCCCGGGGCCGCCAACCGCTCGTTCGCCGGGCTGGCCGGCGATCTCGACACCGCGCTCGACACCGCCCGCCGCCGCAGGCCGGGTGCCCGATGAGTACCTCACCCACCAGCGTCCCCCACCCGACGACGCTCGGTGCCCGTGTGCTGGCGCTGCCCATCATCGCGTACCGTCGGTGGATAGGCCCGGCGTTGCCGGCGCGCTGTCGGTTCTACCCGTCCTGTAGCGCGTACGCCATGGAGGCGCTCGCGACCCACGGGGCGTGGCGGGGCTTGCGACTGACGCTCTGGCGGCTGCTGCGCTGCCAACCGTTCCATCCCGGCGGGTACGACCCGGTGCCGCCCAAGAGAGCTGACCCAACTGGAGACCCGACGTGCACCTGCTAGAACCCCTTTACTACGCGATCTCCTGGATCCTGCTCCAGTGGCACGCGTTCTGGCACCTCGTGCTGCGGGGCGGCGAGTTCCTGGCGACCAACTGGGACTGGGTCCTCGCGATCGTCTTCCTCGTGCTGACGATCCGCGCCGTACTGTTCCCGGTGTTCGTCAAGCAGATCAAGTCGCAGCGGGCGATGCAGGCGCTGGCTCCGCAGATCAAGTCGCTGCAGGAGAAGCACAAGGGTGACCGGGAGACGCTCCAGCGGGAAATGATGGAGCTGTACCGGCGCGAGAAGACCAACCCGTTCATGGGCTGCCTGCCGATGGTGGTGCAGATCCCGGTGATGTTCTCGCTGTACCACGTGCTGCGCCACCTCAACCCCGACCGGGCGGCGGCGACCAAGCAGATCTACGGCTGGACGATCCCGTTGTTCGACAGCGCGGCGCACGCCAAGCTGTTCGGCGCGCCGATCGCCCTGTCGTTCAAGTCCTCGCCGGCGGAGCTGGCGGCCCTGAACGCCAACGGCACCACCGTGAAGATCGTGGCGGGGGTCCTGGTCGCCATCATGATCGTCACGACATACCTGACCAGCCGCCAGATGATCCTGAAGACCGGCTGGGCCGAGGACCCGCAGCAGCGCATGATCCAGCGGCTGATGCTCTACGGCATCCCGTTCTCGCTGCTGATCTCGGGCACGCTGTTCCCGATCGGCGTGGTCATCTACTGGGTCACCACCAACCTCTTCTCGCTGGGTCAGCAGTTCTGGGTGCTGCGCAAGTACCCGCCGCCACCGGCCTCGAAGACCGCGGCCGCCGCCGCCAAGACCGCTGGCGGCGGAAAGACCGGCGCCGCGAAGGCGGGTACCGCCACCCCGTCGTCCTCGCTCGCCGACACGATCCTCGGCCGCAAGCCCAAGACGGCACAGAAGACCGGGACGGGCGCCACCACGGCCAACGGCACCCCGAAGGTCGACGGCAAGGCACTGGCCCCCAAGCCGGGCGCCAAACCGGTGAACCCGAAGCGGGGCACCGCACCCAAACGCGGCACCGCGCCCAGGGCGAAGCGACCGTCGGGCTGACGTTCCGTACCCGTTGACGTCCTCGCACCGGCGGGTGCACCGCCGAGGTCCGGGGGAAGTGAAAGTACAGATTTCCGGAGATGACAGTGACTGACACGACCTCAGCCGCGGCTGACGCCGACGCCGAAGCCGCCGAGCAACCGGCGCCCCAGGCCACCGAGTCCGATCTCTTCCGAGAGAGCGAGATCGCCGCCGACTACGTCGAGGGGCTGCTGGACATCCTCGACTACGACGGCGACATCGACGAGGTGGTCCAGAACGGGCGACCGGTGGTCGAGGTGCTCGGCGGGCGGCTGCAGCCACTCGTCGGCCAGCGCGGCGCCACCCTGGAGGCGCTCCAGGAGTTGACCCGGTTGGCCATCTTCCGCCGGACCGGTACGCCGAGCCGCCTGTTGCTCGACGTCGGCGGGTACCGCGCCGCCCGCCGCAAGGAGCTGGGCGCGATCGCGAAGAACGCGGCCGAGAAGGTGAAGGAGTACGGCGAGCCGGTACGCCTGGAGCCGATGTCCGCCTTCGAGCGTAAGTGCGTGCACGACGTGATCAACGCGCTCAGTGGTGTGGAGAGCGAGTCGGAGGGCGTCGAGCCCCAGCGCCGGATCGTGGTACGGGCCGTGGACTGAGCCGGTGCCCGACGTCGACATACCCGAGCCGCTGCTACCGGCGGCTCGGGTTCTCTTTTCCGACCGGCTGCCGCTGGCCCGCCGGTATGCCGAGCTGCTCGCCACCGACGGCGTGATCCGGGGCCTGATCGGGCCGCGGGAGGCGCCGCGGATCTGGGATCGGCACCTGCTCAACTGCGCCGCGGTGAGCCAGCTCGTACCGAATGCGGCATCTATCACTGATGTTGGCTCTGGTGCTGGTCTGCCGGGTATTCCCCTCGCGCTCGCCCGGCCGGATCTCACGGTCGTGCTGGTTGACTCGCTCGCCCGGCGCACCGCCTTCCTCGATGAGGCGGTACCGGCCCTCGATCTCGCCGGGCGGGTGTCCGTCGTTCGCGGCCGGGCCGAGGAACTCGCCGGCCGACTGCCCTCCGCTGACGTGGTCACTGCCCGTGCGGTCGCCCCGCTGGACCGGCTGGCCGGCTGGTGCCTGCCGCTCACCGCCGTGGGCGGCCGGCTGCTGGCCCTCAAGGGGGCCGGGGCGGCAGAGGAGGTCGCCGCCCACCGCGCCGCGATCGGCCGGCTCGGCGGGGGTACCCCGACGGTCCGCCGGTGCGGCGTCGGGCTCCTCGACGAGCCGACCACGGTCGTCGAGATCGTCCACCAGCGGATGCCCGTCCCGGGCCGGCGATCCCGATAGCGCCACCGGCCGCGTCGGTGGCTTCGCCGGGCGGGCCGCCGTACGCTGACGGCGCATCGCTAGTACGGTTCCCCCAGTGAGTCGTACCCGTCGGCACGTGAACGGCGACCAGGGGCGGGGCGCATCCATCCGAAGCGGGCAGGGACGAGACTGTGCACGAGAGTGGCAGCTACGACAGTTATCGACTGAGCCAGCCCGGCTACGAGAGCGGGCCACTCCCCTCTGATCCACACCCTTATACCGGCACCGGGTACGCGATGGGGCCGATGATGCCCATTCAGGCGGTGCCGCGGGCCGCCGGACAGTTCTCCGCCATGGCGTCCGGCGAGTCATACTCGGCCGAGGACGGGATAGCCACGCAAGGCCGCCAGGTGGCGCCCTCCCCGCAGCCGCATCCTCCGGCGGGTGCCCCGGAGGCCGGCGGAGTCGTGGCCGATGTCGGTGTTTCACGTGAAACAGAAGATCCACCTCTGGCACAGGAGGCGAAGCGCGCCGTGGAGATCCTCAACCCGAGCGGGGAGATCATGATGCCGCGCCCGGCGCAGCGCCGGATCATCTGTGTGGCGAACCAGAAGGGCGGCGTCGGCAAGACCACGACAGCGGTGAACATCGCGGTCGCGCTGGCCCTGCACGGCAACCGGGTACTGGTGATCGACCTCGATCCGCAGGGCAACGCGTCCACCGGGCTCAACGTGCCGCACCACGCCGGCGTGCCGGACGTCTACGACTGCCTCATCGACGGCGCGCCCCTGGTCGACGTGACCCAGGCGGTCGACGGCATCCCTAACCTCTCCTGCATACCGGCCACCATCGACCTGGCCGGCGCCGAGATCGAGCTCGTCTCGGTGGTGGCCCGCGAGTCCCGGCTCGCCCGGGCGATCCAGGCCTGCCCGGTCGGGTACGACTACATCTTCATCGACTGCCCGCCCTCTCTCGGCCTGCTGACGGTCAACGCGCTCGTCGCCGCCCAGGAGGTGCTCATCCCGATCCAGTGCGAGTACTACGCACTGGAGGGGGTGCAGGCGTTGACGAGCAACATCGCCCTGGTGAGGTCCCACCTGAACCCGACACTCGAGATCTCCACGGTGCTGCTCACGATGTACGACCGTCGCACCCGGCTGGCCGATCTCGTCGAGCAGGACGTCCGGAACCACTTCGGGGACAAGGTCCTCCAGGCCGTCATCCCGCGCAACGTACGGGTGTCCGAGGCGCCCAGCTACAGCCAGTCGGTGATGACCTACGACCCGGGCTCCCGGGGTGCGATGAGCTACTTCGAGGCGGCCCAGGAGATCGCCGAGCGCGGCGCACAGGTAAGGAGGGCCGGGACGTGAGCGAGCGACGGCGAGCGAACCATGGGCTCAGCAGCTTGCGCGAGCGGCGGCTCCGAGCCGTAGGCGAGGAGGCGACGTGAGCAAGGTGCGTGGTGGTCTCGGGCGAGGGCTGGGTGCGTTGATCCCGAGCACGCCGCCGGTCCCACCGTCGGCCGCGCCACCCGGGACCGAGGCACTCGTACCGCAGGCCCCGGACGGGGTTACCCCTGCCGGCGGGGAGGCGTGGGATCTCGCGCCGGTACCGGGAGCCCGGTTCGCCGAGATTCCAGTCGACGGCGTCGTGGCCAACGCGCGGCAGCCCCGGACGGCCTTCGACGAGGAGGCACAGGAGGAGCTGGCGGCTTCGATCCAGGAGGTCGGCTTCCTCCAGCCGATCGTGGTCCGGGAGACCGGGCCGCACCGGTACGAGATCGTCATGGGCGAGCGGCGGTGGCGGGCGGCTCAGGCGCTCGGCCGGGAGACGATCCCCGCGATCATCCGGGACACCCGGGACGACGCGATGCTGCGCGATGCCCTCCTGGAGAACATCCACCGGGCCGACCTCAACCCACTCGAAGAGGCGGCCGCATATCAGCAACTGCTCGACGAGTTCGGGGCGACCCACGAGGAGCTGGCCCGCCGGATCGGCCGGAGCCGGCCGCTGATCTCCAACACCATCCGGCTGCTCAACCTACCGTCGGTGGTACAGCGCCGGGTGGCGGCCGGGGTCCTGTCGGCGGGGCACGCCCGGGCGCTGCTCGGGCTGGACGACACCGAGCAGCAGGAGGCGCTCGCGCAGCGGATCGTGGCGGAAGGGTTGTCGGTACGGGCGACCGAAGAGCTGGTCGCGCTCGCCGTCACCGGTACCCCGGAGAAGAGCCCGGCACCGAAGCGCCGCGCCAAGCCACACGCTCCCGCCCTGGCCGACCTCGCCGAGCGGCTGTCCGACCGGTTCGACACCCGCGTCAAGGTCGACATCGGTCGGAGCAAGGGGAAGATCACCATCGAGTTCGCCACCGTGGACGACCTCGAACGGATCGTCGGAATCATCGGCGTCGAAAAGGAACGGCCGCTCGAGTAATGCGGCTGTCGTCCCGCGCGACACGAGGCCATCCGGATTCCGGGTGGCCTCGATTTTCGGGCCGGCACTGTCCACAGCAGTTATCCACAGGTGCCCTCCGTTTCCTGGGAAACCGCGTGTGAAAGGGGGTCGCCGCCTGTGGATGACGGATGGCAGACTGCGCGCGTGAACGAGCGCAGCCAGGGCGGCTATCGACGGCACGCGCGAAACGCGGCTGCCATGTGGACCGCGCTTTCGCGAGGTTCCGGCGCGCTGCTCGTCGATACCGACGAGGTACGCGTGGTGGCCCCGTCGGCGTACCATGCGCTGCGCGCGATCGTCCTCGATCCGCGGACCAACCGCGATGCCACCATCGGCTTGATCGTGGACACGGTACTGGGCGAGAGCGGGCTGACCCGGCGGGTGGTGGAGGACGCGAGCGGCGAGCTGGATCTCAGCGGGTACGGGCTGGTGCCCCGGCTCAGGATGACCGTGATGGAGCGCGAGCCCGGCGCGGTCCCGGACGGGTGGCCCGACCCGGACCGGCTCCGGGTCGTCGCGGTAACCGACGTGGAGCGGCTCGGTGTGGCCGAGCACATCCTGATCTCGGTCTTCCCGCCCCCGCCCGGCCCCGATGATCCGCACGGCCGGATCCAGCCGGGCCGGGTCCTCGGTATCGACGGGTGGCGCGTCTGGCTCGCGTACCGCGAGGACGTACCGGCCGGTGCCGCCTACACCTACCACGACGGCTCGACCGTCGGCCTGTACCAGCTCGGCACCCTTCCGGAGCATCGCGGCAACGGCATCGGGCGGGCCGTCCTGTCCGCCATCCTCCGGGCGTGCCCGGATCACGCCGTGACTCTCACGGCCACCGACCAGGGTCGGCCCCTGTACGACTCGCTCGGGTTCGCCTGTCGAAGTGATGCGGTGTGGTGGCGGCCCAACCACACGGGGGACGACAGGGCCGAAGGGCTCCGCTAGGGTCGATTTCGTGCCCGACGCCCCCCGCAGTCTTCCCGATTTTGTTTCCTGGCCGAGCTTTCCCTTCGAGGGCGACCTGAAGGTCAAGACCCTCGAACCACCCGTCGACACCGAGCCCGCGCGGCAGGGCGAGGACGGCAACGGATGTGTCGCCTGTGCCGCCAAGGACGAGGCCTACATCTGGGTGAACGAGCGATGGCGGGTACGCGCCATGGACCGGCCGACCGGGCTGCCGATGGTGCTGATCCTCGAGTCGCGCTCACACCTCGACCTCGGCGATCTCCCCAACCTCCTCGCCGCCGAGTTGGGGGTGATGACCGTGCGGCTGGAGCGGGCGATCCGGTCCCTCGACGGAGTAGCCCGGGTACACGTGAACCGGTGGGGCGACGGGGCGGCGCACCTGCATCTGTGGTTCCTTGCCCGCCCGTACGGCCAGCTCCAGTTGCGCGGCTCGTTCCTCTCGCTGTGGGACGACATCCTGACGCCGATCGAGGAGGGGCGCTGGCGGGAGAACCTCGCCCTCGTCGCGGCCTGGCTCGCCGAGTTCGGCGGCCGTCCGCTCGCCGAGCCACCGCGCATCGCGTGGCAGGCGCCGGCTACCCTGGCCGACGCGTCCCTGGTCGAGGTCGACGACAGCGAGACTCCGGCGGCAACCAGCGCCGCGCTGCGAGGCACCGGAGACGCCGTCGACGCGCCCGGCACGGGTCCGGCCCTCGTCCCGGTCCAGCGCAACACCGGTCAGGGCACAGAGACCGTCGCGGCCCCGGCGTGAAACCGCCGCGTTGTTTCACGTGAAACAACGCGGCGGGGAAGTCGGCTCAGCCGCGGGCGACCGCGCGAGCGATCAGGCTCGCCAGTACCTTGCCGAAGTCGAGCCCTGCCGCCCCGATTGCCATCGGCAGCAACGAGGTCTCGGTCATGCCCGGCGAAACATTGACTTCGAGGACTTGGCTACCGCCGTTCGAGTCCACGATCAGGTCCACCCGGGACAAGTCCCGCAGCCCGAGTGCCGAGTGCGCGGCGACCGCGGTGCGGGCGACCCGGCGCGACACCTCCTCGTCCAGCCGGGCGGGTACGTGCCAGGTGGTGAGTCCGGCGGTGTACCGCGCCGCGTAGTCGTACACCCCGTTCTGCGGGACGATCTCGACGGCCGGTAGCGCGACCGGACCCTCCCCGAGGTCGACAATCGAGACGGCGATGTCGACCCCTGGGACGTACCTCTCCACGAGCGCGGTCTGGTCGTACGCGAAGCACCCGACCATGGCGGCCGGAAGCTCGCCCGCGTCCCGGACCACGGCCGCGCCGAGCCCCGACCCGCCCTGCGCCGGCTTGACCATCAGCGGCAGGCCGAGCCGGTCGACGATCCGGTCGAGGACCGCGCCCGCACCCAGCTCCGAGAACCGGTCGTGCGGAAGGGCCACCCAGTCGGGGGTCGGGATGCCCGCCTCCCGGAGTACCGCCTTCGCGGACGGCTTGTCCCAGGCCACCCGGGCGCTCTGCGCGTCGCACCCGACGTACGGGATGCCGCAGAGGTCGAGGACGCCGCGCAGCGAGCCGTCCTCTCCGGTTGCGCCGTGCAGTGCGATGACGACCGCGTCCGGCCGGACGCTCGCGAACGACGGCAGCAGCGTCGTGTCCGCGTCGCGTACCGTCGCGTCGACGCCGACCGCGCGCAGCGCGTCCAGGACCCGGCGGCCGGAGCGGAGCGACACCTCGCGCTCGTACGACAGGCCGCCGGCGAGGATGAGAACGTGGTGTTCCATATCGGGGATCATTCCAGTCCGGGTGCGGGTGCCTGTCCGGCGGTCGGGCCGAGGTGGGTCGCGTGGGTCCAGGTGACTCGGGACGGTGCCGGTACCGAGGCGGTACCGAACTCGGCCCGGACCAGGCTCTCCTTCTCGATGACGCCGGCCAGGCGGCGTACCCCTTCACGGATCCGCTCAGGGGTCGGGAAGCAGTACGACAGGCGCATGTACGAGCCGCCGGTGCCGTCCGCGTAGAACCCGGTACCGGGGACGTAGGCGACCCGGGCGGCGATGGCGCGTGGCAGCATCTCCTTGGAGTGCAGCCCGTCCGGCAGGGTCAGCCAGACGTAGAAGCCGCCATCCGGATGGGTCCAGCGGGTACCGGTGGGCATCTGCTCGGTGAGTGCGGCGAGCATTGCGTCGCGGCGCTCCTGGTAGATCTGCCGGAACGTCTTGACCTGCTCCTTCCACGGCATCGTGGCGAAGTACGTGGCGATCGCGGTCTGCGCGAACATGCTCGGGCACAGGATCTGCGCCTCGGACGCGATGACCAGCTTCTCCCGTACCGCGTGCGGGGCCAGCACCCAGCCGACCCGCAGGCCCGGTGCGAACGTCTTGGAGAACGTGCTCACGTAGAGCACCCCGTCGCGGTGCCGGGCGCGCAGCGCGGGCATCGGCTCGCCGCTGAAGCCCAGGAGGCCGTACGGGTCGTCCTCGATCACCAGTAGCCGGGCCTGCTCGGCGATCGCGAGGATCTCGTCGCGCCGGGAGGAGCAGAGGGTGACTCCCCCGGGGTTGTGGTAGTTGGGGACCGTGTAGAGGAACTTGGCGCGCTTGCCCGCGCGCTCCACCGTCTCCAGCGCCTCGGCGAGCGCCGCCGGGATCAGGCCGTCGTCGTCGATCGGTACGTGCACCACGTCGGCCTGCGCGGCCTGGAAGACGCTGAGCGCGCCGACGTAGCTGGGTCCCTCGGCGAGCACCACGTCACCGGGGTCGAGGAAGACCCGCGACACGAGGTCGAGGGCCTGTTGGCCGCCGACCGTCACCACCACGTCGTCCGGCGAGGCGCCGGTCGACGCGTCGATCCCGGACAGCGCCATCACCTCGCAGATCCGTTCCCGCAGCGCGAGGTCGCCCTGGCCGCCGGAGTATTGCAGCGTGGTCGCGCCCTGCTCGCCGCCGAGCTGCGCCATCATCTCGCCGACGGCGTCGAGCGGGAGGGCTGCGACGAACGGGGCGCCGCCGGCGAGCGAGACCACTTCGGGCCGGCTGGTGACGGCGAAGAGGGCCCGGATCTCGGAGGCGGTCATGCCGCGCATCCGCTGGGCGTACCGGTCGGTATAGTCGTCGAGCGTCGTCCCGGTCACGGTCGGGTACCCTCCCTGGCGGTGGAGTCGGGGTGGCGCCGTCGCGTGGTCGCGGCGGCCCTGCCAGCGGACCGGGCGTCCGGCGCAGACAAACGCTGGCTGGGCGCCGCTCCGACAAGCTACGCGGCGGCGGGTCCGTCGATCCTACTCTGGCAGATCGCTCCCACCGCAGCGGTTTCCCGCGTACGATCGGACACTGGGGCACGGCTAGGCGGTCGCGAGGTGGGCACAGTGGGGATGCGCGGATGTCGCGACGCCTGGTGAATCTGACTCTCGACACTCTTGAAGACCTTCCGCGGCCATGCCGCATGTGCGTGTACTGGGAACTGGACCCGGTCGCGGCGGAGCGGGCCCGCGCGGCCGGCGATCCCGGCCTGGAGAAGGAGGCGTGGGTCTCGCAGACGCTGTTGGAGTGGGGCTCCTGCGGCAAGCTGGCGTACGTCGACGGGATGCCGGCCGGGTACGTGATGTTCGCCCCGCCGGCGTACGTTCCCCGGTCGATGGCTTTCCCCACCTCCCCGGTCTCGGCGGATGCCGCGCTGTTGATGACCGCGCACGTCGTGCCGGCGTTCGCCGGCGGCGGGCTGGGCCGGATGCTGGTGCAGGGCGTGGCCCGCGACCTGACCAAGCGCGGGATCAAGGCGATCGAGGCGTTCGGGGACGCGAAGGTCGGTGAGCCGAGCGAGGTCGGTCCGGCCGGCTCCGGCGGCACGGGATGCCTGGCGCCCGCGGACTTCTTCCTGTCCGTGGGGTTCAAGACGGTACGGCCACACCCGCGGTACCCGCGGCTGCGGCTGGAGCTGCGCACGGCGCTGTCCTGGAAGTCCGACGTCGAGTACGCGCTGGAGAAGCTGCTCGGCTCGATGAGCCCGGAGTCCCTGCTGCGGCCGGTACGGCCGGCGACCCGGTCGACCTCGGGTCTCGCCGGGGTCAGGCCGGTGTAGTCGCCACCGCAGCGCGGATCGTCGACACGTCGATCGAGCCGGTGGGTACGTCGTCCTCGACGGGGAAGTACATCCGCTGGACAGCCGCCATGATGGCTTCGACCACTTTGTCGCGGAAACGCGGGTCGACCAGCTTCGCCCGGTCTTCCGGTGAGGTCAGGTACCCCACGTCGACCCGTACCGCCGGCATCCGGGTCAGCCGCAGCAGCTCCCACGTCTTCGCGTGGGTGTGGCAGTTCTCCAGCCCGGTCCGCATGACGATCTCCCGCTGGACCAGGCCGGCCAGCCGCTCGCCCACGGTCGAGGTGACCCCGTTCTCCGAGCCGTAGTGGTATGTCGCGACGCCGTGGGCCTGCGGGTTGTGGTGCCGGTCGACGTGGAGCGAGATGAACAGGTCGGCGGCGAGGTCGTTGGCGAGCTGGGCGCGTTCCCGGTCGGTCAGCTCGTGCTCGGGCGACGGGCCGCGGGTCAGGTACACCCGCATGCCGGCCGCGCCGAGCCGGCCCTCCAGGCGCAGCGCCAGGTCGAAGGCGAGGTCCGCCTCGGTCCAGCGGAGCAGCCCTTCGGGTACCGTGGCGCCGAGGTCGGGCCCGCCATGACCGGGGTCGATGACGATCGTCTTGCCGACCAGGGCCCGCCCGGAGCCGTGCAGCTTGGCGGTCTCGCGTAGCGCGAGCGGTGCGCCGCCGACCACCTTGCGGCCGAGCCGGCGCAGCGCGTGCATGGTCTGCGGGCCACACGAACCGTCCGGAGCGATACCGACCTCCCGCTGGAACGTGGCGACCGCCCGTGCGGTCTGCGGACCGTAGATACCGTCCGCGCGGCCGACGTCATACCCCATCTCGAGCAGCCGCTCCTGCAACTGCCGCACGTCGTCGCCGACCAGCGGCTCCGGTACCGACTGGTAGAGGGTACGGGAGCCGAGCCGCCACCGGGCCGCCTCAAGCGTCCGCCAGGTCTCCTCCCCGACCCGCCCGTCAGCGGACAGGCCACGGCTTTGCTGGAAGGCGCGGACGGCAAGCTCGGTCTGCTCGTCAAACTCAGCCTCGCCGGCGGCCGAAGCCCCGACGGCCGAAGCCCCGACGGCCGAAGCCCCGACGGCCGAAGCCCCGACGGCCGAAGCCCCGACGGCCGAAGCCCTGTCTCT
>JBKPCQ010000352.1:0-15752 GCA_046727455.1 Actinomycetota bacterium | reverse complement strand
GGCCCGGACGGTAGGATTGTCGCGGTTCGGCAGGGCAATCTGCTCGCCACCGCCTTCCACCCGGAGCTCGCCGGTGACCTGCGCGTCCACCGCCTCTTCGTGGAACTGGTGCGCGAGGCACAGACACAGTAGCGGAGGGGTGATGTCCGGCCACTCGAAGTGGGCGACGACCAAGCACAAGAAGGCGGTCGTCGATGCCAAGCGCGGCAAGCTCTTCGCTCGCCTGATCAAGAACGTCGAGGTGGCCGCCCGGACCGGCGGCGGCGATCCGGCCGGCAACCCGACCCTCTTCGACGCGATCCAGAAGGCCAAGAAGAACTCGGTACCCAACGACAACATCGACCGCGCGGTCAAGCGCGGCTCCGGCCAGGAGGCCGGCGCTGCCGACTATCAGACGGTCACCTACGAGGGGTACGGCCCGAATGGCGTCGCGATCCTCATCGAGTGCCTGACGGACAACCGCAACCGGGCGGCGACCGAGGTCCGCACCGCGCTGACCCGCAACGGCGGCAGCCTCGCCGACGCCGGCAGCGTCGCGTACCTGTTCGCGCGCAAGGGCGTGGTGATCGTGTCCAAGGCCGGTGGGCTGACCGAGGACGACGTGCTCGGTGCGGTACTGGACGCGGGGGCGGAGGAGGTCAACGACCTGGGCGAGGCGTACGAGGTGGTCAGCGAGCCGGGCGACCTGGTGGCGATCCGCGCCGCGCTGCAGTCGGCCGGCATCGAGTACGAGTCGGCCGAGTCCTCGTTCGTACCCAGCGTCACGGTCCCGCTCGACGAGGAGGGCGCGCGCAAGGTCTTCAGGCTGATCGAAGCCCTCGAGGACTGCGACGACGTGCAGAACGTCTACGCCAACTTCGACGTCTCCGACGAGGTCATGGCCGCCGTCGACGCCTGAGTCCTGCTAACCTGGTATCGTAGGGAGGTGACGATGACCGACACCGCAATCAAGACAGACGCACAGCCCGAGATCGACAAGGAACTGCTCGAAGAGGCACAGCGGCAGCTCGGTGCCACGTCGCCCAACGAGGCGATCAACATCGCCCTGCTGGACCTTGTCGCGGACCGGCGGGCCCGCCGCCGCCGAGCGCTGGAGGAGCTGCAGCGCATGGCCGAGGAGGAGCCCTTCGACTGGGGCGCGATCGCCGAGGCTGACCGGTGAGGTTTCTCGCCGACACGAGCGCGTTGGTGAGGATCTGGCGGAAGCAAGTCGATCCCAGCTGGTATGACGTGGCGGACCGTGGATTGATCACGCTTTGTGAGCCGGCCCTGGCCGAGACACTGATGGCCGTTGAAGCCAAGCGGTACGCCGAGATCGAAGACCGCTTCCGCGGCACGTACGTTTGGGCGACGGTTCCGGACAACATCTGGGATCTGGTCGCGGCGATCCGGCGGGATCTGGTACCGCACAGCGCACACCACGGGTTGTCCGTCGCCGACCTCGTCATCGCGGCGACGGCGGTCCGGCTGAAGCTGGAAGTGCTGCACGAGGACGCGGACTTCGAGACCGTCGCGCGGTTCGTGCCCGAGCTCAAGCAGCGCCGGATCACCGCCGGCCCGCCGTATTCCCAAGATTCGTAGGGGTCTCGTCACAGGTTCTTAGTTACGAGACGGTTCCGTATCGCGGGCCGACCCCGTAGGCTTCGATACGGAACAGATCCGTATCGAATCGACGGGGAAATCATGGACAACGCTCCTGCAACCGGCCACCCGCGCCGCTGGCTCATCCTCGGTGTACTGGTCGTCAGCCTGCTCGTCGTCATCCTCGACACCACCGTGCTCAACGTGGCGCTGCGCGTCATCGCCGACCCGGAGCGCGGCCTCGGTGCCAGCCAGAGCGAGCTGGAGTGGGCCACCAACTCGTACACGCTGGTGTTCGCCGGCCTGCTGTTCACCTGGGGCGTGCTCGGTGACCGGCTCGGCCGCAAGAAGATCCTGCTGGCGGGGCTGCTGGTCTTCGGCATCGCCTCGGCGGCCTCGGCGTACGCGCAGACGCCGGGTCAGCTCATCGCGGCCCGGGCGGTGATGGGCATCGGCGGCGCGGCGGTACTGCCGGCCACGCTGGCGATCATCTCGAACGTCTTCGACCCCCGCGAACGGGCCCGGGCGATCGGCACCTGGGCGGGCGCCGTCGGGCTCGGCGTCGCCGTCGGGCCGGTCCTTGGCGGGCTGCTGCTCGAACACTTCTGGTGGGGCTCGGTCTTCCTGATCAACGTACCGGTGGTCCTGATCGGGCTGGCCGCGGTACTGGCGCTGGTGCCGGACTCCCGGGATCCGCAGCCGGGCCGCGTGGACCTCGCCGGCGTGCTGCTGTCGATCGCCGGCCTGGGCCTTCTGGTGTACGGCATCATCGACGGCGGTGAGCACGGCTTCGGCCGCCCGCTCTCCTGGGGCAGCCTGGCCGCCGGCATCGCCCTGCTGGTCGCCTTCGTGCTGGTCGAACGCCGGGTGCGGTACCCGTCCCTGGACGTGACGCTCTTCCGCAACCCGCGCTTCTCGGCCGCGGTGGGCTCGATCGGCCTGGTCTTCTTCGCCGCCATGGGCACGTTCTTCTTCATGGCGTTCTACCTGCAGCTCGTCCGTGGCTGGACCCCGCTTCAGGCCGGCCTGCTGACGACGCCGTTCGCGGTGGCGCAGCTCGTCTTCGCCCCGCGCAGCGCGGCGATGGTCCAGCGGTACGGGCCGAAGGCGGTCTGCGCGGTCGGCCTCGGCCTGGTCGCGCTGGGCCTGGGCGGCTTCTTCCTGGTCGACGCGTCCAGTCCGGCCTGGCTGCTCGGGCTGCTCTTCTTCATCCAGGGCGCCGGGATGGCCAACGTCATGCCGCCGGCCACCGAGTCCATCATGTCCTCGCTGCCCCGGGAGAAGGCCGGCGTGGGCTCCGCGGTGTCCAACACGGTCCGGCAGGTGGCCGGGGCGCTCGGGATCGCGGTACTCGGCTCGGTCCTCGCCGCCGTCTACCGCTCGGGCATCCACGACAAGGTGACCGCGTTCTCCCCGGCGGCCCGCAACGCCGCCAGCGAGTCGATCTCCGGTGCCTACGCCGCGGCCCAGCACCTCGGGGGAGCTGGGTACGGGCTGATCGGCACGGCCAACTCCGCGTTCGTCGACGCCATGCACGCGGCGGCGCTCGGCTCGGTCGTGATGGCCCTGGTCGGCGTGGCGGTCGTCCTCGCCTGGCTGCCGCGCCGGGCGGTCGTCCATCCGGTGACCGAGGCTCCGGCTCCGGTCGCCACGCTGGACGACGAGCTGGAGCTGGCCGACGCGTGAACGGCCGGCGACAATGTGGGACGTGACGACGACCGCACCGGACGATGCGCCGGCCGACCAGGAACGTAAGGCTCCCGGCCGGCCGCGCAGCGCCCGCGCTGACGAGGCGATCATCGAGGCGGTCCTCGACCTGCTGGCCGAGGGGATACCGGTCGAGGCGATCTCGATCGAGTCGGTGGCCTCCCGGGCCGGTGTGGGCAAGGCGACGATCTACCGCCGCTGGTCCAACAAGGAGGCGTTGCTCATCGACGCGGTCGCCTCGGTCAAGGGGGAGCCGCCGAAGGTCTCGGGGGAGAGCGTCCGCGAGGACCTCATGACGCTGCTGCGCCCGCTCGCGGTACCGGCACACACCCGGGCCGCGAAGATCATGCCGTGCCTCTGGAGCGAGATCAACCGCAGTCCCGAGCTGAACCGCTGCTTCCACAAGATCGCCGAGCCGCGGCGGGAGCAGATGCGGGAGGTGCTGCGGCGTGGCGTCCGCGTCGGAGAGCTGCGCGCGGACCTGGACGTGGATCTCGTCATGGTCATGCTGATGGGCCCGCTGGTCGCGCAGAACGTGGTCGGCTGGGACCCGAACCTGGACCGGGCCACGTTGCCCGAGCGCCTGGTCGACACGCTCTGGCCGGGCATCGCGGCACCGGCGCGAGACACGCATCGAGGCGGGCGGCGTCTGGACTGAGGAGCGGAGCGACGAGGGAAGGCGTCGCCTGGAGAGCCTCGGTGCCGCGCGAGCGGAGCGAGCGCCGATATCCAGGTCAGCGGTCGAACTCGCCGTTCTTCGCGGCGGTGAGGAACGTCGCCCATTCGGCGCGCCCGAAAACCAGCACGTCGCCGTCCGGGGCCTTGGAGTCCCGGACGGCGACGGCGGTGTCGAAGGTGGCGACCTCGACGCAGTTGCCGCCGTTGCCGCCGCTGCGCGAGCTCTTGTGCCATACGGCACCGGACAGGTTCGGCGTCATCCCGCGCTTCCTCTCGTGACTAGGCGAGCTGTTTCGCCGTCGTGCGGATGAGATCGACCGACTGCTGGGGGGAGATGGCCGCGGCGACCAGGTGGTTGAACACCAGGTTGTACTGGTCGACCTCCTGCGGCTTCTCCAGGTAGAGAGCGCCGGTCAGGTAGTCGACGTAGGTGACCTCCGGATCGGCACGGTCCGGAAAGCTCAGGATCACGAACGGCGTGGACATCCCGGGATGGGCACCCGCGTCGTCGCGGATGACCTGGATCGTCACATTTCGCAGCTCGCTGGCTTCGGTGAGGTACAGGAGCTGGTCCCGCATGATCGCCGGACCGCCGATGAGCCGGTGCAGTACCGCCTCGCTGAGTACCGCCCAGTACCGGGGCGGGCTTTCGCCGCGCAGCACCTCCTGGCGCGAGCGCCGGATGGCGACCGCCGACTCCACCTCCGCCGGCCCGCCGCAGCCGGAGGACTCGAACAGTGCCCGGGCGTACCCCGTGGTCTGCAGCAGGCCGGGGACGAGCTGCATCTCGTAGGTACGGATCGTCGCGGCCTCCGCCTCCAGCCCGACGTAGGTGCCGAACCAGTCCGGCAGCACTCCGTCGAACCGCTGCCACCAGCCCTGGGTCTTGGATTCCCGGGCCAGCGCGACGAGTACCCCGGTGTGCTCCTCGCGGGCCTGGTACAGCTGGCAGAGCGCCTGGACGTCGATGGCGCGGGCGGGTACCCGGGCGGTCTCCATCCGGCTGATCTTGGATGCCGAACAGTTCAGGTGGCCGCCGGCCTGTTCGCAGGTGAGCCCGGCGGCCTCCCGGAGCCGCCGCAGTTCGGTGCCGAGGCGCCGGCGGCGGACCGTCGGGCTGGTCCGTAGCGACATGCCGTCTACTCTCCGTGCACCCCCGCGGGCTTGGCAACGGTGCGCACCCACCTGTCGCACACTCTGTGCGACCTGGCCCGGTGCACGTTGCACCGGGTTGCGGGCGGCGTGTCAGGCCGGGCGTCGCCAGTGACGCTCCGTAGAAACCGTTCCCGTCCGCGTGTCGCGCGTCGCGCCGGCCTGCCGAGCCGCTAGCCTCTCGAACAGGTGTCCTGGCCGCGCAGCTTGTCGCTGCGGCTACCGGCCGGGGGTTGTCAGCCGGGGGAGGGTGGTGCGCGGTGCGGGTACTCGGCGTCGACCCGGGCCTCACCCGGTGCGGGATCGGCGTGGTGGACGGTACCCCCGGCCGGACCTGCACCCTGGTCGGCTACTACGTCGTGTACAGCGACCCCGAGGACGACCTGCCCACCCGCCTGCTGCGCCTGGACCGGTCCCTGGCCGACCTGATCGCCCGGCACCGGCCCGAGAGCGTGGCTGTCGAACGGGTGTTCAGCCAGCACAACGTACGCACCGTGATGGGCACGGCGCAGGCCGGCGCGGTCGCGGTCCTCGGCGCGGCCCGGGCGGCGCTGCCGGTCGAGCTGTACACACCCAGCGAGGTCAAGGCCGCCGTCACCGGCTCAGGCCAGGCGGGCAAGGCACAGGTCACCGCCATGGTCACCCGGCTGCTGAAGCTGCCGTCCCCGCCGCGCCCGGCGGATGCCGCCGACGCGCTCGCGCTCGCCATCTGCCACATCTGGCGTGGCGGTACCCGCGCCCGGCTGGCCGCGGCGGTGGCCGGCCGGCGCCGTACAGTCGCGGACGGGCACTTGGGCCCGACCGGTGAGGCAGCGATTGTCGCGGACGGGCACTCGGGCCCGACCGGTGAGGCAGCGATTGTCGCGGACGGGCACTCGGGCCCGACCGGTAAGGCAGCGATTGAGGGAGACAGATGATCGCCAGCGTCCGTGGCCGGGTCGCCTCGGTCGCACCCGAAGGGGCCGTGGTGGAGGTCGGCGGCGTCGGCCTGGCCGTGCAGTGCACCCCCGGTACCCTGGCCGGCCTACGGGTCGGCGGCGAGGCCCGGCTGGCCACCAGCCTGGTGGTACGGGAGGACTCGCTGACGCTGTACGGCTTCGCCGACGAGGACGAGAAGCAGCTCTTCGAGCTGCTCCAGACGGCCAGCGGGGTCGGACCGCGGCTGGCCCAGGCGGTACTCGCCGTGCTCACCCCGGACACCGTCCGCCGGGCGGTCGCGAACGGCGACACCGCCACCCTCACCCGGGTACCGGGCATCGGCAGGAAGGGCGCCGAGCGGCTGGTCCTGGAGCTGCGCGACCGCATCGGCCCGGTCCTCGGCCCGGTCGCGGTCACCGGCTCCGGCGCGGTCGCCGACGGCTGGCCGGAGCAGGTCCGCCAGGCGCTGGTCGGGCTCGGCTGGACCGCCGCGCAGGCCGACCAGGCGGTCGCCGCCGTCGCGGAGACGGTCGACGGCACCGTGCCGCCGGTACCGGTCCTGCTCAAGCAGGCCATCCGGCTGCTGGGCCGCACCCGATGAGTGAGCTGGTGTCCGCGTTCGCGGCTCCGGAGGAGCGGGAGGCGGAGGCGAGCGTCCGGCCCAAGCGCCTGGACGAGTTCATCGCCCAGCACCGGGTACGCGAGCAACTGGAGCTGCTGCTGCAGGGCGCGGTACGGCGGGGCCGGCCGCCGGATCACATCCTGCTCTCCGGGCCGCCGGGCCTCGGCAAGACCACGCTCGCCATGATCGTCGCCGCCGAGCTGGGCGTCGGGCTGCGCATCACCAGCGGCCCGGCCATCGAACGCTCCGGCGACCTCGCCGCGGTGCTGACCAGCCTGTCCCGGGGCGACGTGCTGTTCATCGACGAGGTGCACCGCATCGCCCGGCCGGCCGAGGAGCTGCTCTACAGCGCGATGGAGGACTTCCGGGTCGACGTGATGGTCGGCAAGGGCCCCGGCGCCACCGCGATCCCGCTCGACGTCGAGCCGTTCACGCTGGTCGGCGCGACCACCAGGGCGGGGCTGCTGACCGGGCCGATGCGCGACCGGTTCGGCTTCGTCGGCCAGCTCGACTTCTACGACGCGGAAGACCTGCAGAAGCTGCTCGCCCGCTCGGCGCGGATCCTCGGGGTACCGGTCACGTCCGGCGGCGCGGCGGAGATCGCCGGCCGCTCCCGGGGTACCCCGCGGATCGCCAACCGCCTGCTGCGCCGGGTTCGCGACTATGCCGAGGTGCGGGCGGACGGCGTGGTGACCGAGGAGGTGGCCCGCGCCGCCCTGGCCGTCTACGACGTCGACGAGCTTGGCCTGGACCGGCTGGACCGGGCGGTGCTCGCGGCGCTGGTCGAGCGCTTCGGCGGCGGGCCGGTCGGACTGTCGACACTCGCCGTCGCCGTGGGGGAGGAGCCGGACACCGTGGCGGAGGTCTGCGAACCGTTCCTCGTCCGCGCCGGGCTGCTCGCGCGCACGCCGCGGGGCCGGGTCGCCACCACCGGAGGGTGGGGACACCTCGGCCGTACCCCCCCGAATGGTAGTTTTGCTGCTGGCGCCCACTCAGCGCCCGACCTGTTCAGCACAGAACCGTAGACAGCCTGACAGCGCGCCGTGACCGGACCGTGATCGATGCCGGGTTCGGCGTTCGGAGCGTGACCGATTAGACTCGCCCGCGGTCCGGACAGGACGTACAGCTGGTCCGCCACGCCCGCTCGGGTGCTGGCGGCCTCCTTCGGAAGGTCAATGCGGTGTCACTCGCAGCGTCAGGCTCTGGCGGCGGTAGCTCGTTAACGCTGCTGCTCTTCATCTTGATCCCGCTCGGTATGTACTTCCTGATGATCCGCCCGCAGCAGCGCCGGGCGCGCGAGCTGCGGCAGATGCAGTCGCGGCTGGTGCCGGGGGCCGAGGTCATGACCGGGAGTGGGATCTACGGCACGGTGACCGAGGTGGACGAGGCGGACGACACGGTCGTCCTGGAGGTCTCATCCGAGGTGCATGTCCGGTTCGCCCGGGCGGCGATCGCCCGGGTGCTCTCCGCCCCCGAGGCGGACGCGGGGACCCCCGACGACACCGACGAGGTCGACCACCGGACCGACGCCGACAGCCAGGCCAACCAGATCATCGAGCGCAAGGACTGACCCGGCCGGACAGCTCCGCACCCGACCACCGACGACAGACAGGAAAGACGGGACGACCGTGGCCGCACCCGCTGGACAACTGAAGGTGTCGCGATACTTCGCCGTGCTTCTGGCGATCATCGCGGCACTGTACGCCCTGGTGTTCTTCACCGGCCCCAAGAAGGCGCACCCGAAGCTCGGCATGGACCTGAACGGCGGGACCAGCCTGACGCTGACCGCGGTGACCCCGGACGGGAAGGCACCGAGCGGCGCCAGCCTGAACGAGGCCCGGAAGATCATCGCCAACCGGGTCAACGCCAGCGGTGTGGCCGAGCCGGAGGTGGTCACCGAGGGCAACCAGCGCCTGGTCGTGAGCGTGGCCGGCGGGACCAAGCCGGAGGACCTCAAGAAGCTGGTGGCGCCCGCGCGGCTGGCGTTCCGCAAGGTCCTGTACCCGCGCCCGGGCCAGCAGGGGCCGCAGGACCAGCCGGTGACGACCGGCCTCCCGCCGGACGCCTGCGGTGCGGCGGTGGTGGAGCAGAACGCCAGCGCGAGCCCGAGCGCGAGCGGCTCGGCCAGCGCCAGCGCCAGCGGCTCGGCCAAGCCGAGCGCGTCCGCGTCGGCCAGCGCTAAGCCGTCGGCCTCCCCGTCGGCGAGCGCGTCCGCGTCACCCAGCCCGTCCGGCTCGGTCAACCCGTCCCAGGCGGCGGCCGCCGCTGCCAAGGCGAAGGCGCTGGAGGATGCCAAGAAGAAGCTGGGGCCGGCCTGGGACGTCGCGCAGAGCATCCAGGACCCGACCCAGGTCGATCCGCAGACGATCGCCCAGCTGGCCCCGTTCGCGAAGCTGAACTGCGCCGAGATCGCGGCGCTGCCGCCGGAGATCCAGCTCGTCGTACCGACGGTCAGCTGCGCCGCGCTCAACGCCCGCGACCCCGGTTCGATCGACGACCCGAACGTCAACGTGGTGGCGTGTGACCAGGGCGAGAACGTGCACAGCAAGTACTACCTGGACAAGGCCAAGGTGCAGGGCACCGACGTGGCCAGCGCGGACAGCAGCTTCGACCCGCAGAACGACGGCTGGCACGTGTCGCTGAAGTTCACCGGCAAGGGGCAGAGCAAGTGGACCGCGCTCACCCAGGAGGCGGTCAACGACGCCCAGCAGTCGGCCAACCAGCAGACCGGCCAGGCCGGCCAGAACTCGGCGGTGGCGATCGTCCTGGACAACGAGGTGGTCTCCGCGCCGCAGATCAAGAGTGTCATCGTCGGTGACGCGATCATCAGCGGCGGCGACATCAACCAGGAGACCTCCAAGGTGCTCGCCACCCAGCTCAAGTACGGCGCCCTGCCGCTCAGCTTCAAGATCGAGACGATCCAGTCGGTGAGCCCGACGCTGGGCCTGCAACAGATGAAGTACGGCCTGCTGGCCGGGGCGATCGGGATCATCCTGGTGATCGCGTACTGCCTGTTCTACTACCGGGCGCTCGGCCTGGTGGTGATCAGCAGCCTCGCCATCTCCGGAACGCTGATCTTCGCCTCGCTGGTGCTGCTCGGGCGGTACCTGGGCTTCACCCTCAGCCTCGCCGGCATCGCCGGGTTCATCGTCGCCATCGGTATCACCGCGGACTCGTTCGTGGTGTTCTTCGAATGGCTCAAGGGCGAGGTCAAGGACGGCCGGACGATCCGCAGCGCGGTACCCCGGGCGTGGGTACGGGCGCGGCGCACGATCCTGTCCGCCGACGCGGTGTCGTTCCTCGCGGCCGCCGTCCTGTACATCCTCGCGGCCGGCCCGGTCAAGGGCTTCGCCTTCACCCTGGGTATGTCCACGATCATCGACCTGGTGGTGGTGTTCCTCTTCACCCACCCGCTGGTCGCGCTCCTGTCCAGGTCGAACGCGTTCACCTCACCGCGCTTCTCCGGGCTCGGCAACGTTCGCTCGGACAAGGCTCTCGAGGCGGCGGTCAAGTCCGGGCGCTTCGGTGGCGCCGCACGCACGAAGGAGTCCTAGGGATGCCGGCTACCGGTAGCTTGTGGCGCCGCCTCTACCGCGGCGAGACCGATTTCGATTTCATCGGGCAGCGCAGGAAGTGGTACATCGCCTCCGGCATCATCATCGCGATCTGCCTGATCAGCATCATCTTCCGCGGGTTCAACTTCGGCATCGAGTTCTCCGGCGGGAACCAGTTCGTGGTGCCGAAACAGTCGGGAACCTCGCTGACGGCGGTGCGCGCGGCGGTCGAGGGCGCCGGTGCCAAGGTGTCCAGCGCCCAGACGGCCGGGTCGGGTGCCGCGCAGAGCTACGTGATCCGCACCGAGAAGCTCGCCGACCCGAAGGCCGACACCGCGCAGATCGAGAAGGTCAAGACCGCGCTGGTCAGCACGGCCCAGGTGCCTGCCGACAAGATCAATAGCGAGGAGGTCAGCTCCTCGTGGGGCGGTGAGGTGACCAAACAGGCGCTGATCGCGCTCGTGGTCTTCCTCCTCGTCGTGTCGGTCTTCATGGCGTTCCGGTTCCGGGACGCCAAGGCGGCCGGCGCCGCGCTGCTCGCGCTGATCCACGACCTGATCCTGACCGCCGGCGTGTACTCGATCGTCGGCTTCGAGGTCACCCCGGCCACCGTCATCGGCCTGCTGACCATCCTCGGTTACTCGCTGTACGACACCGTGGTGGTCTTCGACAAGGTCGACGAGAACACCCGGGGCATCCTCGGCACCACCCGGTTCACCTACGGTGAGGCGGCCAACCTCGCGGTCAACCAGACCCTGATGCGCTCGATCAACACCTCGCTGATCGGTCTGCTCCCGGTCGCCGGGCTGCTGTTCGTCGGGGCCGGCATCCTCGGCGTCGGCACCCTCGAAGACCTGGCCCTGGTGCTGTTCGTCGGCATGCTCACCGGCACGTACTCGTCGCTGTTCCTGGCCACCCCGTGGCTGGTGGACTTCAAGATGCTCGACCCGCGGTACCGCAACCACGCCCAGCGGGTGCTGACCAAGCGCGCGGCCGAGGCGGCCCGGGTGTCGACCCGCCCGGCACCGGCGAAGGCGGCGACGCGGGCGGCCGCGCCGGAGGACGACGTCGACACGGACGAGGACGAGGATCTCCAGAGCCGGATCGACGCGCTCGCCGGGACCGGGAGTACCGCCGGCACGACGCCGCGCGTCGGGGTCAAGCCGTCGGTGGCCAAGGCGGCCGCGGCCAAGCGGCCCACGGGTGGCCGGTCCGGTAGCCGCTCGTCCGGTAGCCGCTCGTCCGGTGGCAAGCGCCGGCGATGACGGACGTACGGGGGGACAGCGGCACCGATGTCGCCCGGCGGATCGCCGAGCTGGTCACCGACGTGCCGGACTTTCCACAGCCGGGCATCGTCTTCAAGGATCTGACCCCGCTCCTCGCCGACCCGACCGGGTTCCGCGAGGTGATCGACACGATCGTGGCGCAGTACGGGCCGGGCAGCTTCGACCTGGTGGCCGGCATCGAGGCGCGCGGCTTCATGATCGCCGCCGGGGTCGCGTACGCGGCCGGAGCCGGGGTGGTACCGGTCCGCAAGGCCGGCAAGCTGCCGCGCGCCGTGCTGTCTGCCTCCTACGCGCTGGAGTACGGTGAGGCGGTGCTGGAGGTCCACGAGGATGCGTTCACGGCAGGACCGCGGGTACTCGTGGTTGACGACGTCCTGGCCACCGGTGGCACCGCGGCGGCCACCCTGGACCTGGTCGAGCGCGCCGGGGGCACCGTCGTCGGCTTCAGCGTCCTGCTGGAGCTGGCTTTCCTGGCCGGGCGCGACCGGCTGCCCGGGCGTCCCGTTCATGCCTTACTGACTGTCTGACGGGCGCGAATCCGGTGGTGATCAGGAAAGACACGGGGGGTTGACAGGTAGGATTGCGTTTCCCAGGCTGACGAAGTGAGGGAGCGGCCGGTGTCGAGCGGTGTCGCGCCGTCGCACGAGGGTAGAGACATGACCGACGGAGGTAACGGGTCGCCGGATCCGGTGGCCGGCGCCCCGGACAACGTGGTGCCGCTCTACCCCACCTCGGGACCGGGTCGCAACGGCTCCGCCGCCGAGTCCACCGGCGGTGAGCCGGGCGCGTCCACCTTCGGCCTGGCCGGGCCGCCGACCGGCCGCCGGGTCCGGGCACGGCTGGCCCGGTTCAACGCACCCTGGCAGACGCAGCAGATCAGCGAGGTGCTGGAGCCGCTGATCGCCCTGCACCGGGCGACCCACCCGAAGGCCGACATCCGGCTGTTGCAGCGGGCGTACGACGCCGCCAACCGGTGGCACGACGGGCAGTACCGCAAATCCGGCGACCCGTACATCACCCACCCGCTGGCCGTGGCGAACCTGCTCGCCGAGCTGGGCATGGACACCACCACGCTGGTCGCCGCGCTGCTGCACGACACGATCGAGGACACCGAGTACACGCTCGACCAGATGCGCGGCGACTTCGGCGGGGAGGTGGCGCTGCTCGTCGACGGGGTGACCAAGCTGGACCGGGTCAAGCTGGGCGACGCGGCCAAGGCGGAGACCATCCGCAAGATGGTCGTCGCGATGGCGAAGGATCCCCGGGTACTGGTCATCAAGCTGGCCGACCGGCTGCACAACATGCGCACCCTGACCTTCCTGCCCCGGGCCAAGCAGGAGCAGAAGGCCCGGGAGACGCTGGAGATCCTGGCGCCCCTCGCGCACCGGCTCGGGATGAACACGATCAAGTGGGAGCTGGAGGACCTCGCCTTCGGGACGCTGTTCCCGAAGAAGTTCGAGGAGATCAACCGGCTGATCAACGAGCACGCGCCACAGCGCGACGCGCTGCTGCGCCAGGTGACCCAGAAGGTCGACCGCGACCTGCACAACTCGAAGATCAAGGCGCAGGTGACCGGGCGGCCGAAGCACCTGTACTCGATCTACCAGAAGATGATCAGCCGGAGCCGGGAGTTCGCCGAGATCTACGACCTGGTCGGGGTACGGATCCTGGTCGACACGGTGCGGGACTGCTACGCGGCGCTGGGCGTGATCCACGCGCACTGGCAGCCGGTACCGGGCCGGTTCAAGGACTACATCGCGATGCCCAAGTTCAACATGTACCAATCCCTGCACACCACCGTGATCGGCCCGAACGGCAAGCCGGTGGAGATGCAGATCCGGACCACCGCGATGCACCGCACGGCGGAGTACGGCATCGCGGCGCACTGGCGGTACAAGGAGACCAAGGGCGCCACGATCGTCGGGCCGCCGGCCCACATCGACGAGATGACCTGGCTGCGCCAGTTGCTGGACTGGCAGCGGGAGGCCAGCGACCCGAGCGAGTTCCTCGACGCGCTGCGGTTCGACCTGTCCAGCCAGGAGGTGTACGTCTTCACGCCCAAGGGCGACGTGGTGGCGCTGCCGACCGGCTCGACCCCGGTCGACTTCGCGTACGCGGTACACACCGAGGTCGGGCACAAGTGCATCGGCGCGCGGGTCAACGGCAAGCTGGTTCCGCTGGAGTCGACGCTGTCCAACGGCGACGTGATCGAGATCTTCACCTCGAAGTCGGAGACGGCCGGCCCGACCCAGGACTGGCTCGGGTTCGTGAAGAGCCCCCGGGCGCGCACGAAGATCCGCCAGTACTTCAACAAGGAGCGCCGCGAGGAGGCGATCGAGGCCGGCAAGGAGGCCATCACCAAGGCCATGCGCAAGCAGGGCCTGCCGCTGCAGCGGATGCTCACCGCCGAGACGCTGATGACCATCGCCCGCGAGCTGCACCTCGCCGACGTCGCCTCGCTGTACGCCGCGGTGGGGGAGAACCAGGTCTCCGCGCAGAACGTGGTGTCCCGCCTCGTGGCCGCGTACGGCGGCGAGGAGGGCGCGATCGAGGACATCGCCGAGACCGCCGTCGCCACCCGGCCGCCCCGGGCCCGGGGCTCGGTCCACGACCCTGGCGTCGTGGTCAAGGGCGTGGAGGACGTCTGGATCAAGCTGGCGCGCTGCTGCACGCCGGTACCGCCGGATGCGATCTTCGGGTTCGTGACCCGCACCGGTGGGGTCAGCGTGCACCGCGACGACTGCGAGAACGCCACCGACCTGCGGATGCAGCCCGAGCGGATCGTCGAGGTGACGTGGAAGGCGACCGCCGCCTCGTCGTTCCTCGTCGCCATCCAGGTCGAGGCGCTCGACCGGCACAAGCTGCTGGCCGACATCACCAAGGTGCTCTCCGACGAGCGGGTCAACATCCTCTCGGCAACCGTCACCACCACCCGCGACCGGGTCGCGGTGAGCCGGTTCAGCTTCGAGATGGCCGACCCGAAGCACCTGGGCCACCTGCTCGCGGCGGTACGGAAGGTGGACGGCGTCTACGACGCGTACCGGGTCACCTCGGGCGTCTGACCGCCGCGCGGGTGCGCCGGACCGGGCGGCGCCGGCTCCGCCTGGCGACCAGCAGCAGCGGGACGGCGAGGATCGTGACCGCGGCGCCGAGGCCGGCGAGCACCATGGTTCCCTCGTCGGCATGCCGCGGGTGGGCCAGGTCCGCGGCGGCGGCCACGCTCGGGGCCCGGCTCGGCGCCGGCGGCTTCAGCAGCTTCGCCGCCTCGTCCGGGCTGACCAGGTGGCCGACGGACGCGTCCGGCGGCAGTCCGAAGCCCCAGTCGAGCAGCTCCGCCCCCTGTCGCCAGCCGGGGACCGGTACCGCCTCGGCGTCGAGCAGCGTGACGACCAGCCGGCGGCCGTTGCGCTCGGCGGCGCCGACGTACGTGTGGCGGGCCCGGTCGGTGAAGCCGGTCTTGCCGCCGATCGCGCCCGGGTAGTTGTACAGCAGCCGGTTCTCGTTCTGGATCTGGAACCCGCGCGGGTCCTTCGGTGGCTGCGCGGGGATCTGTGCCTTCAGGGCGGTGTCGTACCTGCGGAAGTCCTCCCGGGCGAGGCCCGCGCGGGCGATCAGGGCCAGGTCGTACGCGCTGGTGAACTGGCCCGGCCCGTCGAGGCCGGACGGGGTCACCGCGTGGGTGTCGAACGCGCCGAGGCGGCGCGCCTCGGCGTTCATCGCGTCGATGGTGCCCGGTACCCCCGCGCTGCCGCCGCCCAGGCGGGCCAGCACGTTGGCCGCGTCGTTGCCCGACTCCAGCAGCAGCCCGTACCAGAGCGTGTCGACGGAGTAGTGGCCGCCCTCCAGCAGGCCCACGGCCGAGCTGCCGCGCTCGAAGTCCAGGTCGGCGTGGACCACCTCGACGACCTGGGCCGGGTCCAGCTTCGGCAGCAGCGTCTCCGCCAGCAGCAGCTTCTGCACGCTGGCCGGCGGGCTGGCCTCGTGCGGGCCGCAGGCGGCCAGTACCGCCCCGCTGTCGAGGTCGGCGACCAGCCAGGAGGTGGCGGAGAGGTTACCCGGCGGTGGTGGGGCGCCCGGCGGCACGGTGAGACCCGCGGTGGCGAGCCCCTCCCCGCCGACCGTGGGCCGGCCGGCGGTGGGTGGGGACGGGCTCGCCACGGCGGGGCTCACCGTGCCACCGGGCGCCGCCCCGCCGCCGGTGAACCTCTCCGCGACCGCCTGGCTGGTCGCCGACCTGGACAGCGGGGCGGTACT
>JBKPCQ010000351.1:0-7099 GCA_046727455.1 Actinomycetota bacterium | reverse complement strand
TGGCGGCCAGGTAGTCCCCGCAGGTGGAGACCGCGCGGGCGATCGAGGCGAGGTACACGTCAACCCAGCGGTCGGAGGGCACCCGCCCACCGTAGCGGGGAAATCGGATGCCGCCGCCCGGCCGGCGGGCGTACCATCGTTCGCCTGCTTCGGGGCACAGCCGGCACCGCCGCAACCAGGCGGCTGGAGCGCCGGGCGGCCACCCCCATACCTGAACCGAGGTATCGGATGACCACGCCCGACCTGGACACCGAACTGACCGACGAACGGGAGCACCTCGCCGCCTCCCGCGCCGCGCTGCGGCGGATGCGCGAGCATGCCGAAGAGCTGTTCCGCGCCGGCGACAAGGTCGCCGGGGACGCGTACTCCGCCGAAACGCTGGGCACCACCCTGCGCCGCCGGATCGCTGAGCTGGCCGACGACCCGACCATCCCGCTGTTCTTCGGCAAGCTGGACTTCGCCGGTGACTCCCGGTACCACATCGGCCGGCGGCACGTCGTCGACGACCGGGGTGAGCCGATGGTGCTGGACTGGCGGGCGCCGCTGTCCCGGGCGTTCTACCGGGCTTCGGCCCGCGATCCGCAGGGCGTGGCGACCCGGCGCCGCTTCGGGTTCTCGGCCGGGGTGCTGACCAGCTTCGAGGACGAGCACCTGGACCGGGGCGAGGAGCTGGGCACCGCCTCGCGGATCCTCACCGATGAGATCGAGCGGCCCCGCGTGGGGCCGATGCGCGACATCGTCGCCACCATCCAGCCGGACCAGGACGAGCTGGTCCGCGCGTCGATCGATGAGTCGGTCTGCGTGCAGGGCGCCCCGGGCACCGGCAAGACCGCCGTCGGCCTGCACCGCGCCGCCTATCTGCTGTACCTGCACCGCGAGCGGCTGCGCCGTTCCGGCGTGCTGATCGTCGGTCCGAACCGGGCCTTCCTGCACTACATCTCGGCGGTCCTGCCGGCGCTCGGCGAGCTGGACGTGATCCAGTCCACCGTGGAGGATCTCCTGGGCCGCCGACCTGTCGGCGTCGACTCCGACGCGGCGCAACTGGTGAAGCACGACGCGCGGATGGCCGACGTGCTGCGCCGGGCGATCGGCCGGTACGTGCGCAGGCCGTCCCAGCCGATCGTGGTCTCCGACGGCTCGTACCGCTGGCGGCTGTCGGAGGACGTGCTCCGCCGGGTGGTCGACGACGTCCGCCGGGAGGACCCGCCGCACGCGGTCGGCCGGGAACGGGTCCGCGCCCGCGTCGTGGGCCTGCTCCAACGGCAGGCGGAGGCGCGCAGCGGCGACTCCCCGGGTGAGGCGTGGGTACGCCGGATGGGCCGGTCGGCCCCGGTGACCGGCTTCCTCGACGAGGTATGGCCGGCGGCCACCGCCGAAGCGCTGGTGTTCGAGCTGCTGTCCGACCCGTCGCGTAGCGCAGCGGGCATCCTGACCGATGAGGAGCAGGCCGCGATCCGCTGGGCGAAGCCGCCCCGGTCGGTGAAGGCCGCGAAGTGGAGCGCGGCCGACGCGGTACTCGTCGACGAGGCGGCCGGGCTGATCGACCGGCTGAGCAGCTTCGGGCACGTGGTCGTGGACGAGGCGCAGGACCTGTCCCCGATGCAGTGCCGCGCAATCGCGCGGCGTAGCGAGCACGGCTCGATCACGCTGCTGGGCGACCTGGCCCAGGGCACGGCACCCTGGGCGACCACCGACTGGGCCGCGACAATGGCGCACCTGGGCAAGCCCGGCACCCCGGTGGTACCGCTGAGCACCGGCTTCCGGGTGCCGGAGGTGGTCGTGTCGCTGGCCAACCGGCTGCTTCCCGCGCTGGCCGTCGACGTACCGGCGGCCCGCTCGCTGCGCCATGACGGCTGGCTGCGGATCACCCCGGCGACCGACCTGGTACCGGCGGTTGTGGCCGAGGTGCGGGCCGCCCTGGGGTACGACGGTTCGATCGGCGTGATCGTCGCCGACGCGGCCGTCCCCCGGTTGGCGGCGGCGCTGCGCGCGGCCGGTGTCGAGGTGGGCGGCGCCGAGGACGAGGAGCGGGTCACCCTGTTGCCGGCGACGCTCGCCAAGGGCCTGGAGTACGACCATGTGGTCGTGGTCGAGCCGGCCGAGATCGTCGCCGCCGAACCACGCGGCCTGCACCGGCTCTACGTGGTCCTCACCCGGGCGGTCTCCCGGCTCTCGGTGCTCCACCGCAGGCCGCTGCCCCAGCCCCTCGGCTAGGGCCGGGCAGGGCCGTACGACCCGGTGGTCGTACGGCCTCACGCATCCCTTACGCCGACGCGGCGTTCGCCGCCTGGACCTGCTTGCTCATCGTGAACAGGTCGATCAACAGGCCGATGCCCAGCCACCCGAGCGTGAAGATGTAGCTGACCGCGCGCCCGGTCTTGCCGAGGTAGAACTGGTGCGCGCCGAATGCGCCGAGGAAGAACCACAGTAGGTAGGCGATGCCGACGCTCTTCTGCTGAGCGGGGGCAACTGATGCGGACACCGAAACAAACCTCCCGTTACCGACGATGGATTTTCAGAGCGCCCCGCAACATACTCCCCGGCCGATCTCCCCGCTGCCCCGCGGCGGTATTGGCACCACCCAAATCCGGCCGTCGCCCTGCCAACTGTCGTACCGGAGTGCCAGGATGCGTCCGAAGGAGGGAAACGACGATGAAGGTTTCCGAGTACGCCCCGGGGGTTCCTTGCTGGGTGGACCTGGGCTCCCCCGATGTCGAGGCGGCCAAGGCGTTCTACAGCGGGCTGTTCGGCTGGACGCCGCAGCCGTCCCCGCCGGAGGCGGGCGGTTACACCATCTTCCACAAGGGCGACGACCCGGTCGCGGCGGTCGGTCCGCTGATGGGCGAGGGCCAGCCGCCAGCATGGAGTTGGTACGCGGCGACGCCCGAAGCGGACGAGGTCGCGCGCAGGGTGGAGGCGGCCGGCGGCAAGGTGCTGATGGCGCCGATGGACGTGATGGACGCCGGCCGGATGGCGGTGTTCCTCGACACCAGCGGCGCCGCGTTCTCGATCTGGCAGGCGCGTGACTTCCCGGGCGCGGCGGTGGTCACCGAGCCCGGCGCCTTCGCGTGGAACGAGCTGATGACCCGGGACCCGGACGCCGCGACCGAGTTCTACACCCGGGTGCTCGGCTGGACGGCCAAGCCCAGCGCCAACCCGGACATGCCGTACACCGAGTTCCAGGTCGGGGGGCGCTCGATCGCCGGGATGATGCCGATGATCGGCGACGCCTGGCCGGCCGACCTGCCCGACCACTGGATGGTCTACTTCGCCGTCGAGGACTGCGACGCGGCGTGCGAGAAGATCAAGGAGCTTGGCGGCACGGTGTCGGTAGCCCCGACGGACGCCCCGGGCGTGGGCCGGTTCGCCGTGGTCGGCGACCCGACCGGCGCCTTCTTCTCGGTCATCGCGCTGGCCGGATAGGTCTTCCCCGGACCCGCCGCCGGCTGGACCGGCCGGCGGCGGGTAGTCCGATACCGCAACTATGGCGAGCCGGAGCGGGCAGGCGTACGAGCGGCTGGTGGCCGACCTGTCCGGGCGGGGCGTGACGGCGGATCAGATGTTCGGCAAGCCGACGCGGCGATCTACCGGCTGTCCTGAGCGCCGCTGTCGGCGGTACCGTCGTCCTCGTCCCCGGCCAGCGCGGCCCGCAGCCGCTCCTTCTCCTGGCGGCGCCGGGCCATCGTGGCGTCGACCTGATTGATCATCTCCAGCCGCCACTTGCGTAGCACCACGAACTGCAGCGCGAACGAGGCGACCACCGCGACCATCAGCTTGATCCAGATGTTCAACGGCACCGGCAACAGCACCAGCGCGCATGCCACGAACAGGCCCAGCCGGCCGAGCGTGTACTTCAGCGCCGGGTTCATCAGGTCCACACCTGCTGCGGCTCGGCGCGCCGCTCGGCGAGCGGCACCGGGGCGTCGTACTCCCGCACGACCTCGTAGCGGGTGTTGCGCTCGACCGGCCGGAAGCCGGCGTCCCAGATGAGGTGCAGCAGGTCCTCGCGGTGCATCGTGCCGGGGGTGCCGTAATGGTCGGCGTCGTGCGTGATCTTGTACTCGACCACCGACCCGTCCAGGTCGTCGACGCCGAAGTTGAGCGAAAGCTGCGCCACGGACAGGCCGTGCATGACCCAGAAGCACTTGACGTGCGGCACGTTGTCGAACAGCAGCCGGGACACCGCGAACGTCTTGAGCGACTCGGCCGGAGCGGCCATGGTGGTGCGCGCCTGCAGCCGGTTGCGGATCTTCCCGTCCGCGGAGTCGACGAAGTCGTGCTGGTACCGCAGGGGGATGAACACCTGGAAGCCGCCGGTCTCGTCCTGCAACTCACGCAGCCGCAGCACGTGGTCGACCCGGTGCCGGTGCTCCTCGATGTGCCCGTACAGCATGGTGCACGGGGTCTTCAGGCCCTTGCTGTGGGCCAGCCGGTGGATGCGCGACCAGTCCTCCCAGTGGGTGGCGTGGTCGACGATCTGCCCGCGCACCTCCCAGTCGAAGATCTCCGCGCCGCCTCCGGTCAGCGACTCCAGGCCGGCGTCGATCAGCTCGTCGAGGATCTCGCCGGCGCTGCGCCCGGAGATCTTCTCGAACCAGTGGATCTCGGTGGCCGTGAAGCACTTCAGTGACACGTTGGGCAGGGCGGCCTTCAGTTCGCGGAGCACCTTGGGGTAGTACCGCCAGGGCAGCGTCGGGTGCAGCCCGTTGACGATGTGCAGCTCGGTGAGCTGCTCGTCCTCCATCTCCTTGGCCTTGGCGACGGCCTCGTGCACGCGCATCGTGTAGGCGTCCTTCTCGCCCGGCTTACGCTGGAACGAGCAGTATGCACAGGATGCCGCGCAGACGTTGGTGAGGTTCAGGTGCCGGTTGACATTGAACATCACCCGGTCGCCGTTGCGCTCCGTGCGCGCGTGGTGCGCGAGCCGGCCGAGCCAGGCCAGGTCGTCGCTGCCGTACAGGGCGACGCCGTCCGCGCGGGACAGCCGCTCGCCGGCGTACACCTTCGCTTCCAGATCACGCTTGAGCCCCGAATCCACGACATCGACTGTACGACTGGCGACTGTTCGCCTGGCACTCAGGGATCCGTTACCCGTCTGGGAGTGACAGTCCCGCTCCGGTGCGGTAGACCAGAACGGGGAGGCAACGGGCACTCCGGGGATGGTGGCATGAGCAGGCGGAGCTTCACTTGGGCATTGGTCGCCCTTGGTGCGCTCAGCCTGCTCGTCGGAAGCCCCGCCTTCGGTGACCCGACGACGCCCGGCGGGGTACCGGACGCGGGGGTACCGCCCGTGGTCACCGGACCCCTCGCGCCCGGTAACGCGGCACCGGCCAACACGCAGCCGGCCACCCCGGTCGTCGGCCCCCTCGCCAACCAGATCCTCACCCAGCGCGCCCAGATCGAGGCGATGGGCGAGCGGCTGACCAAGCTCGGCATCGAACTGGACGCCGCCGTCCAGGCCCGGCAGCAGACCTACCAGGCGTGGCAGGACGCCAAGGGGCAGGCCGACCGGCTCAAGCAGCGGGCAGACAGCGCGGCGACCAGGGCGTACAAGGAGGCGACCCAGCTCGGCCCGCTGGGCGGGTACGCCAACGACGTCAGCCAGCTCAACGAGCTGGTACCGGGTGGTCTCGGGATCAACCGGAACGCACCGGGCAACCCGCAGTCGGCGGTACTGGACGCGGCCACCGCGGCCGCCCTCGAAAAGACCGCCGAGGCCGCCTACCAGGCGGCGCAGGCCTCCGAGCAGCAGCTCACCCAGGAACGGGCCAGCCTGCGGGCGGCGCACGACCAGCAGAGCGCGGCGCTGGCCGACCTCATGGCCCGCAACGCCCAGGCGGTCCAGGAGGCCGAGGCCGCCCAGGACGCCATCGACGCCCAGCTCGCCGGCCAGTTCGCGGCGGGCAGCAACGTCAACGGGCTGAGCCCCAACCCGATCGCCCTCGCCGCCGCCAGGGCGGCGTTCAGCAAGCGGGGCAGCCCCTACGTCTGGGGTACGCAGGGCGACTTCACCTTCGACTGCTCCGGCCTGGTCTGGTGGGCGTACCGCCAGGCCGGGTACTCCGGGCTGCCCCGGGTGGCCGCCGACCAGTACCACGCGACCAAGCCGGTACCCACCACCCAGCTTCTGGTCGGCGACCTGCTGTTCTTCAGCACGACCAGCCGCACCGACTGGACCAGCATCTCGCACGTCGGGATCTACTACGGTGGCGACTTCATGATCGAGGCGCCGAACAGCGGCGACGTGGTCAAGGTGGCGCACATCTGGTGGTCGGCGTTCTTCGGTGCCACCCGGGTCGTCGACGCGGTACGGGCACCGAAGCCCGCGCCGGCACCACCGCCACCCCAGCCGGGGCCGCCGGTGAGCCATCCGCCGTCGCCCAACCCGTCGCCGAGCGAGTCGCCGTCGCCGAGCCCCAGCCCCACGCCCAGCCCGACGCCCAGTCCAACGCCGTCGCCGACACCCAGCCCGACGCCGTCCGCCAGCTCGTCCCCGTCCGCGGCACCCTCGTCAGCATCGCCGTCAGCGAGTTCGGCCGCTCCGGCTGCCGCGTCCAGCTCCAACTCGCCCGGTCCAGGGCCATAGGCCCGATCGATCCCGGATCGCCCGGTCCGACCGGTGGAACTTGGCCGGGGCCGGGTGTCCTGTGTGGTCTCGGTATGGCACGGTGAACCGGGGGCGTGGCGGGACACGGCCGACGCCTCTGGTTCATCGCCGGGCCGGCCGGATGGCAGGCGGGGACAAGCTGGGAGACTGCCATGGACGAGCGCAACGCCTACCGGGCGCGACCACCGGAACCGGTACCGCCTCCGGATGCCGGGGACGGGCTGCCACCGCTAGCACCCCCGCCGCCCCTCGGTGCGCAGCTTCCACCCGAGGTACCCGCCGAGGACGAGGGCGACCCGTTCGAGATGCCGCCACCGCCGCCGGGCATGCTGTGGCCCGGTACCGAGCCGCCCGCCGAGCCGCCCGCAGAGTCACCGGCATCCCCGGCGCCACCCGCGCCTTCCGCTTGGCCGGCCGCGCCGGTGTCGGGTTCGGGCTCGGGCCTGCCGAGCCGTGCCAGCGCCCGGGTCAGCCCGCCGAGCTGGGTGCCGC
>JBKPCQ010000350.1:0-5327 GCA_046727455.1 Actinomycetota bacterium | reverse complement strand
TCGACCCGGTACACGCGCACCTGGGGTACTTCGACGAGGGCAACCCCGCGCTGGCGGACATGGCCGACATCGCCGCCGGCGACTACGCGGATGTGCGATGAGCGCTGTCGAGGGCGAGCCGCACGTCCCTGCACGGATCCTGGTCGGAGGCCGCATCAGGAACTCGCGGGGTCGGGGAACCGCGCCATCGTGGTACCTGTCGGCATCGCTCCGACGATGAACGCCTGGACGGATGAGCCGACCGACACGGTCGCGAAGGATGCCTGGATCGGGATCTCGTCCGGGAGCGAAATCTTGTAGGAACCGGCAGGCAGTTCTGCGCGAAGGATGGTCATCGACGTGCTCTTGGGTTCCGGGGGCACGAATGCCGTATGCCACCAGGCGACGACGGAGACCTCGCGTGGTCGATCGAGGTTGAAACTGATCGAACGCGACGCCGCCTCGTACGTGACGTCGGCGCCGGCATCGTTCCCACGGGGTCCTACGGCGGCCTCTACCTGCTCGGCAATCAGTCCCGGGATGCCTGCGAAGCCCTGGACGAAGAGCACGCCCGGGTTGCGGTCGGAGATCTCCCGGTGAAGGCGTTGTTTGGTGTCGGGCGGCACCATCCCCCCGAACACGACGATGTCGAGGGCAGCAACGTCGTAGCTGTCCAGTACGCGATCGAACTCGTTCGTGGCCTCGGCGGTGTAGCCCTTGCCGCGCAGGAGAGCGACGGTGTCGGCGAGGACGGTGGGGCTCCTGCCGACGACGAGCACGCTCTTGCGATGTGGGGATGTGGCGGTGGTCACGACGGGATCCTCTTTCTTGGTTGTCACGGTGCCGAGTGTTGGGCGTACCTACATTGGTACAACCAACATAGCGAGTGTTGGCCGGACCCGCAACTGTTACTCTCGTGAGGTGTCCACGTCTGCGCACCAGCCCGGCGCTACCCCGGCCCGCCTGCGTGACCGGCCGACCTGGCTGATCAGCCGCGCCTTCGCCCGCGCCTCCGGTCTACTCAAGGACGGGTTCGAGGCCAACGCCGACGGGTTGCGCAGCTACCACTACCGACTCCTCGCGGCCTTGGAGGAGTGGGGACCGGCAAGCCAGGCAGACCTGGGCCGCAGTACCGGTATCGACCGCAGCGACGTCACCGCGGCCCTCGCCGGACTTGAGGCGCGCGGCCTGATCGAACGCGCGGTCGACCCGGAGCACAAGCGCCGCAACATTGTCACCATCACCGCCGCCGGAACCGAGCGACTCACCGCCCTCGACGGCATCATCGCCGACATCCAGGACCGGCTGCTCGCCCCCCTCACTCCAACCCAACGCCGCCAGTTCGTCACCCTCATGCACCGCCTGCTCGACTGACCCGCGGACCTGCCGCGGCCGGCGGTCACGGCGTGGCGCACCCGGCCCGACGCGGTCAGCGGCGCGGTGATTCCGAGTGGCCGCTGACCGCGGTGGTGCATACCACGAGCATCGTGTCGAGCCCGGGAGTGATGGCGAGGACCGCGGCGAACGCCAGGAAGGCGTGCGGCATCACTCGACGGTGACGGACTTCGCCAGGTTGCGGGGCTGGTCGACGTCGTGGCCGCGGGCGGTGGCGATCTCCGCCGCGAAGACCTGCAACGGCACTGTGGTGACCAGCGGCGCCAGCAGGGTGGGCGTCCGCGGAACGGAGATCAGATGGTCGGCGTAGGGCAGCACGGCGGTGTCGCCCTCCTCGGCGATGACGATCGTCCGCGCACCCCGGGCGCGCACCTCCTGGATGTTCGACACGATCTTGTCATGCAGCACGCCGCGCCCGGCCGGCGAAGGCACCACGCAGATCACCGGGGTACCGGCCTCGATCAGCGCGATCGGCCCGTGCTTGAGCTCCCCGGCGGCGAACCCCTCGGCGTGCATGTACGCCAGCTCCTTGAGCTTGAGCGCGCCCTCCAGCGCCACCGGGTACCCGACGTGCCGGCCGATGAACAGGACCGTCGACACCCCGGCCAGCTCCCGAGCCAGCTCGCGCACCGGCGCCATGGTGTCCAGCACCCGGGTCAACCGGCCGGGCATCTCCTGGAGCTGCGCCACCACCGAGCCGGCCTCGTCCGCGTACATGACGCCGCGCACCTGCGCGAGGTGCAGCCCGACCAGGTAGCACGCGACGAGCTGGGTGAGGAAGGCCTTCGTCGAGGCCACCGCGATCTCCGGTCCGCCGTGCGTGTAGAGCACGGCGTCGGACTCGCGGGGGATGGTCGCGCCGTTGGTGTTGCAGATCGCGAGTACCCGCGCCTTCTGCTCCTTGGCGTGGCGCAGCGCCATCAGCGTGTCCATCGTCTCGCCGGACTGGGAGATCGCCACCACGAGCGTGGAGCGGTCCAGCACCGGGTCCCGGTACCGGAACTCGCTGGCCAGCTCCACCTCGCAGGGGATCCGGGTCCAGTGCTCGATGGCGTACTTCGCGACCAGGCCGGCGTGGTAGGCGGTACCGCACGCGATGATGAAGACCTTGTCGGCGTCGCGCAGATCCTGCTCGGTGAGCCGGACCTCGTCGAGCAGGATGTCGCCGGTCTCGGTGAGCCGGCCGAGGAGGGTTTCGGCGACCGCCCGCGGCTGCTCGGCGATCTCCTTGAGCATGAAGTGCTCGTACCCGCTCTTCTCGGCGGCTGAGGCGTCCCAGTCGATGTGGTAGTCGCGCCCGGTGGCCGGTTGCCCCTCGAAGTCGGTGATGGTCGCGGCGTCCGGCGTGATCAGCACCACCTGGTCCTGTCCCAGCTCGATCGCCTCACGGGTGTACTCGATGAACGCGGAGACGTCGCTGGCCAGGTAGTACCCGTCGGTACCCCGGCCGACCACGAGCGGCGAGTTCCGCCGGGCGCCCACCACCGCCCCAGGCTCCCGGGCGTCGATCGCCAGCAGCGTGAACGCGCCCGCGAGCCGTTGGCAGACCCGCCGCATGGCCGTTGCGAGGCGCGCGCCAGCCGGGCCGCCGGGCGCCGGCTGCGCGTCGAGCGCGGCCAGTTCGGCGGCGAGCAGGTGTGCCACGCATTCGGTGTCGGTGTCGCTGGCGAACTCCACGCCGGCCGCCTCCAGCTCGGCGCGCAGCTTCGCGAAGTTCTCGATGATGCCGTTGTGGATGACGGCGACCCGCCCATCGGCCGAGAGGTGCGGGTGGGCGTTGCGGTCGGTCGGGCCGCCGTGGGTGGCCCAGCGGGTGTGGCCGATGCCGGTGGTACCGTCGCCGATCCCCGGGCACGGCGACTCGCTCAGCGCCTTCTCCAGGTTGCCCAGCTTGCCGGCCCGCTTCTCGGTCACCAGCCCGCCGTGGGCGGCGATGGCGACGCCCGCCGAGTCGTACCCCCGGTACTCCAGCCGGCGCAGCCCGTCCAACACGATGCCGAGCGCCGGCTCGGCACCGGCGTAACCCACGATCCCACACATGGTCGGTACGGTATCTGACTTTCGCGCAGCCGCCATGCGTGTAGTCGGCTTTTTTGCGCAACCGTTCTGCGCGAAACCCTGACCTGATGGCATGATCTGAAGGTGTCGTCGGAGACTGACCCTCGGCTGCCCGTGCCGGTCACGGTGCACGGACCGCTGAAGGCGTTCTCACTGCGGGTGCACGAGCTGTCACAAACCGGCCACTGCCACGAGGCCCTCGCCGCCGCCGACGCGTACACGGCCATCGCCCGCGCGGTCGGCGACGAGCGTACGGTCACCTACCTGTACCAGGGCCGGATGTACGCGCACGAGGGGATCGGGCAGTTCGAGGAGGCGATCGCAGCGGGAGAGGAACTGCTGCGCCGCCACCGGGTCGCCGGCAACCGGCTGCACGAGGGCAAGACCCTGTCCGACCTGGCCTCCCTGTACCTGCTGACCGGGCGGGCCATGGAGGCGATGGACTACCTGGCCCGGGCCGGCCGGCTCCTCGAACGGCCGCCGCTGCACGACGCCAACTTCGCCTCGGCGCTCGGCTCCTACGCGATCGCGGTACACGTCGCGGAGCTGTACGAGGCGGCCCGGGCGGCGTACGAGCGGCTCACCGAGATCTGGGCGGCAAACCGGCCCGACTTCGCCGGCGCCGACGAGCTGGGGTACATGGCGATGCTGCTGTACTGGGGGGTCCGGCTGGACCACCTCGGGTACACCAGCGAGGCCGAGCTGCGCCTGCGCCGCAGCGACGCCATCGCGCAGCGCTGGATCGACAGCTACACCGAGCGGGGTGCGCTGGATCAGGTGACGGACATCATCGCCAGCCGGGCGCTGGCGCTGGCCAAGCTCGGCGAGATCGACGAGGCACGCAAGCTGGCGGAGGAGGTCGTCGTCCCGCTACGCGGCGCGGAGGAGTACTACGGCTCCCGGGTGGCGCACCTCGCGCTGGGGGTGGTCCGCCGGGCGGCCGGAGACCTCCCGGCCGCCCGGCGCGAGTTCCTCGCCGCGGAGCAGTTGCTGCAGTTCGGCGGGCGGCCGGAGGAGCGGCTGATCGTCCGGTACGAGCTGGCCGCGCTGGCCGCCGAGGCCAGCGGTACCCAGGAGGCGCGGGACCTGTTCGAGACGGTACGGGAGCAGGCCCGCCAGCTCTGGCAGCTCCGCCTGCAGCGGGTGACCATGCTCCGCCAGGCCCAGCGGCGGGAGGAGCTGGAGACCGAACGCGCCCGCACCGAACTGGCGCTGATCCGCGACCCGCTCACCGGACTGGGCAACCGCCGCCACTTCGATCAGGTCATGGCGAGCATCGACGCAGGTACCCTGCCGCACCCGACCGCGCTGCTGCTCATCGACGTCGACCACTTCAAGGCGATCAACGACACGTACTCGCACATCGCCGGTGACCAGGTGCTGCGCGCGATCGCCGGGATTCTCCTGGCGCACTGCGGCGCCGACGACGTCGCCATCCGGTACGCCGGCGACGAGTTCACCGTGTTCCTGCACGCCGACCTCGCCGCCGCGACGCGGGTCGCCGAGCGGATCCGCACGGCGATCCGCGGCGCCGACCTCGAACACGTCGCCGCCGGCCTGCCGGTCACCGTCAGCGTCGGGGTCGCGCCGCTGCGCCCCGGGATGGCCGGCATGGACCTGCTCCACGCCGCCGACCACCAGCTCTACGAGGCCAAGCGGCGCGGCCGCGACCGCGTGGCCGCCTGAGCGGACCCGTCGCCGGAGCGGCACGACCCGCAACCCCGTGGCCGCCCGAGCCGGACGGCCGGGGCCTCCCGCGCACTGGTGCGGCACTGGGACAATGCCGGGGTGACCCGCATGGTGCCCGCTAGCGAACGGGAGTCCGAGCAGCCGGCGCATGCGGCGTCGGAGAAGGACGACACGCTGCGGCCGGACGAACCCGCGCTGGACATGGC
>JBKPCQ010000349.1:0-13723 GCA_046727455.1 Actinomycetota bacterium | reverse complement strand
CGAGGTGGCGGCCGCCCCGGTGGTCAAGCCGGACCTGCGCGCCGCCGTCGGCTGGATCCTGGCCCGCGACCCGCGGCCGGCCACCGGCCGGCAACCCGGCGGGCATGTCCTGGCGGTGCGCGCCGACTCGGCTGGTGACGTGCTGCTCACCGGCCCCGCGCTGCGCGCGCTGGCCGCCGGGGCGGATCGGCTGACCCTGCTGTGCGGCCCGCGCGGCGAGGCCGCGGCGGGCCTGGTGCCGGGCGTGGACAACGTGCTCACCTGGCACACCCCGTGGTGGTCAGCGGGGGAGCTAGCGGCCTCGGGGCGGCCGTCGTGGAAGCCGTGCAGAAGGCGGGCGGCCGGCCCTTCGTGCTCGACCGGGTACCGGTGGACGGGGTACCGCACGTCGTCGTCGACCTCGCCGGCACCCGGGAGGCCGAGCGGGCGGCGCGGGAGCTGGCGGTCCGGTCCGGCGGCCTGGACGGCGTGGTGACCGCGGCCGGCACGGCCCTGCGTGGCCTGCGCGCCGCCCGCCCGACCGAGGAGAGCGTGCTCGCCGCGCCGGCCGGGCTGGAGCCGCTGGCCCGGCTGACCGGCGCGGTGGACCGGGTACTGCCGGTGGACGGGCTGGCCGTGCCGGGGATCGCGGTACCGCCGCCCCGTCTCGCGGTCAACCTGCACGGCAAGGGGCCGCGCTCGCACCGGCTCCTGCTCGGTACCCGGCCCGAGCGGCTGCTCGCCTTCGCCTGCGTGTCGGCCGGCTTCCCCGACGGTCCACAGTGGACGGTCGACGAGCACGCGCTGGCTCGCGGGCAAGGTCGCCGAGCTTGCCGGCCTGCCCCCCGGCGCGTCCTCGCCGGGCACACCGACGTCGGCGGGCTCGCCGCGCTCGTCGCGCACGCCCGCCTGGTCGTCAGCGGCGACACCGGCATCGCCCACCTGGCGACCGGGTACCAGACCCCCTCGGTACTGCTGTTCGGGCCGACCCCGCCGGAGTGGTGGGGACCGGTGCTCGACCAGGATCTGCACCGGGTGCTGTGGCACGGCGAGCGGCCCGCCCCGCCGCTCCGGCGCGCCGGTACGGCCCGGGGCTGGCGCCGCCCACACCCCGCCCTCGCGGCGATCACGGTCGACGAGGTGATGGCGGCGGTGGAGGGCCTCGCCCTGAAGCGCACCGATGCGGCTGCGCCGAGGCGACCTGTCCGCGCCTGCCGCCCTGCGGCTGCTCCGCGACGCTGAGCCGTCAGGTTCAAGATTTGCTCAAGAAACCCCGCCGGCCTCCGGCCGTACTAGCCACCCGGCTAGGCTCGGTCACCATCGACGCCGAACGCCTCGGGCTGGGTGGGGGTCCGGCCGGGACGTGGGTGGCTGTCGCAGGAGGCCGCCGGTGCGCCCGCACCGGCGGCCTCCGGTGTGCCTGGGTAGGTGCGCGCGGCCTTCGGGGTTGAGCGGCCGCCGGGCGGGTACCCGAAGCCCATGGCGACCACCGACGGCGTCCCCGCCAGTGAGCTGTCCGACGAGGACCTGTTCCGGGAGCTGGCCAGCCTGCACCGCACGCGGCTGGACACCCTGCGCCACGCCCCCGACGACGCCCTGGCCGTCCACCTGGCCCGGACGACCGAGCTGGAGGAGGAGTACCTCACCCGCTGGCCGCGGCGTGAGATCGACCCGAGCCGGCTGACCATCACCTCCCGGTCGTGACCGCACCGACCCTGCCCCTGATGCCGCCGCTGCCCGCGGCGCTCCAGGTCGAGGTGACCTCGGCCTGCAACCTGCGGTGCGCGATGTGCCTGGTGCGGTACCGGCCGCCGGTCAACAAGCTGGCCGGGGCACTGCCCCTGGACCTGTACCGGCGCCTGGTCGACGAGGTACCGCCGCTGCGCCGGCTGACCCTGCAGGGTCTGGGCGAGCCGCTGCTCTCCCCGTACCTGCTGGACATGGTGCGGCTCGCCAAGCGGCGGGGGATCGTGGTCGGCCGCCGAGGCGCTGTGGACCGGGGCGGACCTGGCGGCCACCGGGGAGGCGTTCGGGCGGGCCCGGGCGGCGGCCGCCAGGTACGGGCTGGAGCTGCGGCTGCCGCACCTGTCGAATACGCCCGGCGGCCGGTGCACCTGGCCGTGGGACGCCGCCTACGTCACGAGCGCGGGGATCGTCCAGCCGTGCTGCATGGTGATGGGCGACGACCGGATCGCGCTCGGCGACCTCAATGAGGCGTCGTTCCCGGACATCTGGGGCCGGTCCGGCCTACCGGGAGTTCCGCGCCCGGCTGGCGTCCGACGGCAACCCGCCCGAGGTCTGCCGCGGCTGCGCCGTTTACCAGCACACGTTCTGAGAGGACCACCGATGTCGGCGCCACGCTCGACCCGGCGCGGAATGGTGGTCCAGGTCGGGCGGTTGGCGGTCGGCGGGACGCTCAGCCCTCCAGGCGGCGCTGCTGGCGGCGCTCCACGCGGGCCTGGCGGGCCTGGCGGCGCTCCAGCTTGCGTTCGAGCTTACGCCGCTCCACCTCCTCCTTGGGCGGCAGCCGCTTGACCTCCACGCCGCCCCAGAAGGCAAGCCCGGTCACCTTGATCCGCACGGCACCCGGCCGGCCGGGTCCGGCGGCCTTGTCGTCGAAGCCACCCATGATGCCGACCCCGTTGATGATGACCTCGGCGTCCTCCGGCACGGTCACCTCGACCCCGCCCATGACCGCGAACAGCCGGATCTCCACCTCGGGGGCGGCGAAGCTCGCCTCGCGAAGGTCCAGCTCGCCGCCACCGCAGAACGCCAGGCCGGTGAACAGCTCCGGCACGACCCAGCGGCCCTTGCGGCTGAACCCGCCCAGGATGGCCACCCCGCCGGTCGAGGTCGGGACGCCGCCGATCCGGTCGTCCCGCGACATCGCGGCGGGGACCGCGGTCGCCGCGACCGGCAGGTCGTGGGTCAGCGGTACCAGGTCGGCGTAGGTCTTGGCGGCGTACGCCGCGGCCAGCCGCTCGTCCAGCTCGTCGAGGTCGAGCCGGCCTTCGGCGGCGGCGGTGCGCAGGACCTCCGCGACCCGTTCACGGTCGACGTTCGAGGCGCGCAGGTCGGGAACGCGGTCCGGCTGGGGGACCCGGTCGGGGAGGTCGGCCATGCCGACATGGTAGAGCCGGGCCGGCGGACCGGAGGCACGCCGGCCCGGCTCAAATCAGCTACCGGTTAGCGCTTCCGGCCGGTCAACGCGTCCCGTACCCGGTCCACCAGGCCCATCGGCGGGCCCATCACCTTGTTCATCGGTGGCTTGTCCGGAGCCGACGGGTGCGGATGGGTCGGCGCCGTTTTCTTGGCCGCCTGGACCTTCGCCCCGAGGTCTGCCAGCTCCTGCTCCGGGCAGGACGCCCGCAGGCGGGGGAACAGGTCGGTCTCCTCCTCGGCGACGTGCCCGCGGATGTCCGTGATGAGCTGGGTGAGCAGGTCGTCGAAGCGGGCGTCGTCGGGGTCGACGCCCTCCAGGTCCTTCATCACCCGCTCCGCCGCGGCGTGGTCCTGGATCTCCCGGTCGGCGACCTGGTCTCCGCCCGGTAGCGCCTGGCGCGTGATCGGGTACAGGTACATCTCCTCGGCGACCGAGTGGCGCGCCAGCTCGGTGATCACCTTGTCCCGCAGCTCCGCCCGCCGCTCCCTGGCGAGGCCCGGGGCCTCCAGCTCGGTGAACATCTGCTCCACCTCGCGGTGGTCGGTCACCAGGACACTGATCAGGTTCTCGCCGGCCATAGCCTCCTCCTCGTCGTGGTTCCGTCCGCCGGGTACCCCACCGCTCCGGCGGGTAACCGCGCGCCGCGCCGGTTCGCGTCGGGCCGCGTGCCCCCCGGCCGGGATCCTGCCGGTCGGCGCGCCCTGGCACGCGCGGTTCCTGACCGATCGCGTACCCGGGGTCCGCGCCGCTATGCGCGACCTGCGACAATCAGCGCTCGTGAAGACCTTCGAGGAGCTGTACGCGGAGCTGGCCGCCAAGGCCGCCGCGCGGACCCCCGGGTCGTCCACCGTCGCTGCGCTCGACCGCGGCGTGCACTTCATCGGCAAGAAGGTCGTCGAGGAGGCCGCCGAGTCCTGGATGGCCGCCGAGCACGAAGGCCCGGAGCGGGCGGCGGAAGAGCTTTCCCAGCTGTTCTACCAGGCGCAGGTGCTCATGCTCGCGCTGAACCTGAAACTTGAGGACGTGTACCGACATCTGTGACCTCTCCCGCCGCCCGTCGTCGTCCTGAGAGGTCCGCTTCCTGACATGCTCCGAATCGCCGTTCCCAACAAGGGCACCCTGGCCGCGCCGGCCGCCGAGATGCTGCGCGAGGCCGGCTACCGGCAGCGGTCCGACGACCGCGACCTGATCTGCCGCGACACCGACAACGACGTCGAGTTCTTCTACCTACGCCCGCGCGACATCGCCACCTACGTCGGCTCCGGCGACCTCGACCTCGGCATCACCGGCCGGGACCTGCTGATCGACGCGGGCGCCGGGGCCGAGGAGATCCTCGACCTCGGCTTCGCCGGGGCGACCTTCCGGTTCGCCGCCCGGCCGGAGACGCTGTTGGACCTCGGCCAGCTCGCCGGCCGCCGGATCGCCACCGCGTACCCCGGCGTGGTCATCCGGCACCTGCGGGACCTGGGCATCGACGCGCAGGTCGTGCGGCTGGACGGCGCGGTGGAGAACGCGATCCGGCTCGGCGTGGCCGACGTGATCGCCGACGTGGTGTCCACCGGCGCGACGCTGCGCCAGGCCGGGCTGGAACCCGTCGGCAAGCCGATCCTGGAGTCCTCCGCGCTGCTGGTCCGGCGGATCGGCGCCCCCGGTAACGGGCCGGTCAACCAGCTTCTGCGCCGGCTACAGGGGGTACTGGTGGCCCGGCGGTACGTGATGCTCGCGTACGACGTGCGCGCCGACCAGGTCGAGTCGGCGTGCGCGCTGACGCCGGGCATCGAGTCGCCGACCATCTCGCCGCTGCATCGGGAGGGCTGGGTGGCGGTACAGGCCATGGTCCTGCGGGCCGAGGTACACCGGATCATGGACGAGCTGTACGACCTCGGTGCCCGCGCCATCCTCGTGACGGACATCCACGCATGTCGACTGTGACGGCGCGGCCACGCAAGACGGCCAGGGTCGCCTGGGTGCTCGCGGTGCTGGTGGTGGCCGTGTTCAGCGCGGTCGCCACCACGTTGCGCGGCCCGACCGAGAGCGGCAAGAGCGTCTTCCAGACCGGCGACCAGGTGGCGATGATCGGGCTCGGCGTCCTTGCCGCGCTGGGCATTCTGCTGTTCACCCGGCCCCGGGTCGAGGCCGACGAGCGCGGAATCCGGATACGCAACGTGGTCGGCAGCTACGACCTTCCCTGGAGCGTGGTCCGGACGATCGAGTTCCGGCGCGGGTCGCCCTGGGCCAGCGTCGAGCTGCAGAACGACGACGTCGTCGCGATCATGGCGGTGCAGGCGGCGGACAAGGCTTACGCGCTCGCGGCGGTACGGGGGCTGCGCGCCCTGCTGGCCGCCCACCAGGCGGGGGAGTCCGGATAGCGCGGCTTGGCATCACCCCCCAGCATGTAGATCTCACTTTCCGTGCTAGAGTCGGCGGGTCGACCGCCTGCGTGGTGTCCCGGACAGCGCGCAGTGTCCCAAGCGGAGCAGCCCGCTCCCACCCGCTGACCGTACGGTTGCCGGGTCCGGTCCACCGCGCCAGGGATGAAAATTCCCTGTTGCGGTGTTGTTCCGCCATTGGCGGCGACCGGTCGAGCGGGCCCCGGCATGCGCCGGGGCCTTCTGTTTGGGGCCGGTCGCGACAGAGGGAACTGACTAGAGGAGGCCCCATCAGCGTCGAACCACGCGTCAACGAGCAGATCCGGGCTCGGGAGGTCCGGCTGGTCGGCCCGGAGGGCGAGCAGGTAGGCATCGTGCCCCTGGAGCGCGCTCTGCAGCTGGCCGGCGACGTGGACCTGGATCTGGTCGAGGTGGCGCCCATGGCCCGCCCGCCGGTGTGCAAGCTCATGGACTTCGGCAAGTACAAGTACGAGAGCGACATCAAGGCGCGCGAGGCCCGGCGCAACCAGCAGCAGACCGTCATCAAGGAGATGAAGCTCCGGCCGAAGATCGACCCGCACGACTACGAGACCAAGAAGGGTCACGTGGTGCGGTTCCTTAAGCAGGGCGACAAGGTCAAGGTGACGATCATGTTCCGCGGCCGCGAGCAGAGCCGCCCGGAGCTGGGCTTCCGGCTCCTGCGCAAGCTCTCGGAAGAGGTCGCCGAGCTGGGGTTCGTAGAGGCCGCGCCGAAGCAGGACGGCCGAAACATGATCATGGTGATCGCGCCCCACCGAGCCACGAAGACCGCTGCGACCGCCGCGCGCGGGGTCGCGACGAAGGAGCGCGAGAGCACACCGGACCAGGGCCCGACCCCCGGCCCCGGAACGGGCGCGCAGCAATAAGGGAGTAACAGACCCGGACCGCCAGGGGCGCCGCACGAGCGGCGCCCGGCTGCTGGCGGCCGTACCAGAAGGAAACAATTTCGATGCCGAAGATGAAGAGCCACACGGGCATGGGCAAGCGGGTCAAGGTGACCGGCCGCGGGAAGATCGTCGCCCAGCAGTCGGGGATGCGCCACAACCTCGAGAAGAAGTCGTCGCACCGGACCCGTCGGCTGACCGGCACCGTCGAGGTGAGCAGGGCCGACACCCGCCGCATCAACAAGCTGCTCGGCCGCTGAAGGAGATATCGACGTGGCACGCGTGAAGCGGGCTGTCAACGCCCACAAGAAGCGCCGTACCGTCCTGGAGACCGCCAGCGGATACCGCGGTCAGCGCTCACGGCTCTACCGCAAGGCCAAGGAGCAGGTACTGCACTCGATGCAGTACGCCTACCGGGACCGCCGGGACCGCAAGGGTGACTTCCGCCAGCTCTGGATCACCCGGATCAACGCCGCCGCCCGCGCGAACGGCATGACGTACAACCGGCTCATCCAGGGCCTGAAGCTGGCCGGCGTCGAGGTCGACCGCAAGATCCTCGCCGACCTGGCGGTGACCGACGAGGCGGCGTTCGCCGCGATCGTCGAGGTGGCCCGCGCGGCGGTGGCCGCCGAGGGTACCGGCGGCCCGGCCGCCGCCTGACTTGGCCGCACCGCTCCGACCCGGGGCCGGTCCGTTCACCGCACGGACGCCCCGGGTCGTCGCCGCCCGGCGGCTGCTGCGCCGCCGGGACCGCGACAGGGCGGGCCGGTTCCTCGTCGAAGGACCCCAGGGGGTACGGGAGGCGCTGGCCGCGTCGGCGGTTGTCGAGCTGTTCGCCACCCCGGCCGCCCTGGACCGGTACGCCGACCTGGCGCAGCGGGCGCCTCGCGTGTCCCCGGTGAGCGAGGACGGGCTCGCCGCACTCGCCGAGACGGTCGCGCCGCAGGGCCTGGTCGCGGTCTGCTCGGCCGTGGACGTCCCGCTGTCCGTCGCGCTGGCCGGCCGGCCCCGGCTGGTCGCCGTCCTGGCCGGCATCCGGGACCCCGGCAACGCCGGGACGGTACTGCGGACCGCCGACGCGGCCGGTGCAGGCGCGGTGGTGTTCGCGGGGGACGCGGTCGACCCGTACAACGGCAAGTGCGTCCGGGCCAGCGCCGGCAGCCTCTTCCACGTGGATCTGGTCCGGGCCGCCGATGCCTCCGCCGTGGTCGCCGAGCTGCGTGCGGCCGGTTTGCGGGTACTGGCCGCGGATCCGTACGGCGCGGCGGATCTCGACGAGCTGGCGGATGCCGGGAGGCTCGGTGCTCCGACGGCGTGGCTGTTCGGGTCGGAGGCGCACGGGCTCGCGTCCGCTGTTGCGGAAGCGGCCGACATCCGGGTGCGGGTACCGCTTTACGGCCAGGCGGAGAGCCTCAACCTGGCGGCGGCGGCCGCGGTCTGCCTCTATGCCTCGGCCCGCGCGTTGCGCTCCTGAACACGGAATGCGGTAGAATCTGTCCAGACTGTCTAGATGTTAGACGGGTGGAGGACGTCGTGCAGTGGCAGGTACAAGAGGCCAAGCAACGCTTCAGCGAGGTGCTCCGGGCGGCAGAAGCAGGTGAGCCGCAGATCGTGACCAAACACGGTGAAGCGGTGGCCGTAGTGATCGATATCGCCGAGTACCGGCGTCTGCGGGGCGAGTCTCTCAGCTTCATGGACTACCTCCGGGCCGACCCGTCGCTCGATGGCGACCTACCCGTCGAACGCCAGCCTGACCAGCCGCGTGAGATTGACCTCGCGGGCTGACCCTTGGCGTTTCTCCTCGACACCAACGTCGTCTCCGAACTGCGCAAGACCAGGCCCGACCAGCACGTGCTGGCCTGGCACCGCCGCGAACGCGCAGCCGACATCTATGTCAGCGTGCTCGTGGTGGGTGAGATCCGGCAGGGTATCGAACGGCTGCGTTCCCGCGATCCCCGCCAAGCGGACGCCCTCGACCGCTGGCTGGCCGGGCTTCTCGGTTCCTACCGCGACCGGATCCTGCCGGTCACCGTCGACATCGCCCAGGAATGGGGCCGGCTCAACCGGCTGCCGCAACCGCCACCGGTGGTTGACGGGCTGATGGCGGCGACCGCGCGGGTACACCGGCTGACCCTCGTCACGCGCAACGTCTCCGACGCGGCCCGGACCGGGGTGCCGGTACTCAATCCGTTCGGGGCGACATAGTAACCTTGCCCCATGCGCAGGCACCTGTTTACCGAGCCCGCCGGTCGCGGCGGGCGGCGGGGCTGACTGCGCTCTTCCTCCCCTCTCCCGGACCGGCGGGCGGCGGTCCCACCGCGCGTCCCTAGACTGTTCGCCGTTGACAAGCGCCGGGAGAGTCATGAGCTACCGCAGTGATCCGTACGATCCCAAGCAGGTCGCGCTGCTGGACCAGGCCGTGCTCGACGACGCCGTCGCGGGCGCGGAGAAGGCGTTCGGGGCAGCCGCCGACCTGGACGCGTTGACCGCCCTCAAGCCCACCCACCTCGGCGACCGGGCGCCGGTGTCGCTGGCCCGCCGGGAGATCGGCGCGCTGCCGCCGGCCGCGAAGGCCGACGCCGGGAAGCGGGTCAACGAGGCCCGGGCGGCGATCCAGGCCGCGTTCGACGCCCGGTCCGCGCAGCTCGCGGCCGAGCGGGAGGAGCGGGTACTGGCCGAGGAGGCGGTCGACGTCACGCTGCCGTGGGACCGGCGGCCGCGCGGTGCCCGGCACCCGCTGACGACGCTGATGGAGCGGATCGGGGACCTGTTCGTCGGGATGGGGTACGAGATCGCCGAGGGGCCCGAGGTCGAGCTGGAGTGGTACAACTTCGACGCGCTCAACATCCCGCCGGACCATCCCGCGCGGGGTCTGATGGACACGTTCTTCGTCGACGTCCCGGGGCTGGTCCTGCGGACGCACACGTCGCCGGTACAGGCGCGGGCGATGCTCACCCGGCCGCTGCCGATCTACATCGTGGTACCCGGCCGGACGTACCGCACCGACGAGCTGGACGCCACCCACACCCCGGTCTTCCACCAGGTCGAGGGGCTGGTCGTCGACAAGGGCATCACGATGGCGCACCTGAAGGGCACGCTGGACCACTTCGCGCGGGCGATGTTCGGCGCCGAGGCGGCCACCCGCTGGCGGCCGCACTACTTCCCGTTCACCGAGCCGTCGGCCGAGTTCGACGTGTGGTTCCCGGGGCACCGCGACGGTCCCCAGTGGGTGGAGTGGGGTGGCTGCGGCATGGTCAACCCGCGGGTGCTGCGGGCGTGCGGCATCGATCCCGACGAGTACTCCGGGTTCGCGTTCGGCATGGGGATCGAGCGCACGTTGATGTTCCGCAACGACGTGCGGGACATGCGGGACATGATCGAGGGTGACGCGCGGTTCACCCGGGCTTTCGGAATGGACGTCTGATGCGGGTACCGGTTTCCTGGCTGCGGGAGTGGGTGGACGCGCCGGCCGACCCGGCCGTGCTGGAGGACGCGCTGGTGCGCGTCGGGCTAGAGGTGGAAGAGGTGGTCGACCTCGCGTCCACCGTGGACGGTCCGCTGGTGGTCGGGCGGGTCCTTTCGATCGAGGAGCTGACGCAGTACAAGAAGCCGATCCGGTACTGCCAGGTGGACGTCGGCGAGGCGGCACCGCGCGGGATCATCTGCGGCGCGACGAACTTCGCGGTCGGGGATCTGGTCGTGGTGGCGCCGCCGGGCACGGTACTCCCGGGTGGGTTCGCCATCTCGGCGCGCCGGACCTACGACCGGGTCTCCGACGGCATGATCTGCTCGGCCCGGGAGCTGGGCATCGGCGACGACCACAGCGGCATCATCGTGCTGCCGGCCGGTTCCGGTGAGCCGGGCGATCCGGCGCGGCCGCTGGTCGGCCTCGACGACGTGGTACTCGATCTGGAGGTGACCCCGGACCGCGGGTACTGCCTGTCGATCCGGGGGATCGCCCGGGAGCTGTCGCACGCGCTCGGCGTGGCGTACCGCGACCCGGCGCTCGCGGTCGAGGCACCCGGCGCCACCGCGACGCCGCCGTACGCCGTGACCGTCGAGGACCCGAAGGGCTGCGACCGGTTCACCGCCCGGCTGGTGCGCGGGATCGACCCGGCCGCGCCGACCCCGGCGGTCATCCGCAACCGGCTGACCGTGGCCGGGGTTCGCTCGATCAGCCTCGCCGTCGACATCACCAACTACCTCATGCTCGAACTCGGCCAGCCGATGCACGCGTTCGACCCGAACCGGCTGTCCGGCCCGCTCGTGGTCCGTCGCGCCCGCCCCGGCGAGCGACTGACCACCTTGGACGGTGTGGAGCGCAGGCTCGATCCCGAGGACATGGTCATCTGCGACACTGGGCTGGCCAGCCCCCTCGCAGGCGAGGGCGCCGGCGTTCCCATCTCGCTCGCCGCGGTCATGGGCGGGGAAACCAGCGAGATGCGGCCGGACTCGGTCGACGTGCTGTTCGAGGCGGCGCACTGGGACCCGGTCATGGTGTCCCGTACGGCGCGGCGGCACCGGCTGCTGTCAGAAGCGGCCAAGCGGTGGGAGCGCGGCGTCGATCCGGCGCTGGCGCTGGTCGCGCTGGAGAAGGCGGTACGGCTGCTGACCGGGCACGCGGGCGGCGAGCTGGACCCGCGGATCCTCGACCTGGACGCGGTGGCGCCGCCGCAGCCGGTACGCACGCCGGCCGACCTGCCCGCCCGGGTGGCCGGCGTGGCCTACGAACCCGACCGGGTCACCGGGATCCTGACCGAGATCGGGTGTGTCGTCGAGCCGGTCGGTGATGTCCTCGTGGTGACCCCGCCGACCTGGCGGCCCGACCTGCTCCAGCCGGCCGACCTCGCCGAGGAGGTGATCCGGCTGGACGGGTACGACAAGGTGCCGAGCGTGCTGCCGGTCGCGCCGCCCGGCCGGGGGCTCACCCCCGAGCAACGCCGCCGCCGCTCGGTCGGCCGGGCGCTGGCCGAGAACGGGTACGTCGAGGTGCTGTCGTACCCGTTCACCAGCCCGTCGGTGCTCGACGCGCTGCAGATCCCCGAAGCGGACCCGCGCCGCCGGACGGTACGCGTCACCAACCCGCTGTCGGACGAGGAGCCGCTGCTGCGCACGACGCTGCTGCCGCCGCTGCTCGGTACGCTGCGCCGCAACCTCGGCCGGGGCCAGCGCGACCTGGCGCTGTACGAGCTGGGTCCGGTGTTCCTCGCCACCGGCGCGGAGGGCCGCCCGCCGATGATGGGCGTGGCGGACCGGCCGGACGAGGCCGACCTGGCCGCCGCCCACCGGTTCGTCCCGGACCAGCCATGGCATGTGGCGGCGGTACTCGCCGGGGACGTCGAACCGGCCGGCTGGTGGGGTGGCGGGCGCCCGGCGACCTGGGCGGACGCGGTGGAGGCGGGGCGGATCGCGGTGTCCGCCGCCGGCCTGCGCGCGACGGTACGCGCCGCCGCGCAGCCACCGTGGCACCCGGGCCGGTGCGCCGAGATCCTCGTGGAGGGGCGGGCCGTCGGGTACGCCGGTGAGCTGCACCCGGCCGTGTGCAGCGCGCTGGACCTGCCGAGGCGGACGGTCGCGATGGAGCTGGACCTCGATGCCGTGCCGCTGCCCGGGGTCACCCCGGCGCCGCGCATCTCCACGTACCCGCCGGCGCTGATCGACGTGGCACTCGTGGTGGACGCGGCCACCCCGGCGGCCGACGTGGCGGACGCGCTGGCGGAGGGCGCGGGGGAGCTGCTGGAGAGGGTACGGCTTTTCGACGTGTACGCCTCGGAGCAGCTCGGGGTCGGGCGCCGGTCGCTGGCGTACAAACTCACCTTCCGGGCGCCGGACCGGACACTCACCGTAGAAGAAGCAGTAGCGGCACGTGATTCGGCTGTGGCGGTGGCCGCGGAACGGTATGGTGCCGTGTTACGGGGAGCGTAGTTACCCGCGCGTCTCGACGCCGGGTTCTGGATCGACGACAATGCCGGAATGCGGAAGGCGTGGGGGGCGCGGCCAACGATGACGCCGGCGCGGGAGAGGGTTCTCTCCGTCGTGCCCGGCCGGTCCGGAGGCCGGTCGGCGGAACCGACCGAGCGGGGCAGGCTCACGGTGGTGGGACCACGGCGAGCGGCCGCGCCCGTCGGTCGGGACAGCATCCTGAGCCTGGCCCGTACCCAGCTCGCCGCCGGTAGCAGCTTGCTGGTCCTGGGGCCGCCCGGGATCGGCAAGTCGACCGTCCTCGCCATGCTCGCCGAGCCGCGCCCCGGCGTCCGGGTGCTGCGGGCGGCGGCCGCCGAGGTCGAGTCCGGCCTGCCGTACCTCACCCTCGTGGACCTCTTCGGCGCCGCCCTGGCGGAGCAGGGCTCACTGCTGCCCGGGCACCTCCGGTCAGCTCTGGATGCCGCGCTGTTGCGTACGGTCGCGCCCCACACGCCCCAGGATGAGTTGGCCGTGCGGCTCGCCGCGCTCGAACTGGTGCGGATCCTGGCGACCCAGTCGCCGGTACTGATGGTGATCGACGATCTCCAGTGGGTGGACGAGCCGAGCGCGGGCGTGCTGCACTTCGTCGCGCGCCGGTTGGCCGGGATGCCGGTGCAGGTCCTGGCCGCCGAACGGGCGGAGACCGGACCGGTACGGGCGGAGCTGTGCCCCGAGCCGTACCTCGAACTGCCGCTCGGCCCGCTGTCCCGCGACGACGTGGCCGACCTGCTGCGCGACCGCTTCGGACCGGGCCTGTCCCCGGCCACCGTGGCCCGGGTGCACGCGGCCTCGGGCGGCAACCCGCTGTTCGCCGTCGAGCTCGGCCGGGCGGTGGCCGAGCGCGGCGAACCCACGGCCGAGCTGGAACCGCTGCCGGTACCGGACCGGTTGCGTTCCCTGCTGTCGGCGCGGTTGGCCGCGCTGCCCCCGAAGGCCGGGGTGGCGCTGGCCGTCCTGGCGTCGGCCGCCCGGCCGACCACCGATCTGCTGGCGCGGTGCGGGATCGAGGCCGGTGCCGACCTGGCCGAGGCGGTCAGCGCCGGCCTGGTGACCGAGGGACCCGACGGCGCGCTCGCGTTCAGCCACCCGCTGCTGCGCGAGATGCTCTACGCCGACGCCGACCCGGCCAACCGGCACGCCGCGCACGAGCGTCTCGCCGCCGCTCTCGACGACCCGGTCGAGCGGGCCCGGCACCTGGCGGTCATCCGGCCCGATCCGAACGAGGCCCTCGCCAGCACGCTCACCGACGCCGCCGCGGTGGCCCGCCGCCGGGGTGCCCCGGTCGTGGCCGCCGACCTCGCGCGGCTGGCCGCCGAGCGCACGCC
>JBKPCQ010000348.1:0-7444 GCA_046727455.1 Actinomycetota bacterium | reverse complement strand
TGAGCACCGGGCTCTCCACAAGTCCCGACAGGGTCTCGTCGTGTCTTACACCCCAGCCGGCCACGGTGTTGGGATGCGTGTTCCCCGGTAGTAGTAGCGCTTGGCGCTGACTTTGGCCGGGTCGAACAGCACCACCTTGCCGTCGGTGGGCCATCCGTCTCCTCGGCTGTAACGGCGTCGGAGGTATCTCCAGGTACGGCGCGGATGCTTACGCCGTTGCCACCGCACGAGCCGTTTCCACAGGAAGGCCCGCAGGTAGCTAAACGTTGCATTCGAGCAGCCGTGCCTGAAGTGGGTGGTCCAGCCCCGCAGCATCGCGTTGAGCTGTTGCAGCAGGACTTCCAGTGGTTGGTTCAGGTTCTGCCGGCACCGCGTCTTGACCTTGGCCATGATGGCGTGCAGCACCTTCTTGGCCGGATAGACGTAGACGTAGTGCTTGCTGGTTCCCCGCTTGCGGTGACGTTGGACACGCCACCCGAGGAAATCCAGCCCTTCATCGACGTGGGTCACCAGGGTCTTCTCCGGTGACAGGCGCAAACCCATCCCGGTTAAGACCTCCGCTATCTCCTCCCGCAGCACCTCGGCATGCGCCTTCGTGCCCGAAACCAACAGGCACCAGTCGTCCGCGTACCGGACCAGCCGGATATTCGGCAGACCCTGACGGCGCCGCTTGGCTCTTTGGTAGGGAGTGGCCGCGGGCCCGCCCGGCGCCCGGGCGATATACTCGTCCAGCACGGACAGGGCCACGTTGCTCAACAGCGGTGACAGGATTCCCCCTTGCGGCGTACCGGTGATGCTGTCCCGCAGCTGACCGTCCTCACCGAGGATGCCGGCCTTGAGGAACGCCTTCACCAGGGCTAGGACGCGTTTGTCCCCGACACGTTGCCGCACCCGATCCATAAGTGCCGAATGCGAAATTTCGTCGAAACAGGCTTTGATGTCTCCCTCTACGATCCACTCGTACGAGCGGGACGCGAAGTGATGCACCTCAGCCACCGCGTCATGAGTCCTGCGGTTCGGGCGGAACCCGTAACTGCACGGGAGGAAATCCGCCTCGAAAATCGGCTCCAACACCAGCTTCAACGACGCCTGGACCACCCGGTCGGTCACGGTCGCGATCCCCAGGCGGCGCTTCTTCTTGCCACCAGGCTTCGGGATCATCCGCTCCCGCACCGGTACCGGAGTGAAGCTGCGGTCTTTCAACTGTGTCCGCAGCTCGCCGAGGAATCCCTCGACTGTCCGCACGGCCTCCACGTAGTAGGCAGACTCGCCATCCACGCCGGCCGTCTTGGCGCCCTTGTTGTGCCGCACCCGATCCCACGCCACCAGAAGGAACGCGGGGTCGGCGACAAGGTTGTACAGATCGTTGAACCTGCGGTGAGGATCGTCGTTCGCCCACCGGTGCAGCTTGGTTTGGATCTCTCGTACCCGCCGTTCGGCCTGACCCAGCAAGGGCCACTCCAACTGCGGCGGCTCGTCAGTGTTCACCAACGACTCTCCCAGCATTCCACTCCATCAACTGCTGACTTGCTGGCCCCCTTGGCCCTGCGGCCGGCTCTCCCGGCCTCCACGGCGGGTCGCAACGCCCGCGACTACTACGGGGCCTCCGCCCCGTCCCGACGCCATCGGACGACGACGTTCCTATCCAGACACCCCTACCCGGATTGCAGGAGCACCGGAACAGCCCGGGACGGTTCCCGCGTTCACTCGAAACCGATCGATCAGCTTGGTGTCCAGCTCTACTCCGGCAGCATCGCCAACGGCTACGCCGCAGACTTTCACCGTGGCCTCCCCACCGACGTCACAACCCGGCTTCGGAGTTGACCCCCGCCACCCGGCGGGAGTCACGCGCTGCAATCCGGCCCATATCCACCAGGTTGGAGCCGGCGACACGCTTACGGAGCTTCAAACACTGATGTTCTCTCGTACACCGTCTGATCCTCGCTAGCCGGACCCGAACCGTCTGGCAGTACCAGCCCGTCCCGGCATTGTCAGCGCCGCTTGCCACCCTCCCCAGCGTCTCCTGGGTCGGACTGCGCCCAGCTTCTACCCAGCCGCTGCGACGACCAGGCGAGAAGGTCTTGCACCTCCTTCGGTAACGAGCGCCTCGCGGCGCACTGCGACCTCGTGTCGCAATTCCGTCAACGCCCCACCACAGACGCCGATCATTCTCTACGCCAGCAGCCCCACCATGGCCATCGTCGGCACCGCCCAACTCCGCGAAGTCCAAACCCTCACACCCGACGCGGCCTGGTGCGGACATCACAGGTCCCTCGCCCTCACCCGGCCCGAGTTCGACGCCTACCTCGACGGCACCGCCTACGCCTACCTGCTCATCCTGCACCGCGTCTGTACCCTCAACGAACCCCTCACCCTGCGTGAACTCCGCCAGGAAGGGCGCTTCCAGCCACCCCAAAGCTTCCGCTACATCGCCCCCTCCGACCCCGCCCCGATACGCCACCTCATCCCCACGCCAGGGCGGGCCATGGGAGAACAAAGGGAGAACGCACGTCCCAAAACCGTGCGGAAGCCGACGACACGCCGTGGCGTGTCGTCGGCCTCCTCGCCAGCCAAGACGTCACCTGGTGGTGACAAGCGTCAGTCGGCGATATTCAAGATCGCCGACTCTTAATCCGCGGGTTCGGGGTTCGAGTCCCTGGCGGCGCACCCGTGATCAAGGTTCTGACCTGGTAGTTTCCTCCAGATCAGAGCCACTTTCACGTCCATAGTGGACGGTTGGGTGCTCCGTGGGTGCTCGGTCGCCGTTGGACCGTTTCCGCGTGGTTTGGATACCGGGGACAGACGGGACGGCGGGCGCACTGGCACGCTGGCCGCGTGGCTCAACGTTCACGCTGGCGCCGTGTCCGAAGCTGATCGATCCGTTCCCGCCATAGGTGGAGGACCTGATCGAGCCTGCCGAGGCAAGATCCGGGTCAACATTGCATGAGATCGTGACGAAGCGTCCAACGCGGCGATGGTGGCCCGCGGCGACCGCGTATCAGCTGGGGCGGCGCACCGGTCGGCCAAGGGCCGGCTGGCGCCCGGGACCGCCGCTTCGTACGAACGCGACTGCTCCTATCCCGAGAACGTGGACAACGGACCGTGCACACCGACGGCGGATCAGTCGAAGAGAGCCTCCAGGGCGCGTACGTCGAAGTCAAAGAAGGTGATCTCCTCGATACGTTGTCCGGACAGCCGGTACAGAATCACCCGCTCCCACTGCGCGGTGCGGCCGTGTCGGACCGCGCTCATGATGACGTGGACCATCGCCGCCGCGGGTGTGAACGCCGCGCCCTTCACCTCGCGGGCACCGAATGTGCCGTCGGTTGCGCGGCCGAGGGCGTCCAGTGTCTCCCGCACCGTGTCGCGGCCACGGAACTCGCCGGCGAAGGGGTGGCGGCCGGGCACGCGGAGCACCACGTCGTCGGTGTAGAAGTCGGCCGCCGCACGTTGGTGATCTTCGGCAAAGGCGGCCGCGTACCGTTGCAGAAGGTCCAGGGTGGTCGCGTCCATCGCCATCTCCCAGTCGGCTCTGCGCTTTGTCGAAACCAGGAGCATTCTGCCGGTGGCACCCGCGTACCCGACCCGGCGCCGCTGCTTACGATCTTCGAACGTGTTCAGCCGATGAAGGTCGACCGGACCGGCCGCTACCGGTACCTGCCCGTGCCGGCATCCGGGGCTGGCGGACCAGATTCGATGAGAACCGGACGAGATCTTTCTCTGGTGGGCCACCTTCGGTGAGAACCTGGCATGAGCGGCTGCTCGCTCGTCGTGATCTCCGCTGGTCAACGCCGATGCAGCTGGTCAGACCTGGGCGGCGGCCCGCCGACGAAGACGGGATCCGCCAAGTAGGGTGGCGGGACCGTTCTGGCGGCAGGGCGAAGCTGCGATACCGCGACCGCCTTGAGGAACTCGGATACCCCCATGTGCTTGCCCTGCTCGTACCGGAACGCGAGCCGCGGGACCGGTCCTGGCGCGAGCTCTGCAACAAAGTTGGAGTGATCATGCTGAGCCGAGGCGAGCTTGACCGCGCACCCCGACTCGGGCGCGAGGCGGTCTAACGCGGCCCGCATTTGCCAGTGGACTCACGAGGTCGCCGACGGTGAAGGGCTATGGACAGGTGCGGTCTGGTAACCGTCTTCTGGATGGTCGGGATCGTAACTGAACCGTTCGACCTCGTGGACTGCCGAAGTTCTGAAGGGGAGTCCCGTGGTTATCAATGGTCAACGATCCGGATTGGCATCCGCGGGGTCGACGTGGCCGGCACGGTCACCCGATCGGTACGAAAGTCACCGACCTGCGCCCAGGTGACGAGGTCTTCGGATCCTGCGGCAACCCGCTGCGCGGCGGCGCCTTGGCCGAGTACGCCCGCGCCCGGCGCGGCATGGTCGTGCCCAAGCCACCGACGGTCACCTTCGAGCAGGCCGCCGCCATGCCGCTGGCCGCGGTCACCGCCCTGCAGGCGCTGCGCGACCAGGCCCGGGTGCGGCCGGGCCAGCGGGTTCTGGTCAACGGCGCCTGCGGCGGGGTCGGCACGTTCGCCGTGCAGCTGGCCAAGGTGTTCGGTGCCGGGGTGACCGGGGTGTGCAGCACCAGGAATGTCGACCTGGTCGGCTCGTTGGGCGCCGACGCGGTCATTGACTACACCCGCCAGGACTTCACCCGGGGACCGGCGCGGTTCAACGTCGTTGTGGACAACGTCGCCAACCATCCGCTGTCGGCGTGCCGGCGCGCGCTGACGCGCACCGGAGTCCTGGTGCCCAACGCCAACACCCACGGCAGATGGCTCGGCGGCCTGGGCCGCATCATCGCGGCGCTGGTGCTGGCGCCGTTCGTGCCGCAGCGCATCCCCCCGTTCGTGGCAAGCGTGAACCAGGCCGATCTGCTCGCCCTCGCCGAGCTGATCGGATCCGGGAAGGTCACCCCGGTGATCGACCGGAGCTACCCGCTCAGCCAGGTCGGCGCCGCCATCGGCTATCTGGACCAGGGACACGCCGGGGGAAAGGTCGTCGTCACGGTCTCAAGTCCGGGGCAGGAGGGTTAACGATGTCGACATATCGACGGACCGCCCGGGTGGTGGGGGTTCTGTACATCATCGGGACGGTTGCCGGCGTACTGAGCATGGTGCTCATCCGGCCGGTTTTCGATGCCACCGATTACCTCACCACGGCATCGCTACACCAGAACCGGGTGGCCACCGGAGCGCTGTGTGTGCTCATCATGGCCATCGCCGTGGTGGGGATCGCGATCGCCATCTACCCGGTGTTGAAACGGCACGGTCAACGCCTGGCGATCGGCTACGTCGTGGCCCGAACCATCGAGGCGGTGATCTACCTGGCCAGCACCGTCACGCTGCTGACAGCGGTGACGGTCAGCCAGACATACGTGAACGCCGGCCGCGGCGATGCTACCCGGTTTCAGCCGCTGGGTGATCTGCTGCTGGCCGGACGCGACTGGGCCGACCAGGCGGTCCAGCCGCGGCCGTGTTCGGCCTGAGCGCCGTGCTGCTGAACTTCGTGGTGTACCGGGCAAGACTGGTCCCTCGCTGGCTGTCGGGCTGGGGTCTTGCCGGCGCCGCGCCGTGGATGGCGGCGGGCGTGCTCGTGCTGTACGGCCTCGTCGAACCGTTCTCGACGACCCAGACCGTCCTGGCGATACCGATCGGGGTGCAGGGGATGGCGCTCGCGGTCTGGCTGATCGTCAAAGGCTTCAACACCTCCGCATTCGCGGCCAAGCCCGAACAGCAACCAGCACCCAGCCTGCTGTCGGCCACCCGCGGCCGCGACGGCGCTCCCCGGTGAGCAGCGCAACACCGCCGAACGGTGCATCAACAAGCTCAAACAGTTCCGCGCCGTAGCCACCCGATACGACAAGCGCCGATACTTGTACCAAGCCACGGTGGACATAGCCACGATGAAGATCTGGCTCCACGACCGCACCCGCGGACGTTCGGCACATGACCGTCGGCGAGACTGAACGCCGTGACCATGACAGTCGCGCCGATACCGCCTTTCCACCCGGCATTCGACCAGGTAGCCGCCCTGTTCGACGACTACCGGGCGCACTATGGCCAGCAACCGTCCGGCGAGGTCACCCGTGGCTGGCTTCACGACCAGCTCGCACAACAGCGAATGAGGATGGTTGCGGCCATCCACGCCGACCACGCCTGCGGCTTCATCACCACCACAGTCATGCCGGCTTCACTGATGCTCGCCACCGCCTGGTCGATCCGCGACCTCTATGTCGCCCTACGACACCGCCGCGCCGGCATCGCGCTGGCCCTGCTCGAACATGTCATCAACGACGCCCGTGCCGCCGGCGTCTATCGCATATCGATACAAACCGAGGCCGACAACGTACCGGCGCTCACGCTCTACACAGCGGCGGGCTTTCAGCTCGTCAGCGGCCTGGAACTGCTCAACCTCACCCTCGGCCCGAACGGCCAAGATTCGCAAGACATGCCCCAGGCAGGATAAGGCCAGCGCCTCCGGGCGTGTGCCTCCGCAGCTTCGGCAGACACCAAGCCCTATAGTCCGCTGGATTCGGACGAGGCGGGCGCATCGCACGCGCAGGGCCGGCTGTGCGCTGGGCGAGCTTTCCCCTGTCGCGCTGGCCGTCGATCTGACGAAGTGACGCAACAAGCTCATCGAAAGTCATGCCTTCACTCGCAGGCGCAGCGTTGCCGATTGACGCATCTCGTCGTCGGGACCTCTACCGACGCCAGCAGCGTGCTGAGCCCTCCGTGACCGATAGGCGCATGCGTCGTGCGTCGGCTTCCGATGTCACCGACCGGCTGCCCGGGAGCTTCGAGGACCTGACCTCGTCGGTCCGGAAGGCGACGCGCTTGGAGGAGATGGCCCGCTCGATGCGGCAGAACGGCACTCGTAGCCGTCGGGCTCGTGCAGCCTCACAGCCGGGATGTCAGCACGTCGACCTCGCAGCCTGGCGAGGACGGGTCGAAGCCGTGCTCGACCAGCCAGCGGACCGCCCGCAGGCTTCGCAGCGACCACCACGCGCGGATCACGTCGAGGTCGACGTCGGTGCCGTAGCCGGCGACGACGTCGCCAAGGTGCTCCTCGTGTCCGAGCGTCAAGCTGGCGAGGTCGTACAGGGCATCGCCCTGGGCCGCCTCGGACCAATCGACCACGCCGGTGATCTCGTCACCGTCGACGAACACGTGGGTGACCTGCAGGTCGCCGTGCGTGAACACCGGTGTCCACGGCCGGAGCGCCGCGTCGGCAACCCGGCGGTTGCGCGTAACCAGTTCGGTGGGAAGGACGCCGTTCGTGACGAGCCACTCGCATTCGCCGTCGAGGTGCGATGCGATCTCGTCGAGGCTCCGACCGGGCCATGGCGGCAGCGGCGCGTCGTGCAGCGTCCGTGCGGCCGCACCCGCCGCGGCCCACGCCGCCGCCGACGCGATCGACGGCTCGCCGAGGCGGCC
>JBKPCQ010000347.1:0-9642 GCA_046727455.1 Actinomycetota bacterium | reverse complement strand
CGCCCCGGTGGCGGCCGAGCCCGCACCGCCGCCGGCGGGCGCCATCGCCAAACGGGCGCGGGCCCTGCCCCCCGAGCCGGCGGCCGACCGGGGCGCCGAGCGGATCGCGGCCGCGGTCGACGTCCGGGTCACCGGGTGGGGCCGGTGGAAGACGGTGGTGGTACCGCCCAACGCGTTCGTCGTGCACACCCGGCGTGGCCGGACCGAGCCGCTGCACGTCGGGTTGGGCGTGTCGTTCCGGTACAACCCGGCGACCGACTCGTACCTCGTGGTACCGGGTGCGATGCGGACGATCCTCATCAATGCGTACTGCATCTGCCGGGAGCTGCAGGGGATACTCGTCCAGGCGTACGTGCAGTGGATCATCCAGGACTTCGCGATCGCCTACCGCAAGCTCGACTTCGGCGATCCGGTCGACCCGATGCGCCTGGTCAACCTCCAGCTCAAGGAGCAGGCCGAGGCGGCCATCAAGGACAAGGTCGCGACGATCAGCATCGAGGACGTGCTCAGCGACAAGCAACCGGTCATCGAGGAGCTGACCGCCCGGCTGCGCGCGGTGGCCGAGGGCGAAGGGGGCACCGACACCGGGCTGGGGCTGCGCATCGTCACGGTTCAGATCAAGGAGGCGGTGGTCAGCTCGTCGCGGGTGTGGGAGAACCTGCAGAAGCCGTACCGCGCCGAGCAGGAGCGGCTGGCCCGCCTCGCCGAGCTGGCCACCGAGGTCGCCATCGCCGAGCGGGAGATGACCGCCGCCCGGGAGCGGGACACCCAGCGCATGGAGAACGAGCGGGAGCTGGCCGAGCTGCATGCCCGCAACGAGGCGCTCCGCTTCGACCGGGAGGCGGCCGAGCAGCTCCGGCGAGCCACCCGTGAGCAGGAGGACGGCCAGCGGCTGGCCGAACTGGCGAACGAGACCACCCTGCACGCCCTGCGCCTGGAGCGTGAGCGGCAGGCGGAGGAGGCCGAGATGGCCCGCCAGCGGGTCGAGCAGGAGTACGCGGTCCGGCGGCTCACCCTCGACCACGAGCTGAGCCTGCAGCGGTCCCGGACCGAGCGCGAGCACGAGGCGGCCCTGCTCGAACTCGAACGGGAGCGGATCCGCGCGGCGATCGACAACGACCAGTCGCCGGCGCGGGTACAGGCCCGGCTGATCGACGCGCTGCCGGACATCGTCGCGCGCCTGCCCAAGCCCGACGAGCTGCGCGCGGTCACCATCGGCCACGACGGCACCACGGTCGCCGGCATGGTGGCGGAGCTGGGCGCGATCGTCAATGCCCTGAAGTCGGCGGCCGGATGACCGGTCCACGGTTCGCGGCGGTGGACGTGCACTACCCGGCGACGGGCGGCGCGCGGGCCGGGTGCGTGGTCGCGGCGGACATCCGGTACGAGCGGATCGTCGCCGAGCACGTCGCGTCGCTCTCCACCGTGGAGGCGTACCGGCCGGGCGAGTTCTTCGCCCGCGAGCTGCCCGCCGTGCGCGCGGTACTCGGCCGCGCCGGACCCGTCGACCTGCTCGTCGTGGACGGGTACGTGGACCTGGACCCCGAAGGCCGCCAGGGCCTGGGCGCCCGCGCGTACGACGAGTTCGCGGTACCGGTCGTCGGAGTCGCGAAGACCCCGTTCCGCACCGCCACCCACGCCGTACCGGTCTGTCGCGGCCAGGCCACCAGCCCGCTCTACGTGACCGCCGCCGGAATCACCCGGGCCGAGGCGGCCGAGCTGGTCAAGCACATGGCCGGCCGGTACCGGCTGCCAGACGCGCTGCGCCAGGTGGATGCCCTCGCCCGGGGTCACCGTAGTAGAGTCAGCTTGTTGCAGTCGTAGTTCCTCGTACGTTTCTCCATGAGCGCCCGCAGGAAGTGTGACGGTGGGCGCTTTCGGCATCGCGAGCCCGGCGCGACAACGGATCCGACCCACAGCGACCCGGTACCGACACGGTGGTCGGCCGGTACGTTCTGCTGAGGAGAAGAAGCAGTGGCTCAAGGAACCGTCAAGTGGTTCAACGCGGAAAAGGGGTTCGGGTTCATCACGCCCGACGGTGGCGGCCCGGATGTGTTCGTCCACCACTCGGCGATCCAGACCAGCGGCTACCGCTCTCTGGACGAGAACCAGCGGGTGACCTTCGAGGTCACCCAGGGCGCGAAGGGGCCGCAGGCCGACCAGGTCAAGCCCATCTGACACGGGAGGCCGGGCGCCCGGTGCGCCCGGCCTCTTTCCTGAGCTACGGGACGAGCAGCACCACGGTGTCGGCCACGCAGACCGGCTTCGCGATGCTCTGTGCCTCGATGGTGATCCGGATCACGGCCTGGTACCCCTGCGCGGTCTGGCGGACCGACACCAGCTCGGCCCCGGCACGCACCGAGGAGCCCACCGGCAGCGGCGCGGGGAAGCGCACCCGGTCGGTGCCGTAGTTGATGCCCATCTTCAGCCCGCCGACCTGGTAGATCTCGCCGGACAGCCAGGGAATGAGCGACAGCGTGAGGTACCCGTGGGCGATCGTCCCGCCGAAGGGTCCCTGCTTGGCGCGGTCGGGATCCACGTGGATCCACTGGTGGTCGCCGGTCGCCTCGGCGAACTGGTCGACCCGGTCCTGGGTCACCGGCACCCAGTCGCTGTACCCCAGGTGCTCGCCGACCGCACCGGCCAGCTCGGTCACGTCGTCGAAGGTCCGCATCGTCAGCTCCTCGGCCCGCCGGCCACGTAGACGACCTGGCCGGAGACGAACGAGGCGCCGTCACTGACCAGGTACGAGATGGTGTGTGCGATGTCCTCCGGGTAGCCGACCCGGCCGACCGGGATGGTGGCCACCGCAGCCGCCTGCATCTCCTCGAACGGGATGCCCATCCGGGCCGCCGTCTGCGCGGTCATGTCCGTCACGATGAAGCCGGGCGCCACCGCGTTGACGGTCACCCCGAACCTGCCCAGCTCGACGGCGAGCGTCCTGGTGAAGCCCTGCAGCCCCGCCTTGGCCGCCGAGTAGTTGGCCTGCCCGCGGTTGCCCAGCGCCGAGGTGCTGGAGATGTTGACGATCCGGCCCCACTTCGCCTCGGTCATGTACCGCTGCACCGCCCGGCTCATCAGGAACGATCCCCGCAGGTGTACCGCGATCACCAGGTCCCAGTCCGCGTCGGTCATCTTGAACAGCAGGTTGTCCCGCGTGACGCCGGCGTTGTTCACGAGGACCACCGGCGGGCCGAGTTCGGCGGCCACCTGGCCGACCGCCTCGTCCACCGCCGCCGCGTCGGCGACGTCCACGCCGACACCCAGCGCCGAGCCGCCGGCCGCCTCGATGGCGGTGACCGTGTCCTTGGTCGTCCCGGCATCGAGGTCGAGGACCCCGACCGCGAAGCCGTCGGCGGCCAGCCGCTTCGCGGTCGCGGCGCCGATGCCGCGGGCCGCTCCGGTGACGATGGCCACCCGGGGAGGTTCTGCTGTCACGTCGATTCCCATCTGTCAGAGTTGGGCGGTCTGGGTCAGGCCGCCGTCGAGCACGAGGGTCTGCCCGGTCACCCACGCCGCGTCGGGGGACGCGAGGTAGGCGACCGCGCCGGCCACGTCGTCCGGTACCCCGAGCCGGCCGAGCGGGTACCGCTTGCTCAGTTCCTCCTCGTGCCCCTCGAAGAGCCGGCGGGCGAACTGGGTCCGGACCACCGCGGGCGCCACCGCGTTGACCCGGATGCCGGGGGCCAGCTCGATCGCGAGCTGGCGGGTCAGGTGGATGAGCGCCGCCTTGCTCATCGCGTAGGCGCCCAGACCCTCGGCCGGCTGCAGGCCGGCGATCGAGGAGACGTTCACCACAGCGCCGCCGTGCGCGCCGAGCCAGGCGTCGTACGCCTGCCGGATCCAGCCGAGCACGCCGAACACGTTGACCTCGAAGACCTTGCGCACGGCGGCGGGATCCTGGCCGAGCAGCGGCCCATAGACCGGGTTGATGCCGGTGTTGTTGACGAGCAGGTCCAGCCGCCCGAACGCGGCGACCGTGCGGGCGACCGCGTCCGCCTGGTGCGCGGCGTCGTCCGCCTTGCCCGGCACGGCGATGGCCCGTTCCGGCCCGCCCAGGCCGTCGGCGGCGGCGGCCAGCGGGTCCGGCGTCCGCGCGGTCAGGCAGACCCGCCAGCCGTCGCGGACCAGCCGCTGGGCTATCGCCAGCCCGATCCCCCGGCTCGCACCGGTGACCACCGCGACGCGGTCCATTCCGCCACCTCCTCAGCGAAGCTACCGACCAGTCGGTATGGTAACCGCACGGTCCCGGAGGGCCGCGGGCAGGGGGGCCATCCCGTCGACGAGCAGCTGCGCGAAGGCGTTGCCGACCTGGCTGGCGTTCAGCGGGCCGTCCGGGCGGTACCAGGTCTGCAGGTGGTGCACGCTGCCGAAGAAGTAGTGCACGGCGAGGTCCGCGGACAGGTCCGTGCGGAGCAGGCCCGCGGCCTGCCCCTCCTCCACGAGGGCGCGGAACCTTTCGTGGTACCGGCGCCGCTCCGCGCGCACGATCGCCCACCGCCCCGGCTCCAGCAGGTGCATGGAGCGGAAGAAGACGGTGGTCTCGTCGCGGTGGTCGACGCTGGTCACGACCACGTCGACGGCCACCGCGCGGAGCCGGTCGACGGGGGTACCCGGGCCGGCCGCGAGCCGCTCCAGGCGGTCCATCTGCATCGCCAGTACCCGCTGGTAGATCTCCAGGAGCAGGTCGTCCTTCGCCTGGAAGTAGTGGTACATCGAGCCCTTGGTGACCCCGGCCGCGGCGACGATCTCGCTGACCGAGGCGTTCTCGTACCCCTTCTCGGCGAACAGCCGGGTGGCCGCCTCGACCAGCCGACGCCGTACCGTCGGCTCCCGCTCCCTTGCTTCAACCACGCGGGTAGCATACCGTCTGGTCGGTATGGAGCGTAGAGACGTGCCGCCGGGCATCGACCTGGCCGGGCTCACCGCCTGGCTCGCCGCGCTGTACCCCGGCGAGCCCGCCGAGCCGGTCGAGCCGCCGCAGGTGCGCGTCATCGCCGGTGGCCGCTCCAACCTCACCTACGAGGTGGTCCACAACGGACAGTCGATGGTGCTGCGCCGGCCGCCGCTCGGGCACGTCCTCGCCACCGCACACGACATGCACCGCGAGTACCGCGTGCTGACCGCGCTCGCCCCCACCCCGGTACCGGTGCCGCGCACCCTCGCCTACTGCGCCGACCCGGCCGTCATCGGCGCGCCCTTCTACCTGATGGCGAAGGTCGACGGCGTGGTGTACCGGGACGCCGCCGCCCTACGCGCCGTGAAACCGGCCGACGGGCAGGCCCTCGGCCACGCGCTCGCCGACACGCTCGCCGCGCTGCACACGGTCGATCCCGTGGCCGTGGGGCTGGCCGACTTCGGCCGGCCGGACGGCTTCCTGGACCGGCAGATCCGGCGCTGGCGCAAGCAGCTCGCCGCCTCGTACACCCGGCCGCTTCCGGGCGCGGAGGAGCTGGCCGAGCGCCTGGCCGACCACCTGCCGGACAGCGGCCGGCCGGCCATCGTGCACGGCGACTTCCGGCTGGACAACGCGCTCGTCGACCCGTCCACGCCGGGCCGGATCGCGGCGGTCCTCGACTGGGAGATGGCCACCCTCGGCGACCCGCTGACCGACCTCGGCCTGACCTGCGTGTACTGGGACGGCCTCGACGACCTCGGCGAGTCGATCCCGCCCTCGCCCGGCAGCCTGCCCGGCTGGCCCAGCCGCCCGGATCTCGTCGGTCGCTACGCCGACCGGGCCGGGATCACGGTCGCGAGCCTCGACTGGTACGTCGCGTTCGCCTACTTCAAGCTCGCGGTGATCCTGGAGGGCATCTACTGCCGGTACACCCAGGGCCTCACGGTCGGCGGGGGCTTCGGCCGGATCGGCGCCGTGGTGCCGGAGCTGTTCGCCCGCGGGCACGCGACCCTCGACCGATAGGAGCCTGTGATGGACTTCGCCCCCGATGCCACCACCACCGAGTACGTCGGCCGGGTCACGGCCTTCCTCGACGAGCGCGTGTACCCCGCCGAGCCGGTCTTCGCCGAACAGGTCGCCGCGCTCGCCGACCCGTGGGAGCGCCCGCCCGTGGTCGAGGAACTCAAGGCCGAGGCCCGGAAAAGAGGGCTGTGGAACCTGTTCCTGCCCGACCGGACCTTCGGCGCCGGCCTGACCAACCTGCAGTACGCGCCGCTGGCCGAGCTGTCCGGGCGCAGCCCCGCCCTCGCTCCCGAGGCGATGAACTGCGCCGCCCCGGACACCGGCAACATGGAGCTGCTCGCCGCGTTCGGCACCCCGGCGCAGCAGAAGGAGTGGCTGCAACCGCTGCTGGACGGGCAGATCCGCTCGGCGTTCTGCATGACCGAACCGGAGGTCGCGTCCTCCGACGCGTCGAACATCGCGACCCGGATCGAGCGCGACGGCGACGGGTACGTCATCAACGGGCGCAAGTGGTGGTCCAGCGGAGGGATGAGCCCGCGCTGCGCGCTGCTCGTGGTGATGGGCAAGACCGACCCGGCCGCCGAGCCGCACCGCCGGCAGAGCATGGTGCTGGTACCGCGCGACACGCCGGGCGTCGAGGTGCGCCGGGGCATGGAGGTCTTCGGGTACACGCACGGGCCGCACGGCGGCCACGCCGAGATAGTCTTCCGCGACGTCCGGGTACCGGCCGAGAACCTGCTCGGTAGCGATGGCGCCGGCTTCGCCATCGCGCAGGCCCGGCTCGGCCCCGGCCGCATCCACCACTGCATGCGCCTGATCGGCATGGCCGAGCGGGGCATCGAGCTGATGTGCCGCCGCGCGGTGAGCCGGGTCGCGTTCGGTGCCCCACTCGCCGACCAGGGTGTCGTCGGCGAGTGGATCGCCGAGTCCCGGGTACGGGTGGAACAGCTCCGGCTGCTCGTGCTCAAGACCGCCTGGCTGATGGACACCGTCGGCAACAAGGGGGCGCACACCGAGATCCAGGCCATCAAGATCGCCACACCGTCCACCGTGGAGTGGATCCTGGACAAGGCGATCCAGGTGCACGGGGCCGGCGGCGTCAGCCAGGACACGGTCCTGCCGGAGCTGTGGGTACACGCCCGGACGCTGCGCCTCGCCGACGGGCCGGACGAGGTGCACCGCCGCTCGCTGGCCCGGCGGGAGCTGCGCCCCTACCGCGAGATCGCGAACATGTAGCAGCCGTACAGCACGTTGCGGCTGTGCAGCACCACGTGCGCCGGGTCGGCGAGCAGCTTCGCGATGCCTTCCTCCGCTTCGGCGCCCTCCACGAGGATCGCGTCCGCGATCCGGCCGCGCGCGTCGTAGGCGCGCAGCACCTGCTGCCGGTCCCGGAACTCCGGCGGCCACCCGCCGTCGACCGGGTAGCCCTCGCACGGTTCCGCGTGCACGAAGACCGGGCCGATCTCGGCGTAGGCGCCGCCGGTACCCGCCGGCCGGTACGCGATCAGCGCGATCTCCTCCCCCGGCCGGGACGGCCGCAGGCAGCACCGCAACGGTGAGTCGCCGGTATGGTCGACGCGCGGCCGGAACTCGTTGCCGGCGACGTCCCGGCCGGCGGCGCGGATCCCGGCCAGCTCGGCCGGGGGGATGGCGTGGATCTGGTACGTCGTCATGAGTCCAGCCTGCCGGTGGCGGACCCGGCATGCTGGCGGGAATCGGTCGTGGCGATGGAGACTAGGGCGTGATCGTCGTCTGTGGTGAGGCGCTCATCGACCTGGTACCGGCCGGCGACGCCTACCAGGCCCGCCCGGGCGGCGGCCCGCTGAACATCGCCGTCGGCCTCGGCCGCCTCGGCGTCGACGTGGCGCTGCTCGCCCGGCTCGCCCCGGACCGGTTCGGCCGGCTGCTGCGCGAGCACGTGCGCGCCTCCCGGGTCGGCCTCGACCTGGCCGTCCGCTCGACCGTACCGACCACGCTCGCGGTGCTGGGCCTCGACGCGGCCGGGGTGGCGGCGTACGACTTCTACATCGACGGCTGCGCCGACGGCGGGTGGCGCGCCGACGAACTGCCCGACGAGCTGTACCCCGGAGCGAGCCTGCACGTCAGCGGCTCGTTCGCGCTGCCGGTACCGACCATGGGTGACGCCCTGGAGGCGCTGCTCGTGCGGGAGCGGCCCCGGCGGGTGATCGCGTTCGATCCCAACATCCGGCCGTCGCTGATCCGGGACGACGCCGGGGTACGAGCCCGGCTGGAGCGCTGGCTCGGGCTCGCCGACGTGGTGAAGACCAGCGCGGAGGACCTCGGCTGGGTCGCGCCCGGCGGGTCGATCGAGTCGATCGCCCGGGACTGGCGGGAGATGGGCCCGACCCTGGTTGCGGTGACCCGGGGCGCGGACGGCGTGTACGCCCTGGGGCCGGACGGCGCGGTGGACCTGCCCGGTGAGCGGGTCACCGTGGTCGACACGGTCGGCGCCGGGGACGCGTTCATGTCCGGACTGCTGACGGCTCTGGAGGAGGCCGGGCGGCTCACCCGGCCGGCGCTGGCCGGGCTGACCGGGGCGGAGCTGACGAAGGCCCTCGCCTACGCCCAGCACATCGCCGCCCTGACCTGCGCACGGCTGGGCGCCGACCCGCCCTGGCGAGAGGAGGTCACGGGTACCTGGCCGAACGGCTGAGTGTACGTAGTATTTCCGTACACCCCTCGGTAGTTCTCCCGTGTCTCCCGTACCCCTCCATCCCGCACACTTCTCTCATGAGCGAGCGGCAGCCTCATGACCGCCAGTGGCGCGTCGACCGGGCCGGCGGCTGGCTCCGCAGCGGGGGGAGCGTGCTGTTCCTGGGCAACGCGGAGCCCGAGGGGTCGACCGCCATGCTCACGGCCATCGCCGTCCAGGCCGAGGCGCGCCGGATCATGCGATGCCGGGGCGACTCGGCCCACACCGGCCACCCGTACCACGCCCTGGCCGACCTGCTCAGCGCCATCTCCGACCGGGACCTGGCTCCGCTGCCCGAACCGCAGCGCGCCATCCTGTCCGGGGCGCCCTTCCTGGACGCCCCGCAGGCGGAGTACTTCAGCCCGGCCGGGGTACGGCTCGCCGTCCTGAACCTGTGCCGGCGCCTCGCCCGTACCGGACCGCTGCTCCTCGTGGTCGACAACCTGCACCTCCTCGACCCCGCAACCACCGACGTGCTGCGCTTCGTCGCCCGCGCCGGTGCCGGCCTGCCCATCCAGGTGCTGGCCACCGAACAACTCACCAGCACCGCCCGCTCCACCGGACACCAGGTGTGCTCGCGCCCGTTGCTCGTTCTCGGCCTCGGCTCGCTCACCCCGGCCGACGTGAGCAACCTGATCGACGCCCTGACCCTCACCACCCCTCCGGACGCCCGCCCCTGACCCTGCCTTGCTCCGCCCCCAGCAGGGCGACCGTACGGCGAACCCCCCCGGCGACATGCCCACCGGGACCCGGGGTCCGTACCTCGGGTCAGGGGCGGGACCAGAAGAAGAGGGGCCCGGTAGGCTACGGCGATGCGCGAGCGATGGCGCCGGTACGCCCTGCTCCTGCTCACCGGGTACCTCCTCATTGCGTGCACCCCGGCCCCACCGCGCGCCGCCCGGTTCGTCGACGCGCCCGGCGACGCCGCGCCGGAGGGGTCGCCGAGCGCGTCCCCTGGCGCCTCGGTTGCGGCGAGTGCCAGCCCCGGTCCGAGCCCGGCGGCGCACCC
>JBKPCQ010000346.1:0-6830 GCA_046727455.1 Actinomycetota bacterium | reverse complement strand
GGGCCCCGCCGGGGGGGGCGGGCGCCCCCACCACTCGGGGGGGGGGGGGGGGGCGCGGGGGGCCGGCCCGCGCCTCCGCCGGGGCGGACGGGACCGCCCCGGGCGGCCAGACACCAGGCGCCGGGGGCTCACCCGACGGGGCGTCGTCGGGTGTGCGGCCGCCGTCGGGAGGTCGGCTGCCGTCCGGAGACCGTCCGGCGAACGGCCAGACCCGCGCGAAGCGTCGGGCCACCTCCGGATCCCTGTCCTGGCGTCTGCGCACGGCGGGGACGCTAGGCCGGTACCGCGATCCCCCGCTCGACGCCGATCAGCCTCTGTGGACGGTGAGGGTGCCTGTGGACGGGCGTACCGATCAATCAGTTGATCTGGTATGCACCACGACCGACGCCAGGCCAGGGCCCACATGTGCGCCGACGGCCGCCCCGATCTCGGTCTGGTAACACGCCCGTATGCGATCGCCCAGGCGCTCCCGCAGGCGTACCACCAACTCTCCCGCCCGCTCCGGCGCGGCCAGGTGGTGGACGCCCAGCTCGACCTCGGCGTCGCCGGCCGCCTCCACCGCGAGGTCGACCAGCCGAGCCAGCGCACGACTGGCGGTGCGGACCTTGTCCCGAACCACGATCTCGCCTTCGACCATGTGCAGGATCGGCTTGACCGACAGGGCGGTACCGAGCAGCGCCGACGCCGCCCCGATGCGCCCACCCCGGCGCAGGTACTCCAGGGTGTCCACGTAGAACAGCGTGGTGGTCCGCGCGGCGGCGGCACGGGCCGCCGCGGCGGCCGGGCCGATCTCGGCGAAGCCGCTGGCCGCCAGCGCGCAGAAGCCGAGGCCCATTCCCGTCGACCGGGAGTCGACCACGAGGATCCGGCCGGGGTACCCGGCCGCGGCCAGCCGGGCGGACTCGCACGTGCCGGACAGCTTCGCCGACAGGTGTACCGACACGATGCCGACCGCCCCCTCGTCGAGCAGGCGCCGGTACACCCGCGTGAACTCCTCCGGCGACGGCCGGGACGTGGTGACCGAGCTGCGCCGGGCGACCAGTGCCTTCGCCACGTCCTCCGGCGCCACGTCGACCCCTTCACGGCCGGAGGCGCTGTCGATCGTGATGGTCAGCGGGACGACGGTCAGGTCGTGCGCGGCGACCTGTTCCTCGGGCAGCCCGGCGGTGGAGTCGGTGACCACGGCGACCGGCCGGCTCCGGCCCTCGCCGGTGCTGGTGGACATGCGGGCACGATAGCTCGTCCGGACCGTGCCGGTCGCGTCACAGCGCGTGCGCTTCGTCGACGGAGAACGGCTGGCCCTGCATGCAGTGGCTCATGATCCCGACGGCGAGGTGGCCGACGACCCGGACCCGCGCGCCGGCCTTCACGATCGCCGGGTCGCCGCCGATGAGCTCATAGGCCCGGCCGGCGTCGGTGAGGATCAGGCATCCGGCCTCAACGCCGGATTGCACCTGCCCGGTCAGGACCAACTCGGCGAGCGACGCCGACGGTGACGTCGCGGGTGGTGTGGCGGCCGGTGGTGACGCCGCCGACGGGGAGCTTTCCGCCGGGGGCGCCGCGGCCGGGGTGGTGGCCGAAGGGCCCCCTTCCGGATGCGAACCGGATCCCGACGGGCTTCTCGCGCAGCCCGCCAGGGCCAGCGCCACGCACACCAGGCCGACGGCGGCACGGTGACGGATATCCATGACTCCTCCGACGTGGCGGGACGCGGTCCGGTTCCCGGTCACCCCAGGTTGTACCCGCGAAGCTGCCAGCCACGAACGGTGTCCCGGTGCAGCTCGGCCCACCGGCAGTTGCCCAGCGGCCCGAGCGACGGCAGTACCGGAGCCGGCCAGCCGAGCAGCGCGGCCAGCCCGTACTTGGCGGTACCCCCGTGGCAGAAGACCACCACGGTGCCCTCCGGCGCCAGATCGGCCGCCTCCCGCAGCGCTTCACTCGCCCGTTTCGCCAGGTCGTCCAGCTCCTCGACGGCGCAGCCGGCCACGTCCTTGCCGGCCCGCCAGCGCGCGTACTCCTCCGGGTACCGCTCGGCGATCTCGTCGCCCTGCAGGCCCTGCCACTGGCCGAAGTCGCGCTCGCGCAGCCGCGGGTCGAGCCGGACGGGCAGCCCGGTCAGCTCCGCGAGCGGTGCGGCGCTGTCCGCGGCCCGCCGCAGGTCGCTGGTGACGATCGCCTCCGGCGCCAGGGCGGCCAGCCGGGGCGCGATCGCCGTGGCCTGCTCCCGGCCGACCTCATCCAGCCCCACGTCGAGCTGGCCCTGGATGGTCCGGGACGCGTTGTACCCGGTACGGCCGTGCCGGACGACGAGCAGCCGACTCACGATGCGCGCCCGCAGTTCCCCCGATGCTCGCTCACGATGCGTCGCGCTCGGCGGGTACCAGGTCCCGGTCGACGAACGGGATGGTCGGGCAGTCCTTCCACAGCCGGTCCAGTGCGTAGAACTCGCGCTCCTCGCTGTGCTGGACGTGGACCACGATGTCGACGTAGTCGAGCAGCACCCACCGTCCGGCACGCTCGCCCTCGCGGCGTACCGGCTTGGCCTTCTCCGGGAGTCCGAGCAGCCGCTCCTCGATCGCGTCCACGATCGCCTGGACCTGCCGTTCGTTGGGCGCCGAGGCGAGGAGGAAGGCGTCAGTGATCACGAGTTGGTCGGCGACGTCGAGGATGACGATGTCGTTCGCCTTCTTGTCGGCTGCGGCCTGTGCGGCGGCCAGCGCCAACTCGATGGCGCGCTCGGATGCGGGCACCGGACTCCTTCCGTCGTCGTGAGCCAGCACCTGGGCTGGATCAGCAAGGCGGCGCTCTACAGATGTGCCGCTTCAGATGTGCCGCTTCCCAGCCTCTCACAGCCGCGCGGCTGGCGCCGCTTACGGATAACGCCACCTAACGGTACAGATGGCGCTTGGCGATGTACTGCACCACGCCGTCGGGCACCAGGTACCAGACCGGCTGACCGGCCGCGACCCGCGCCCGGCAGTCGGTGGACGAGATCGCCATGGCCGGTACCGTCACCAGCGACACCGCGTCCTCCGGCAGGTGCGCGTCGGAGAGTTCGAAGCCGGGCCGGGTCACGCCGACGAAGTGAGCCAGCTCGAACATCTCGTCGGCGTCCTTCCACGACAGGATCCGCTCCAGCGCGTCGGCGCCGGTGATGAAGTACAGCTCCGCCGCGTCGCCGTACTGCTTGCGCAGGTCCCGCAGGGTGTCGATGGTGTACGTCGGCCCGCCCCGGTCGATGTCCACCCGGCTGGTGGTGAAGCGCGGGTTGGACGCGGTCGCGATGACGGTCATGAGATACCGGTCCTCGGCCGGGCTGACCCGGGTGTCGGCTTTCTGCCACGGCTGGCCGGTCGGGACGAAGACCACTTCGTCGAGGCCGAACCGGCCGGCCACCTCGCTGGCCGCCACCAGGTGCCCATGGTGGATCGGGTCGAAGGTCCCGCCCATGATCCCGATCCGTCGCACCGCGCTCTCCATCCAGCCGATCATGCCAGAGTGCTGGTACCCTCGCAGTCATGCGGAACACGTCCAGCCTCGGCTGGTGGGCCCCCTGACGGGCGGCCCAGTTCTCCGCGTACCCGATTCGCGGCCGCCCACCCGGGCGGCCGTTTCCGTGTGCCCGGCGTGGGTGTCCGCCCTTCCGCGAAGGAGCGACCCATGTCCCGCCGACTCTCCGGCTTCAAGCCGACCGGCCACCTGCACCTCGGCAACCTCCTGGGCGCGATCCGCCCGACGGTCGCCGGCCAGTCCGACTACGACTCGGTGGTCCTCGTCGTCGACCTGCACGCGCTGACCGTCGAGCACGATCCGGCTCAGCTCCGCGAGCTGACCACCGAGGTGGCGACGCTGCTGCTCGCCGCCGGGGTGGATCCCCACCGCAGCCTGTTCTACGTGCAGTCGCACGTGGCCGAGCACGCCGAGCTGCACTACCTGCTGGAGTGCGCGACCAGCTACGGCGAGGCGCACCGGATGATCCAGTTCAAGGAGAAGGCGGCCACGCAGCAACAGGTGCGGCTCAGCCTCCTCACCTATCCGACCCTGATGGCCGCGGACATCTTGCTGCACGACACCGACGAGGTACCCGTTGGCGAGGACCAGGCCCAGCACGTCGAGCTTGCCCGGGATGTGGCGGTGCGGTTCAACGGCCGGTACGGGCCGACGTTCGTGGTGCCGAAGGCGGTCAACCCGGGTTTCGCCGCTCGGCTCAGGGAATTGTCAGACCCGTCCGCCAAGATGGGTAAGAGCAACGGCAACGGCGCGGGGATCCTCTACCTGCTAGACCCTCCAGAGGTGGTGAGACGCAAGGTGCTGCGGGCGGTAACGGACGGTGGCCGGGAGATCCGGTACGACCCGGTCGGCCAGCCGGGCGTGGCCAACCTGCTGGAGATCCTCGCCGGCTGCGTCGACGCCAGTCCGACGGCGCTGGCCCGGTCGTTCTCGACCTATCGGGAGCTGAAAGAGGCGGTGGCCGACACCGTGGTGGCCACCCTGGCACCGATCCAGGCCCGCTACGCCGACCTGCGGGCCGACCCCGGCGCGGTCCGCGGCATCCTGCGGGAGGGCGCGGAGCGGGCCCGGGACCAGGCCCGGACCCGGGTCCGGCAGGTCCGTGTCCGGCTCGGCCTGCTCTGAAAGGCTCGTGCCGGAGGTACCGACATGAATAGGCTCAAGGCACCACGACAAGGGGGCAGCTCATGACCGCACCACCTGTTCAGGTCGAACGGCGCCACAGCCCCTGGCTGGTGCTGGCAGTCCTGTGCCTGGGCTTCTTCATGATCCTGTTGGACACGACGATCGTGAACATCGCGATCCCGGCGATCAGCGACAAGCTGCACGCGTCGCTGTCGGACATCCTCTGGATCCTCAACTCGTACGTCCTGGCCTACGCCGTCCTGCTGATCCCGGCCGGCCGCCTGGGCGACCTGTACGGCCCCAAGCTGCTCTTCGTCGTCGGCATGGTGATCTTCACGCTGGCCTCGGCGGCCTGCGGCTTCGCCCAGAACCCGACCCAGCTCATCGTCTTCCGGATCGTCCAGGGGGTCGGCGGCGCGCTGCTGACCCCGCAGACCCTGTCCGTGCTGACGATCATCTTCCCGCCGGACAAGCGCGGCGCGGCGTTCGGCATCTGGGGTGCCACGGCCGGCGTCGCCACGATCGCCGGCCCGGTGGTCGGCGGCTGGCTGGTCACCGACTTCGGCTGGCGCTGGATCTTCTTCGTGAACGTGCCGGTCGGCGCGGTCGCGCTGGTGGCCGCGGCGATCGTCATGCCCAGCATCAAGCTCAACCGCAGGCACCGGCTGGACTGGACCGGCACGGTGCTCGCGACGGCCGGGCTGTTCCTGGTCACGTTCGGGCTGATCGAGGGGCAGTCGCACGACTGGGGCAAGGTATGGGGACCGATCACGATCCCCGAGCTGATCGGCGCCGGCGCGGCCGTCATGATCGTGTTCTTCCTCCAGCAGTGGGCGCAGCGCAACCGGGAGCCGCTGATCCCGTTCCAGATCTTCCGCGACCGCAACTACTCGATCATGAACTACGTCGTGATGTCGATCGCCTTCGGCATGTTCGGCCTGTTCCTCCCGCTGACCATCTTCCTGCAGTCGGTGCTCGGCCTGTCCGCGTTGCAGGCCGGCCTGACCACCGCCCCGATGTCGCTGATCTCGATGTTCGTCGCGCCGGTCGCCGGCCGGATGTCCGACCGGGTCGGTGGCAAGTGGATCCTGTTCGTCGGGCTGAGCCTGTTCTCGACCGGCATGGGGATCCTGATCGCGTCGGCGCATCTGGGAGTGAGCCGCTGGCACCTGCTGCCCGGGTTGATCGTGGCCGGCTTCGGCATGGGGATGACGTTCGCCCCCCTGCAGACCGTCGCGATGCTCAACGTCCAGCCGCAGATGGCCGGCGCGGCGTCCGGGTTCATCAACACCACCCGGCAGCTCGGTGGCGTACTGGGCTTCGCGGCCGTCGGCGCGCTGCTGCAGGCACAGCTTTCGGTGAAGCTGCCCGCGGCCGCCGTGACAGAGAGCGCGGGGCTGCCCCCGGCACAGCGCGCGGTGTTCGTCGCGAAGTTCCACGACGTCGCCGCCGGCAACCTCGACGTCGGCAACGCGGCCGGCGGAAATACGCTGCCTCCGGGTACCCCCGAGCAGGTCAAGGAGCTGGCCGCGCGGGTCTTCGGCGAGGGCTTCGTCAACGCGATGCGGGTAACGCTGTGGCTGCCGATCGCGGTACTCGCCGTCGGCGCGCTGTCCGTCCTGCTGGTGCGCGGGAAGGCAGGGCGGGCGGCTGGCCCTGCGGAGGAGACCGAGGTGCCCCAGGTCGCCGTCGGCGGCTGACGAACGCCGGCTGAGATGTCGGCGCGCTGAGATGTCGGCGCTCGCTCCGCTCACCCGGCACCGAGGCTCCCCAGGCGACGTCTTCCCTCGTCGCGCCGCTCCTCAGTCCAGACGCCGCCCGCCTCGGCGCGCTGAGATGTCGGCGCTCGCTCCGCTCGCGCGGCACCGAGGCTCCCCAGGCGACGTCTTCCCTCGTCGCGCCGCTCCGACAGGCTGCGCGGCTTATGCCGGGTGCACCTCGACGGCGGTCAGGGACTTCTCGAAGCAGAGGCTCCGCGGGTTGCCGACGTACTGGCCGAACAGCGGGATCGGCTGGTACCCGGCGCCCTGGTAGAGGCCGAGCGCGGGCGGGAAGTACCCGGTCTCCAGGCGCAGCGTGTGGTACCCGCGATGCACCGCCAGCTCTTCGAGCGCGGCGAGGATCAGCCGGGACAGGCCCTGGCCCCGGTACGCCGGCCGGACGTACATCCGCTTGATCTCGCCGACCCCGTCGCC